>NZ_JBFAIR010000008.1:0-311111 GCF_040654815.1 Streptomyces sp. NPDC050619 | reverse complement strand
AGCGACGACAAGGGACGGCTCTACGGCGGCGACCTGGAACACAACTCCCTCTGGCGCAGAAACCCGAACGGCACCTACCGCACCCTCGCCCAGGGCACCGACCTGCTCTGGGTCGACACCCTCTCCGTCGCCTCGGACCGGCACCTGTACGCCACCGCCAACCAGCTCAACCGGCTCTCCCCCTTCCACGAGGGCCAGGACCTGCGCCGCAAGCCCTATCTCCTGGTCCGCCTGCCGATCGACGCCGGGCCGGTCAGGCTCGTATGACCTCTCCGGCTCGCGTCAGACGGCCACCTGGTCGCTGTCCAGGTGCGCACCCCAGCAATGCAGCGGTCGACCCCGCCCCAAACCGATCGGTTTACAGGTGAGTCTAAAACCGACCGGTTTCATCAGCCGGAGTCCCGGCAGGGTGCTGAATCCAGCCGTCCACCCTTCTTCGGATATGAGCGTGTTATCCGAGACCGGAGTAATAAGTAATGAGTGGGATTCACCCCTTCCGCGTACTGCGCGCCAAACCCCTGTGGATCGCCAACGGCGTCATCACGGGCGCCCTCGCGGTGCTCTTCACCGTGTTCTACGTCGGCGCCAACATCGATCCCGTCGATCACATGAAGAATCTGCCCGTCGGCCTGGTCAACGCCGACAAGGGGGCCGCTGTCGGTGGCAAGCAGGTCGACCTGGGGGCTCGGATCACTGAGTCGATCAAGGAGACCACCGCGAGCGGGGGCAAGATCGACTGGAAGGTGATGGGCGAGAAGCAGATGAAGGAGGCACTCGGCAAGGGCAAACTGTACGGCGCGCTCGTCGTCCCCGCCGACTTCACCTCCGCCACCACCGCACTCACCAGCGCCGCGACCACCGGGACCCCGGCCCGTCCGACACTGACGGTGCTGACCAACCAGTCCGCCGGCAGCGTGGGCTCCAGCCTGGCCCGGACGGCGACCACGCAGGCGGCCGAAAGCGCCTCGCTCCAGGTGGGCAAGGAGCTCACGTCCCAGGGCGGGACCGGGCAGGCGAAGCTGCCCGCCGCGGCACGCGTCCTGCTCGCCGACCCGGCCGCCGTCACCGTCGAGGACGGCCACCCCCTCGACGCGCACAGCGGTCTGGGCCTGACGGCGTTCTACTACGCGCTGGTCCTGGTGGTCGTCGGCATGCTCTCCGCCAACGTCATCAGCGGCCAGGTCGACCACGCTCTGGGCTACACCCACAACGACATGGGCCCGCTGCGCCTGCACCGCCCGCTGATCCGGGCCACCCGGGTGCAGACCCTCGCCATCAGCAGCACCCTCATGGCCGGACTGTCGCTGCTGATGGGCACCCTGGTCATGGTGGGCGCGGTCGGCCTCATGGGAATGCACGCCGCCCATCCGCCGCTGCTGTGGCTGTTCTCGGTGTGCGCCGTCGCGGTCTCCGGGATCGGCGCGCTCACCCTGCTCGCGGTCTTCGGTACGCCCGGCATGCTGGTGGTCACGCTGGTCTTCATCGGGATGGCGGTGCCGACGGCCAACGCCACCACGCCGATCCAGGCACTGCCCGGCTTCTACCGCTTCCTCGCGGAGTTCGAACCGCTGCGGCAGATCACCGGCGGCATCCGCTCGATCCTCTACTACGACGCCCAGGGCGACGCCGGTCTGACCCGGGGCTGGGTGATGATGGCCGCCGGCCTCGTGGCGGCCGTGCTCTTCGGCTTCGGCGTGCTCGGGTGGTACGACCGCAAGGGGCTGCACCGCATCCCCGCCGAGACGGAGCCCGAGAAGACCGCTGCCCTGGCGTAGCGGAAGGCGGCTCACCCAAGACGGGGCCATTACGCGGAGTGGCCCCGGTGTGCGTCGCCTCCGTGGGGACGAGAGGCGCGTGCACCATCAGGGCTCGGCGACGGTCTCTCCCCCAAAACCGGCGTCGAGCCTCTCAGCGGCCTTCAGACGTCCGCCCGACGGCGGGCACCTCCCCCGACCCCACATGGAAACCGATCGGTTTCTATTGCGTCCGATCGGAGTTGACCTCGCGGTGACTACCAAAGTGAAGCAAAGCCCCCGGGAGCGGCTGCTGGAGGCGGCGGCCACGCTCACCTACCGCGACGGCGTCGGCATCGGCGTCCAGGCGCTGTGCAAGGCGGCGGGAGTGTCCAAGCGCTCCATGTACCAGCTGTTCGAGAGCAAGGACGAACTGCTGGCGGTGAGCCTGAAGGAGCGTTCCGCTGCCTTCGTGGCGAGGGCCCTGCCCCCGGCGGATGATGGCCGCTCCCCCCGCGAGCGGATCCTGCACGTCTTCGAGCGGGTGGAACTGCAGGCGGGTGCGCCCGAGTTCCACGGCTGCCGGTACCTGGCTGTACAGATCGAGCTGAAGGACCAGGCCCACCCCGCGAGCCGGGTGGCCCACCAGATCAAAGCGAACCTGACGGCCTTTTTCCGTGCCGAGGCCGACCATGGCGGGGCGAGCGATCCCGACCTGCTGGCCCGCCAGTTGATCCTGGTCTTCGACGGCGCCAGCGCCCGCGCGGGGATCGGCGCCGACCATCTGACCGGGCTCATCGCACCCACGGTGACCGCCCTGCTCGATGCGGCAGACATGCACTGATCCGCCCCGTCGTCGCGCCGGCCCGGCGACCGAAACGCTCTTTGGGATTGATGCCCGACCCCGGCGGCCGGAGCAGCGCCCACGGCCTCAGGTCCCCGCTTCCCCGCCATCGGCGGGAAGCCCGATGGCCGTAAGCCTCGTACCTGCCTGGGCCTTCGACAAGCAGATCCGCAAGCTCGACCAACTCGACGGCTGACACCCGCCACCTGCAAACCCGATCGCGCCGTTCATACCGGGGAGACCCATGTCCGACACCCCACACTCCGCCGCCACTACCGCCGCGCGCTGGCGATCCGCCCTGGAACGCGGTGACGTCGACGCCGCGGCCACGTGCCTGAGCGCGGACGTCGTGCTCGTCCCGCCGCTCACCGAACAGTTCCACCGCGAGGGACCCGGCCAGCTGCGAGACTTCCTGGCCCCCGCGTACACGGCGGTCGAGGACATCCGCCTCCACGCCCAGACCGGCGAGGACAACGCCTCCACGGTGCTCCACAACGCGCGGGCACGACCCAGCCGTTCGAGGAGGCGCAGCTGCTGCGACTCGACCACGAGGCACACATCAAGGAGATCACGCTCTTCGGGCGTCCGATGCCGGCCCTCACCACGATGATGATCACCCTGGGGCCGGACCGCACCCTCCGGCAGGGCCCCGTGGCCTCGCAGCGCTCCTGCGCGCCAGCGCCGCGCCGACGCACGCGCTGGTCACCTTCGGGGACCGCAGCGTGGTCCCGCCGCCCCGGCCGGGAGCCCGGCGGACCTGACAAGACCAGGTGCGAGCACGGCCTCCAGCAATTCGATCTCGATGATCCAGCGACGGATCTCTGACTCGCCGGGGCGATGACTCGGGCTCCGGAAATCCTTCCCTTGAGTATGCAACCAGGAAAGTAGGAGAAAGATGTCGACACGCTCACGCCCACATCACGGGAAGAAAGGTCTCATACGGCACAGGACTGGCCGTGTGGCCATCGCTTTCACCGCTCTAGCAATGTGCGCGTTGCTTCAAGGTTGTGCTGGCCCCGCGCGGTCGGCCACCGAGCACCAGACTGCTGCAGGCACGGCGGCAAGTGGGGCACCGTCGCCCCAGTCCGGTGTGACGACTCCCCGCGAAGGAGACGCCACTGTCGCTGACTACAAATTCCGGGACGGCGAGAAAATCGATCAGCTGAAACTCCATTACACCCTACTCGGCAAACCGCACAAAAATCAGAAGGGCGTGATCGATAACGCTATCTTGCTCCTTCACTGGACGGGCGCGAGCAGCAAGGCCCTGTTGACACCGGAGTTTCAACAGTCGCTTTTCACGCCAGGGGCACCATTTGATGTGACACGTTATCTGGTTATCATTCCCGACGCGATCGGGCACGGTCAGTCGAGCAAGCCGAGCGACGGACTCAGAAGCAGATTCCCTCACTATGGGTACGGCGACATGGTCGATCTCCAACACAAGCTCGTCACGGAGACACTCGGCATTTCGCATCTGCGCGCAGTCGTGGGGATGTCCATGGGCTGCATGAACGCCTGGCAGTGGGCAGAGGCTTACCCAACCGCGATGGACGGAATCATGCCAGTGGCGTGCTTCCCAGCGCCGATCAGCGGACGGAACCTGCTGTGGCGAAAAATCATCGTCGACCAAATAAAATCCGACCCAACCTGGAACGGCGGAAACTACCAACAACAGCCACCTGCGGCGGCGGCTGCTGCCAGCATTGCGCGCATGATGATCGACGGTGTCTCACACCTGCAAGAAGAAGTAACCACACCCGGGCAGGCTGACCAGTTCATCCAGGCCGTTAAAGCGCAATCCTCCGGCGGCGACGCCAATGACCTCATCTACTCGCTGGAGGCGTCCCAAGATTTTAACGCCGAGCCTCACCTAGGGAATATAACGGCCAAGTTGTACGCAATGAACTTTGCCGACGACGAATTCTACCGCGACAGCCTCGGTATCCTGCAGCGAGACATGACCAAGGTGCAGCACGGAAGATACGTCGTACGCCCGACTACAGACGATTCAACGGGACACTTGTCGATGACACATCCAGCCCTGTGGAAAGACAAGGCGCAAACATTCATGAAGTGGCTCAACGCCAACTGAGCCATGCTCCAAAACTATTACTGCGATCACTCGCACATTTCGCGAGTTACTGCCGATTTCTCACACGAGCGATCGAGCGTGCTCGGCGCCCTAGTGGACCTGCTGAAATGCGGGTTTCCAGTCAGCCAGAGCTCCGACGGAACCCGCGCGTACTCCACTATGGAAGACGGTGCCGTCGGGCAGGAGTTTGATGGTCCGCGCGGTCGCCCTGCCGGCGTAGACACCGTTGGTCACAGCAGTTCACGGCAGGCGCTGCCTGTGGGTGGAAGGGGTGACTCACTGGCGTTGGCATGAGTCAGCGGTCCGTGGTCGCCGTGTCCCGGCAAGCCTTTGTCAGGACTTACTGGCTCCAACAAAAGCGGTTTGATCATGTGACTGTCTGCTTGATCGCCCGTTGATGAGGCTATGGGGTACCTGCCCCAGGAGCTCGGCTTCGGCTCGAGCATGACGTGCTGGCGGCGCCTGGCGGCCTGGAACGAGGCCGGTGTCTGGGACCAACCGTGCACGGCCGGGCAGCGAGCACCACATCCTCACCGACGGCCAGGGCATCCCGCTCGCGGTGTCGCTGAGCGGCATTCCCGCCGGAGCTGCCGCCGGTTCGGCCTTGTCCGTGGTGGGGGAGAGTCCTTGGCACAGCAGTACGGTGGCGTCGCGCGGTCGGCTCCTAGTCACGGACCGCCGCGCCATCCCCGGACAGTGCAGGGTCGGCACACTGCCTGTTCGCCGGCAGGCCCTGATGGTCAGGCGCCGGTGTGAAGGTAGGCGGCCCACAGGTACGGGGTGCGGGTCCGGTCGTAGCCACCGGGCATGTCGTCACCGTCGCGGGCTCGGCGCAGAGCGGCATGCAGGGCACGAGCCGACCCACGCGTGTCGAGTAGTCCGCCGGGGGTGCGCAGTGAGGCGTAGAACGTCCTGGCGATCGTGGCGGCGAGGTGGTCGCTGACCTCCCACAGGGTGCCGATGACGTGCGGGAACCCGGCCAGCTGGAATGCGGAGGCCAAGTGGATGGCCTCGTCCGCCAAACGGTCGGCCTCGGCCGAGGCGGTGCGGCACGCGGACAGATAGGCCAATTGAGCACGGGACAGTTCCACGGCGGCGAGGCCGGCGACGGTGAAGGGGTCCTCTGCGTGGTCATGCAGCAGAAGGAGGCTGCGTGAGGGGTCGGTGGGATGGCCGGCGCCGTGGCAGGCGAAGTGCGCGATAGCGCAACCGGGAAGCTGCCCCAGCACGTTGGCCTTGGTCGGTGTCCGTGCGGCACCGGTGTCATTGGATCGGTCACTCCCCGGCTGTTCCGCCTCGCCTTCCGGTCCCGAGGGGGCCGGCAGCTCCCGCGAGCCGGCCGGTCCTGGCCGGTCAGGTTCCCGCAGCAGCACGGAGGCGGGCAGCATCCGGTGCAGCATCTGCGTCTCCTCGTCCACGTGGTCCAGCCTGCCGAGACCGGACAGACCCGGTGTGGTGGGCATGGCGACGATCAATCCGCGTGTGTTGCCTGCCCGCTGAGCCGTCTGGCCCCTGACGCGCTCCCGGGCGTACCGCAGCGCACGCACGGTGGGTGTGTGGGAGGACACCACCCGGTCCATGACCGTACGCCGCCCGGGGGCCTGCGGAGGGTCCGCGTGATGACCGGCGGCGTGCAGGGGCAGCATCCCGAGCAGTCCGCCCGGAGACCACCACAGCCGAGGCCACTCCTGTTCCGGCTGCCGGTCGAATCCCAGTGCGTCCAGCACCGGCCCTGCGGCCGCGTCCCACAGCCATTGCAGTACTTCCACCAGCGTGGCCTGCGCGCCGCGCCGCGCGCTTCCCGTCTTGCCCTCCACGGCTCCACGCAGCGCCGCGCCGAAGACGGCGGCCTTCTCCGACACGACGGTGTGGGTGAGGCCTGGTAGGTCCATGTAGGTCACCCCTGAAGGCACGAGCAGCAGGGCGCCGCTGCGGCGGTGGCTGATGTTGAAGACCACCACGGGGCCTTCCCCGGCTTCGGCGAGGAGCTCTTCCGCACGGGGAGGCATCCCGAAGAAGGCGAAGCCGGGCAGTGAGCGGATCTCGGCTCGGAGTTCGCCGAATTCATGGGCCAGTTGGTGACGGTCGCGTGCCGTGTGCTCAGCGTCCCGGCCCTCCGCGTACGACGGGTCGCTCTCCGGGGTGGGCCGGTCGAGAGCGTCCCGCAGCTCCGCGAACCTGCGGGCTGGTTCGGGATGCCGTTGTCGCAGGGTGGCGAGGTCGTCGCGGGCGTCGAACGCCTGGCTGAGCAGCACGGCCCGCCCGGTTTCCAACAGCCGCAGGGCGCGGGTGGCACGCTGCCCGGCCGTACCCCGGGTGCTGGAGAGGACCAGTGCGGCAGCGTCGGCGGACAGGCCGGACAGACCACCGATCGCGTGCTGCTGGTCCGATCGCTCCAGGCGGCGGGGTGCTACCTCGGGCAGCAAGAGAACCGCTGCCTCCGCCATGTCCGCCGCTCGCTCGGCGTCCACCGGTGCGAGCAGCCTGGCCGCCCGCCATGCTGCTTTGGCGCGGGCCGAGGGCGCGGCCGCAGTCACCTGCCACGCCGCGATCTGCGCGGCCACCGCCCCGTCACGGTCTGCGGTGTCCCCGGTGTGCTCGAACCGCGACTGCAGCGCGCGTCCCAGATTGGCCCAGTAGATCAGTTGGTAGGGCGAGCCGTCCTGGCTTTCGGCAACCGCAGTGCGTGCCACAGCGACGGCCGAGTCCAGGTCTGCAGCGTTCCCGACGTGCTGGGACCGGTCCTGCAAAGAAATCGCGAGGTTCGTCAGCCGCCCGGTCCGGTCCGGATGGTCGGCGGGCGTGTCCCGGAGCGCCCGGTCCTTGGCCTCGATGGCCGCGTCCAGGTCGGCCAATGCGCCGGTGTGGTCGTACTGGGACATCAGCGTGCTGCCCAGAGTGGACAGCAGAGCGGCACGCAGGGGATGGTCGGCCGGTATGTCCTGGATTGCCAGGCGTTTGTGTTCTACGGCCGCGTGCAGGTCGGAAAGGTCGCCAGTGCGTTCGAAGCGGGACTGCAGCACACCGCCTAGGGCCGCCTGTCGCAGGGCCCGGTCGGGATGGCCGGGCGGGGTTCTCCTCAAAGCCTCCCGCTTGGCGTCGACGGCCGCCCGTAGGTCCGTCATGCTCCCGGTGCGATCGAAGCGTTCGTGCAGAGCACTGCCCAGCGATGACGAACGAGTGGCCCGTTTCGGGTCCTCGTGCGCAGTCTGGCGGAGTGCTTCGCGCAGAAGGTCGACAGCCGCGTCCAGATCCGCGAGGGCACCGGTCCGGTCGAACCGCGACAGGAGACCGCCGCCGAGATTGGCCGTGTATATCGGCCGTCCGGGATCGTCGTCCGGGCACGTCTCGGCCGCCTCGCGCAGCGCTTCGATGCTCGCCCTCAGGTCGTCCGCGTCGCCGCGTCTCACGAACCGCGACCTGAGCGCTCCGCCCAGATTGGTGAGTCGGGTTCTTCGCTCCTCGTGGTCGGGCGGAGTCGCGCGCAAGGCCGTGCGGAACAGGGAGACGGCAGTGTCCAGATCGGGCAGGTTCCCGGTCCGGTCGAAGCGGTTGTGCAGCTCGCCGGCCAGAGCGGTCAACCGGTAGGCGTGATGCGGGTGTTCGGGCGGGGTCGCGTGAGCGGATTCGCGCAGGAGCGCGACGGCCGCGTCCAGATCCGCCGTTTCGTCCGTCTGCGCGAACCGGGCAGCCAGCGCGCTGCCCAGGGCGGCCTGCCGGCCGACGCGCGCAGGATGGTCCCGTGGAGTGTGCTGTTCCGCTGTGCGCAAGCAGTCGACAGCCGCGTCCAGGTCCGCCCTGTCCCCGGTGCGGTCAAAACGCGCGCGCAAGGCCCGCCCCAGGTTGTACATGTACACCCCTGGGTCCGGATCGTCGGCCGGAGGGGCAGCGACTGCGGCCTTTAGGGCATCGATACCGGCGTTCAACGGGTCGAGGGCCCCACTCCGTTTCGACTCCGACCACAACGCGTGCCCGAGATTGGTCAGCCGGTCGGCCCGTTTGGGGTGCTCAGGCGGTGTGTGCTCAACTGCTTCGCGCAGAATCCCGGTGGCCGCGTCCGAGTCGGCCGTGCTGCCCGTTCGCTCACCGCGGGTCTGCTTGGCGAGGCCCCAGGTCGTCAGGCGCGACGCGCGGCTGGGATGGCCGGGCGGTGTGCCTGCAGCCGCCTGGCGCGATAATTCGATGGCGTGTTCGAGATCTGCCAGGTCGCCGGTGTCGTCGAAGCGCGTCTGCAGCACATGTCCCAGATTCGACAGGTACATCGGTTCGTCCGCGTGGCCGGCCGGGCACACCCGGACAGCGGTGCGCAGGACGTCCACCGCTGTCTCCAAGTCGGCCCGGTCCCCGTCCCGGTCGAACCGCGCGTGCAGTGATATCCCAAGATTCGTCAGATGGTCCGCACGCCGGGGATGATGGGTCGGGGTGCACCGCACAGCGACGCGGAAGACGTCTACGGAGGCGTCCAGATCGGCCGCGCCGCCGGTGTCCTGAAACCGCTCCAGCAGTACGTTCCCCAGGTCGAACATGCGGGTCGCGCGGCCGGGTTGCCCGCGCGGCGTGATCCGTCCCTCCACCAGGAGCTGCGAGAGCTGTTCGGCTTCTGCGAGGGCCTGCGGCCCCTGAGCGGGATGAGCGGATGCGGCGCTGTCATGCGCGTCGGCGATCAGACGGAGCCTCGCCACTGCCGCCGCCTGTAGTTCCTCACACACACCGCCCCCGACATCTCTCTGGTTTGTCCGAAGGCTAAGCGCAATCATGGCTGGGCGTAATGGAGTTGGCGTCAGCACTCCTGGCCGTACGCACGAACCGAAGGAGCTCTGTGGCCGACCGACCGGACAAAGTTGCCGAGCGTTCGATAACCAGGACGGCCGCCGTCTGCGAGCACCAGGAGGAGATCAGAGCAGAGCTCCATGCAGGAGCACAGGGCGACGCGGAACCCCTGGAGCGGGTTCTGGCTGCCGTGCTCCGTGGCGGAGACCTCGATGCGCCGCTCAATGATCTGCATGCCGCGCTCCAAGCCGGCGGGGACGCCCATGGGCTGGACGGTTACGGAAACGGAGCGCACCGGCCCGTCCGTGGCCCGCGCCCTGTGGGGATCACCTCCACTGGCCCCGGTGAGACGGTCTACCTGTGCCCGCAGGCGCGGTGCGCCAGAAACTGGGTGCCGCAGGGTTCACAGGCCGTGCCCACCTGCACGATCAGCGGTGTCGGCCTGCGTCGCACCCGGTTGTGATGATGGTCAGCAGCTTCCTCTCCGAACTTGGAAAGCGGCTCGCCGAGCGATGGTTCTCCGTACTGGTGATGCCCGGCGCGCTGTATCTCGCCCTGGCCGTCGTCGCGCACACCCTCGGCCACAGTCGGCCCTTCGATCTGCCGTTCCTGATCGACCGGATCACGGACTGGGCGAACACCCCCGCCGCAGGGACCCTGGGCGGGCAGGTCGTGTCACTGGTCGCCGTCCTGGCCGCTTCGGCAGCCGTCGGTCTCGTCGCCCGCTCGCTCTCCGCCTTGGTGGAACGCGCCACCCTGGCCGCGGACTGGCGCGACTGGCCGCCGCCGCTGCGCCGGCACGTCGGCCGGTTGGTCACGCGTCGCCAGGAGCGCTGGAGGACCAGGGCCGCCGCCTGGCATCGGTTGCGCCGCGACGCCATCGACAGAGCGGTCCGTGGTGAGCGGACCGATTCAGTCGAACGACATGCCGCATACAGAGCGATGACTCGCATCTGTGCCGAACGTCCCGACCGCCCCACGTGGTGCGGGGACCGATTGCACGCGGCGGCGATTCGTCTGGAGCGGGATTTCCACCTCCAGCTCGATCTTGTCTGGCCCCATATGTGGCTCGTCCTGCCCGACAACGAGCGGGCCGAGATCACGGCCGCCGGCCAAGGCATCAACCGCGCCACCGCACAGACAGCATGGGCAGTCCTCTGCCTGGTACTCGCCCTGTTCTGGTGGCCCGCGGCGGCGGTGGCAGCCGTCCTCGTCCTCAGCGGCCACCGCGGCTGCCGGGCCGCGACAGACCTGTACGCCCTGCTCCTGGAGTCCGCCGCGCATCTCCACATCCGCGACCTCGCCGAACGCCTCGGTCTCGACGGCACGGGGACGCCCGAGGAGACAGGGGAACGTGTCAACCGGATACTGGAAGGTACCCTCCCCCCGCCGCCCTGATTCGTAAAGATCATCTCCACGCACGATGAGAAGCGCCGCGGTGTCAGTGCGCGTGGTTGACCGGGATCCTCCCCGATGCCCGAACGTCGCCCTTCGGCGCATGTCTCTCAGCCCACACCATCGGCCCCAGCCCGGCGTCCTCGTCGCCGGTTCCAACGGCTCGTTCAGTACCCGATCGCCTTCTTCCGGTGGACTCGGACACGTCATTGCCGCCTGCAGGCTCCGCCACCGGGACCGTATCGCCTTCAGGTGGCGTCGCAGCAGATCGGCGAGGTGGTTGACGGTGCTCGTGGACAGCGGCAGACGGCACTGGTGGACAAGCGGGCAGGTGTCCTCGGCATGCTCTTTGGTTCCCGTCACACAGTTCCAACGGCCCTCCGGGGCGCCGTGGTTACGCCCTTGGCGCACTACTCCGGACGCTGGCGTCCCCGGTCACAGGCGGGTGGTGAACCGGCCGTCGGGCAACGTCCAGCACGTTCCGTACCTCGGCGTCCTCGCTCCATGTGGTCAGCAGGCCCGTGAGGGCCGCCTTGCTCAGACCGGTCAGGGAGGCTGCAGCACGGCTCCGGGATGGTCGAAGTCGTGCACAAGGGTGTGCCGGCCGACGGTGCGCGGGCGGTGTCCGGCGGCGAGGCCCAGCTGTCCGCCGTAGGCGACGTACCGGCCATCCGCCGAGGACAGGACGAAGTCGAGGTGCTCCGCGACCGCGCGGAGCGGCACCGGGGGCGGGACGGGCCGCAGGGTGTGCGGGTCGTGGAAGCGGAGCCGGTGCTCACGGTGGTCCGTACCGCCGACGGCGCCCCAGGCCGGCACGGCGAACAGGTTCCTCAGCGCGGGCCCTCGAGGGGCGGCCGTCACGTACGGCTGGTGGCCGTGCAGGTCCCAGACCAGCAGGCCGCCCCCGTCTCCTGAGGTGAGAAGCCGGTCGGGTCCGCAGAACACCATGTCGCGGACGTCCCCGAAGTCTTCGGGGACGGCGGCCACGCCCAGGGCCCTTTCCAGTCCTTGGTCGACCGTGACCAGCCGGTGCCTGTCGGAAATGACCAGCCGGTCCCCGGCGGGGTGGACGGCAAGCAGATCGCCGCCGGCGAGTCCCCACTGCGCGAGGTCCGTCTGACGCAGATCATCCGCGCTCGTAGCGACGAGCGCGGCCGGCGCCAGCCGCAGACCGGCCACGAAACCGGAAGCGGTGACGGCGAGGCTCGCTCCACCCACCGCGGTGCCAGAGGCCAGTACCCGGGTGCGTGGTCCGTCGAGCCGGACGAGCTCGAACCCGGTGAGGGGCCCGTCCCGCCGGCGGGCCCCGATCGCCTGGCCCGCGCCGAGGCAGGCAATCGACGTCAGCGCCGCCTTGCCCTCGGCCAGAGTGGTCTGCCGGCCGCTCTCCAGGTCGAGGGTCCGGACCACCTCGCTCATGTCCGGCTCGATCGTAGCCACCAGGAGGGCCACGCGGCCGTGCGCAAAGTCGGCGTAGTCCCCGTTGTGGATGGTCAGCTCCTCGGGCACCCGTACCGTCGCGGCCTCGGCCAGCCGCTCGACCAGCCGGGCCGCCCGGCGGGGGTCGATGTCCCTGAGCATCTCCAGAACTTCGAGATCGGCCTCCGCCGGCGGGCGCCACTGGTGCAGGGGGATGCGCCCCGCCAGCTCGGCGGCGTCCACGAGCGGGACCGAGCGGATCAGCTGCCAGTACCCGGACCGGTCCCCGGCGCGCGCCAGCCACTCCGGCGGGGGCAGTCGGCCGGGCACGGGTGTCGGGTCCCACCCCTACACGGACACCGTGGCGGCGGGCCGGTACACCGCGTTCCGGAGCGATACCTTCGGGGAGCGCCGGTCGGCTTCCGGGTCCGGCGGCAGGCCGGCCGCGTGCAGGGCGTCGTTCTGGCCGTGCAGCGCGCCCCGGAGGCGGCATTCGTAGCGGTCGGGGGCCCGGGCGGCCAGGCGCCGGAAGACGGTGACGCACTCCGCTCCGGCCGTGACGGCCTGCGCCGCGCGGCCCGCGGAGACGAGGGCATCGCGCAACAGCCCGAGCGCGCTCGCCAGTCCTTCCTCCTGGGCGTGCGGATCGGCACGGGCCAGCCAGCGGTAGGTCTCGACGCTCTCCTGCGCCGCGGCGACGGCCTCGTGCGGCCGGCCGGCGGCGGCGAGTTCGTGCACCAGGTTGATCAGCGCGAGGGCGAGGTGGGCCCGGTGGGGGCCCGGATCGCCGGCCGTCAGCTCCCGCCACAGGGCGACCGCTTCCGCAGTGGTCCGGGCGCCCTCTCCCGCGTCCCCGGTACCGGCGCCGCGCAGGGTCAGCGCCGACGTGTTCGTCAGGGCGATCGCGAGACCGGCTCTGGCCCGCGGGTCGGTCCGCATCCAGTCGCGGTAGCGAGCGATCGCCTCCTGACTGGCCCGGTCCGCTTCCTCCCAGCGGTGGGCGGATTCCAGCTGCAGGGCGTGGTTGGCCAGGGCGGTGGCCACGTCAAGGCCGTACTGCTCAGGGTCGGCCTCCGCGAGGCGGCGGAAGATGGCCACCACCCGCTGCTGCGCCGCGAGCGCCTCGTCGTCCCGGCCGAGGTCGGAGAGCTGGTTGGCGTAGTTGGTCAGGGACCGGGCGACGTCCGCCTCGTAGGAGTACGGGTCAGCGGCAGCAAGGCCCTCGAACATGCCCACGGCCTGCCGTCCTGCCTCGGCGGCCTCCTCGTCACAGCCCAGCGACTGAAGGTCGCTGCCGTGGGGGACGAGGATGCGGGCCTGCTCGGCGCGGTCCTCGCCGGCCAGCGCGAGCCGGTGCTCCAGCAGCCGTACGCGGAGCAGAGCCCGGCCGGTGACCAGGTCGTCGGGCACCGGGTCGGGGATGTGGGCCGCGACCGTCAGCAGCAACTCCGGTGCGGCATCGGGGAGCTGGGCCAGCGCCACGAGGAAGGCGTTGCCGGCGGCCACCGCGCGGGCGGAGTCGGCGCGCGGCAGCGGGTAGAGCAGGTCCCGCCCGACGTGCGGCCACCGGGCTGCCGCGGCGGCGAGCGTGGTGAGCGCCCGGCCTGGCCGCCGGGCCCGGAGCACCGCCTCGGTGGCCGTGCCGGAGGCCCATCGCTGCGCGGGGTAGTCGGCGGTGTGGCCCGGCAGGGTGAAGGCGAGGAAGTCCTCGGCCAGGCGGTCCGGGTAGAGCGGTTCGAGTACGGACCTTCCCCGCCGCGGTGTCAGGTGGCGGGTAGCACACCGCATGGTCGGCGAGCACGCCGGCGGTGGGGTGCCCGAACTCCAGGGCGTCCACGAGCATGGTCCCCTCGGCGACCGGCTGGGCCCCGACCAGCGACGCGGTGTACACGGCGCGGTTCATCACCGTCGGCCGGGTGCCGATGCGCCCGTGTCTCCTGCCGGTGTGCATGCGAGCCCAGTTGAGCTGCTCACGGTCGAGGAGGTAGGCGGTGAGCCCTTCGAAACTGACGGGGCCCGGGCCTCGGGGTGGGGCATCCAGGCCGCACGCGTCCGCGTCCACCGCGACCAGCGCCGCCCTATGCACGGCCAGCGTGAGAGCGAACGCATCGTCTGTCAGGTCGACGCGCGTTGAGGGCGGATCGATGCCGTACCGGTCGGCGAAGGCGTCCCGGGCGGCGCGGAACATCGTGGTGCGCGCCGGGCCCGTCGGCGTCCAGCGGCGGCAGGGCCTGGGACGATGCCGAGACCTGGCTGTTGGCCGGCGAGGCCCGCAGGGCGGGCCAGAGGTCCGCGGTCCGCCCCAGCATCAATACACGTACGGGGATATCGGTCCGGTGCAGCAGGGCGTTGCTGAACAGCCAGGTGAGCGAGGCGAGGGGCCAGCGGTCGGCGTAGTCGACCAGGAGGAGCAGGCCGGCGGAGCCGGCCGTGCGGAGGTCCTGGCTGCCGGGGGGCGGCAGAACACCGCCGGGGCCCTCGGTCGCGGTGACCACCCTCCAGCCGGCCGCGGCCCGGTCGCGTGCCGGCTCCTGTGCCAGGCGGGTCTTGCCCTGCCCTCCGGGTGCGTGGAGCCAGCGGGCGGCGCGGGCCGGCCGTGACCCGCACCAGTCCCGCAACTCCACAAGTTCCCGCTCCCTGCCGGTGAAGCCGACCACCGCGAGGCGCGCGTTGAGCATGCGGCTGGGCTGTTCGGACAGCCAGGCCGCGTCGGGTTCGCCGGGCAGACGCCAGTTTTCCAGCACGTAGAGCGGGGTGCGGCGGCATGAGACAGGCGAAGTTCCGCAGCCGCTGATAGGCCCAGTACCGCTTACGCTGCACCCGGGTGACGCCGTCCCCAAGGCCGACGTGGACCTCGTCGACCGCGGCAGCCAGCTCGATATCGCCCGTAACGCCCACAGCGCACACCACCCGAACCTGCAGGTCAGGCGCCCTTTGCCGCAGGCTCAAGGATCGCGACGCACTCCACATGATGCGTCATCGGAAACGCGTCCACATAAGCCCATTCAATGAAAGCTGCAGCTCATAGGCCACTTGGTGAGCGTCTGGAAGTGCGTACCAAGGCCCGGAGCGTCAAACGAGCGTCAACGCCTACCTGTTCCTTGATACTCCCTGCAGGCTCGGCCCTGACGCCTGCGCGCCTGCGGTCAGCGGCACGGGGCAGGTCGAACCGCTCCCAGGCTTGGGGGACCAGGTCCGGCGCGGCATCGCCCCGAGGCGTAACGCCGCAGGAGTCGACTTCTGCGCCGGTCACGGCGCTGGAGCTGGTCAATGCCTGTATCCCCGACCGCTACCAGCACGCCTCGCTGGCCATTGCCGGATGACGGCCCTGCGCATCGCGAGCTGTGCGCTGCCGTCGGCCCTGACGTCCGGGCTGACGCAGCCCGCAGGCTGACCTCCCATGCGCTTCAGCGCTCCAGGACGATCACTTCGTATCCGGCGCCGACGACGAGCTCGCCGCCGGGGGCAAAGGCGATCGCATCGGGAGCGAGGGGCATTCGGGTCTCATGAAGGGGCGTGCCGTTGCCGAGGTCCCAGACAACCACGGTGTAGCGGTTGGCGGTGACGGCCACCGGCACCCCATCCAGCAGGCCCAGCTCCACATCGGACACCCAGCCGTCACCGAGCCGGTGACGCAGCTGCCGGGTCCGCAGATCCCACACCTGGGCGCCGTTCTTGGCAGTGGCCACCAAGACCACTGGGTCGCGTCCGTCGGTGCCGCAGACCAGGGCGTTGATCTGATCGGTCAGGCCCTTCAAGTCGCCCACCCGCGTCCAGTCGCTCAGATCCCAGACCCCTGCCTGGCGCTCGGCTCGCCCGAACAGATCGTTCTCCGCGATCACGACCAGAGGTCGTCCGTCCACGAGAGCCCAGGCCGAGACAGGGTGGTGGGAGGCGGCCTCAAAAGCCCCGCTGATCTGCAGGGTTTCCAGGTTCCAGATGCCAGTCCGGGCCCTGTCGAAGCCTTTCTGCGCGAGCAAGGCGATCGGACCACCTTCGAGGTGCCCGCAGGCCAGCAATTGCAAATCCGAGTGATTTGCCTCAACTCTTCCGGTCTCCGACCCGTCCGCGAGATTCCACACTCGTACGGTGCCGTCCTCGCCGCTGGTCACGGCGACCGGTGCGCCGGAGACCGTTGTACAGGCCACCCTTTCCAACCAATCGGTATGTCCTTCGAGGCACTGCAGCGCCCTTCCGGACGCCACGTCCCATACCCGTGCCGTGTGGTCATGGCTCGCTGACACCGCGACAGCGGCTCCGTCCAGCACAGTGCACACGACCGCCCGCACCCGACTGGAATGAGCCGGAGCCTCGACCGCCTCGGCTTGCTCCTCCAGGCTCCACAGTCGGATGGATCCGCCGCTGCCGGAGCTGGCAGCCACCGGTAGACCGTCCACACTCGTTATCACGATGGTATGGACCCAGTCCGCATTGCCGTTCAGCCGTGCGAGCAGCAGGCCACTCGGCCGTTCCCTCAGCTCCATGGAGCCGTCCCCGTAGCCCACCACCGTGACCGCGCGGCCTTCGAGTTCGGTGAACGCGATGGCCGAGATCCAGCCCGACCCGACGCGGCAGGAAGAGACGACGGCGTCCGTTGCCGGGTCACGGAACTGAAGATCCCCCTGGCGGGAGCCGAGGGACACGAACTCGCGGCCACCCTGGGCGACGCTCGCCACCGCCTCGCAATCCTCGGAGTCGCGGAGGTGGTCCGACTCCCCGGTCTCGAGGTTCCACCGCCGCAGCGGGCCGGACGGCGAGCCGACAAGGGCGGTGGCCATCCCCTGCGTCTCCAGGCAGAGGACCGAGAGGCGGTAACTGCTTGCCCCGGACGACGCCGGAAGGGTTCGTCTGACCTCGCCGGACATCAACTCCCGGGTCCACGCCGAGCCGTCCGGGGCACAGCCGACGATCAGCACCTCGTCGTGAAGCCAGGTGCAGACCAGACCCGCCACAGCGGTCTGTACCTGCCGCTCGTCGGCCTTGCGGGCGATCTCGGCCTCGCTCTGGACCACGAACCTCCGCAGTTCGGTGGTGCGTGCGAGGTCCCAGACGCGCACGGTTCCGTCGTCGGATGCGGTCACGGCGAGCGTGGCGCCATCCACCTCGATGCAGTCCATCGCCGTTACGGTGCGGGTGTGCCCGTCCAGGGTGGCCACACAGCTCTGCTGCGCCGGATCCCAGATCTGCACCGGCCCCCCTCTCTGTGCGCTGAGCACGACCGGCATTCCCTTCAGCTCCGCCGCGACCAGCGATTCGCCGGACGTCGAACTCAGCTCTCCCCGGAACAGGGTGCTTGTCTGGGACCCAGTCGCCCACCGCGGCGCCCACTCCAGCCTCCGCCCCAGCCTTCTCCGGTGTTCCTCCAGCCGGTACCGGGCCGCGTCCACGGCCAGCACCTGGGCCCGTTCGTGTACACACAGATCGCGGTAGAGGTGGGCCGAGGTTCGGTACATCGTGCGTACGTGCTTCGCCTCTCCGCTCCGTACACCGTCCATCGCGGCCAGCAACCCGTCCGGTTCCGCATGCACTAGAAACCACGGGTCCTGCAGGAGGTGTTCGAGGTCCCCCGAGGCCGCTGCGTGGCCCGCCAAGTGGGCATGGACGTACGGATGTGCGCGCTCCCAGTCCGGGCCGTCACCGTCGGCCCGCGGCGGCACCGAGGCGATCAGCTCAGCCGTCATCCGGCGTTGGTCTTCGCGGCTGCGTCGCGGATCGCGCAAGTGCTCGGCCAGCGCCTCGTGATACAGCCGGAACACCGACCGGTCCTCACCGGCCGGCACCTCCACCACGTACGCACCCGCCTGCCGCCACAGCCAGTCCACGTCGTCATTGGTGCACTTCTCGCCCGACAGAGCCGCCGCCAGCGGAGCCCACAGCGAATCCCACGGCAGACCGGAGCCCTCCGCGTACGCCAGGGGCCGCAGCAGTCGCCGTACCCGCTCCTCATCCTCACCGTACCGGGCCAGATAGGCGTCGAATGCCTGCCCGACTTCCGAGGGCAGCTCCTCCTCCCAACCCGGACGGGACAGGTCGGGGGTCAGGTCCCCGTGCAGCAGGGCCCGTACCGTCATCCGGGCGACCAGAAAGGAGCGGCCCGCCCGCCGGGCCACCGCGGCGGCCACGGTCTCCCGGTCCGCCACCGTCAACCCGCCGGGCATCCCGGCCAGCGTGCGCCGCGCGTAGTGCTCGATGTCGTCGCGGCCGGCGTACGCGTCGGTGTCCAGGTCGACGACCTCGACGGCCCGGCCCAGTTCGGGGATCATCGTCCGCCGGGTGCCGATCAGCAGGCGCAGGTTGTGCAGAACGGACATCGGCCGGAGCAGCTCACGGGCGATGCGCTGCGGTTCCCGCCCGCCGACGGCCGTACCCGCCTCCTCCAGCGCATCGATCAGCACGGTCCGCTGGGGACCCTCGTACTCGGCAAGCCGGGCCAGCAGTTCCGGCGGACTGTCCGCCTCCACATCCAGCGCGGCGGCAAGCCGGGCGGTGAGCCCTTCCAGGGTGGTGCCATGTGCGTGCACGGAGACCGTGACCGAAGCGGGTGGCGGCAGCAGATGTGCAGGCGCCTCCGGGTGGTCCGGGCGGGCCAGCGTGAGCAGCCGACCGAGGACGGCCGACTTGCCGGACCCCGGATCTCCTGTCACCACCCGCGCCCGGGCATCGTGGACGGGATCGCGCAGCCAGCCCGCCAGCGTGGCCAGGGCTTGCAGGCGCCCGGTGAACCAGTCACCCGGCTCGCTCGCGTACTCCACACCCCGGCCCCGCGGACCGAAATGCGCGGTCCACTCCCGCTGCGACTCCACGTCCATCGCCTCGTCGGGCAGGCCGGGCCGGTACTTCGGGTTGGGCAAGAACGGCGGGACCGCCCGGCCGGATACCGCGTGATAGCTGGCGCACTGGTCCGGACGGTGTCCCCGGAAATGGTCGTTGACCTGGTCGATCACCGTTGGGATATCCAGGTACCGCTGCCGCATCCCGGCCGTGCCCGCGCGCACCGCGGCCTCCAGAGCGGTCACGAAAGCATGGTCGTACGCGAGCTCACGGGAGCGGGCCGAGGCCACCAGCCACAGCCCGTCGGCCCCCGGGGGCCGATAGTCCACCAGCTGGCCGGTGACGTTCACGATCTCGGCCGCGCCCAGTTCGGCGTAACAGGTGTCGAGCAGCAGCAGAACGTGCCCGACCTGGGCGTCGGCCAGCAAGTCCGCGAGTTCGCGGGAGGCGAGGGTGGTGCTCACGCGGTTGCGACGGCTGTTGCGGCAGGTGAGCCGGTGGTGGCGGTCATCGCGCAGGCCATGCCCCGCGTAGTACACGACGAGCACGTCCTCCTTGCTGCGCTCGTCCGCCTTGAGCCAGTCCTCCAGACCGGCGCGCACCTGCTGGGCATCGGGTGCACGGGCGAGCTCCGGGAGGATCTCCACGTATCCGAGGGAGGAGAAGAGAGCCATGACCCGCCGCAGGTCCTCGGCCACGCCGGGCAGGTCCTCCAATAGCGGATCGGCGATGAACGTGCCGGTGCCGAAGGCGAAAACATACCGGTTGAGCCCGTCGGCAGCCGGGCCGTTCGGTGCGCCTGCTGCAGGAGCACCAGCCATCGGGCCTTGCGTCACCGAGTCAGCCCCATGGCGATCGCCGTCCCGGTCTCCACCGCCGTCAGGTAGGCGCGCATGCTGTGCATCTCGGAGCCGTTGTCCACGAGCAGGTCAAGGACCTCCGGTCCGAACCGGGGCGCCAGTTCTCGGACGAGCGCGACCACGTCACCGCTGTCGGCCAGGTTGGTCCATTGCTTGACTGGGGCTGGCCAGACCCCCGTACTGTCCTGCTGCGGTGCGGGCTGTAGGCGGTCGAAGACCAGCCCGGCCAGACCCAGCGGGGAGCCGAGTGTGACCAGGGTCAGCGGCGGCCGCTCCGGCCGGAGCGCGCACAGCACCTCGTAGGCAACAACCGAGCCCAGCGAGTGACCCACGACCACCCGGGTGTCTGGGGTGATCAGCTCCGCAGCCCGAGCCCGTACGGCTTCACGCAGCTTGGGCTCCGTGAAGTAGCGACGCACCTGCTTGAGGTCCGAGATAAGTAGCCGATCGGAGACGGCACCGAAGAATCGAGTACGGGTGAGAGCGTGCAGGGCGCGGCGAACCCGGTCCACAGA
The DNA here is from genome assembly GCF_040654815.1 of Streptomyces sp. NPDC050619. Lineage (NCBI taxonomy): Bacteria > Bacillati > Actinomycetota > Actinomycetes > Kitasatosporales > Streptomycetaceae > Streptomyces > Streptomyces sp. NPDC050619. The sequence continues at coordinate 290,709 of NZ_JBFAIR010000008.1, read as the reverse complement.
CAGGGGGCGGCCGGCAAGACGGCCGACGGCGCCACGGGCAGCGGGACCGGAGCCCGTACCGTCCGGCCCTACAGTGTCCGGTCCAGGTATACGAGGGTCCAGCCGAGCCGCCTCTCGCCACCAGGTCTCCAGCAACTCGGCCTCGAACCCTGGCTCCACGTCCTCCGCCCGGTAGTACGGCTCGCCGCGCGTGCCGGCCTGCCGGTAGAGGTCCCCATATCCGGCGCAAGCGATGTCGTCGTCCGTCAACCGCCCGAGCGTGGGGTCTCGGCGCAGGGCGAGTCCGACCCCACCGCGCAGCGCTGGCTCAACTTCCGCCAAAAGGGTCTCGGCGGTGTCAAGTTGCCGCCCCACCCCGTGCACCACGACAACCCGGCTCATGGTCCCCCTCATGCGCGTCCCCGTGCTCCTGCCACGAGCCTAGTCGGAGACGGGCGTCGGGGGCTGGCCTCTTTCCCTCTGCGCCGTTCATCTGACTTGACGGGCGGAATCCGGCCTCACCGGCAGAGCGTGAGCGTCATACGAGCGTCAAGGCCGAGAGTCCGTCCTGCTCAGGGCTGAGCAGACTGCGGCAACCAGCTCACCCAGGGATCCGCCCCCGCTCGCTCCGGACGTCGGCTCGCACATCATGACCCTCGCAACGTCTCCGGCCGCCATAATGGAGTCATGCCCTCCAGCCCACAGCACCCCGCACCCACCCCGAGGGTCGTCTCGGGCGCGGTCGCCGAGGACCTCGCGCTGTACCGGGAGAAATTCCGGCGACGTTTGCCGGAGTCACTGGACGAGTTGGACGGCCCGACCCAGGGGATCGTGGATCTGCCGCTGCACATGGCTTGGTCGGGGATGACCTCGTACGACATGAGCAAGCCCCGCCAGCGCATGGGCCTGTACCGCACCGTCCTGCACGAGGGCCTACAGGACGACCTACCCCACTACCTCAACCAGGACCTACTCCTCCAGCTCTGGCCGGTGTTGCGCACCCTCGTCGGACGCACCGTGCGCACCGTATGGGAAGACGCCTTCCCCCAGCTCGCCTCCCGCACCCGGGCAGCCGCGTGACGGACATGCCGGAGCTGCATACACGGCTCCTGGCGGATGTGATCGCGCTTGGCTCCCCGTATCCCCTGGTCCTCACCGGCGGATACGCCGTGCGGGCGCACCACCTCGTGAACCGCCCCAGCCAGGACCTCGACGTCGCCACCGAGAACCCGGCGCCCATGGCCGATATCGCCGCCACGCTCCGGGCCGGCCTGGAATCCCGTGGCTGGAAGGTGCACGCGCTGGAGACCGCCCCGCTGTCCGCCCGCTTCACCGTGACCGACCCGGCCACCGGGCAGGAATGCGAAGTCGACATCCTCAAGGAGATCTTCTGGCGGCCGGTCGCCCAGACCCCGTACGGGCCTGTCCTCGCAGAGGAGGACGTGATCGGGACCAAGGTCCGCGCCCTCGCCGACCGCGGAGCGCCCCGCGACCTGATCGACGTGTTCGCAGCCTCCCGCCGCTGGACCAATGCCGAACTTGAGGAATTCGGCCGCCGCCACGCCCGCGGACGATTCGAGCGCGAGGATCTGCAGTCGAACCTCACGGGCGCCGAGTGGACCGACGACGAAGCCTTCGCCGCCTACGGCCTGGACGACGCCACCATAACCGCGCTTCGCGCTTGGGCGGTGGAATGGGCCGATGACCTCGCGACCCGGCTCTTGGAAGAGGCCGATGATCCGGACATCGACTGATAACGTCCGGACCCTCACACGGCTCTAGTCACCCCGGCGGGCTATGAAACCCGGCAGCGCCCCGCCTCTGCTGCCTATCGTGATGCTCCTCCCTGCAGTGAGCCGAGCGGAGTCCTGGGCCGTGAAGTACACGTTGTCGGAGCAGCAAGCCGCGATGCTGCGAGAGATCGCGGCTGCTTCTGAGGCCGTGGTTCTCCCGCCAAAAGCCATCCATACGGCTGCGGCGCTTGAGAAGCGCGGATTGATCAAGAGAAAGTGGCGCAGCAGCGGGTTACGCCTCGCGGTCGTCACGGCGGACGGCCGCTACTACCTCAAGCACGGCAAACACCCTTGCGAGATACAGGCAGCAGAGAAGCGACTGGAAGACGACGCAGACGAAGCAGCTCGCGCGCCTGCCGACGGAGCCGAGCTGATCTCCCGGCTGCGCTCCGCCTCGGGGAAGATCACAGTCTCTGATCCCGCTACTCAGACGAGGGGGCGGTGGCGGGCTGCCTACTACGACGCGCTGCACCACGGTCACGTGCCGGAAGGGCACAAGCTGCGCTGGTCCGGTCGGCAGCGAGGCCACTGCGTCTTCGCGCTGGTCGACGAGGAAGCCGAAAAGGCGGCCCAGTCTCCCCCGGTGCCGGTCGTCGACGTACCCGGGAGCGTGGGCCGCCCTCACCCTCTGGTCCGCGCGACGCGCAAGGCGCTCGGCAGGTCCCAGACCGTGGTCGACACCCGGGGCAAGCCCGAGGTCATCCCTCTGTACCTGTCACGTCCGCTGGTCGACCGCGCTCTGCGCATCATGCACGCGCTCCTGACAGAAGCCGAGAGCCGTGGCCATGCTGTGGAAACCCGGACCGATCTCGACCACGGGAAGGCTGTACATTCGCTGGCCGTCGTCATCCAGGGTCGGGGCTTCCCCCTCGGCCTCACGGAGCGGACGACCAAGGTCCCGCACGAACCGACTCCCCAGGAGATCCGCCGACAGCAGCACAGTCCCTGGACGCAGCCACCCACGTACGACGAGAAGTTCGACGGGCGTCTGGCGATCGGCGCACCGCCCGGAAGCCGCTACGAGCATGCGTACTCGTACAGCGATGGCGCCCGATGGACCCTGGAGTCCCGGCTGGGGCGCCTCCTGCAAAAGCTCGAGCACCTGGCGGCAGAAGCCGAGCGCAAACAGCGGGAGAAGGAACTCCGCGAGTCCGAGCAACGGCGCTGCTGGTACGCAGCCATTGCGCGGGCACGCGAACAGCAGGTCGAGCGGCACCGGGCGAAGGTCCTGACCGAGCAAGTGAGGGCATGGCAGCAGGCTCTGGAGATCCGCTCCTTCTGCCGCGCTGCCCAGGCACGAGTCGGCGACGCACCGATTCCGGCGGACGAGGTGAAATGGCTGGAGTGGGCCGAAGGCTACGCGGCGCGGTCCGACCCGCTTGGCTCGACACTGCGAACTCCGCCGGATCCCCCAGCCAGTCGTGAGGCTCTTCGCGAACTGTTGAAGGGCGACCTGCACACGTACCCCTGGCCGTTCGACGCCCAGGATCGCTGGATCCTTCCTGAGGAAGATCCAGCCAAACAGCATCTGTGACCCACAAACGACCCCGCCCTGTCCGTCAGGACAGGGCGGGGGAACGTTCAAGCGGCGATGGACAGCGGAACGTCGAGACGTTCCCAGGCTCCGAGGACGGCCTTGTGCGCGTCCGGTTGAAGGTGAGCGTAGCGCTGGGTGGTCTGGAAGCTCTCGTGGCCGAGGAGGTGCTGGACCTCGTAGAGCGAGACTCCCTTCTGGACCAGCCACGAGGCACACGTGTGGCGCATGGAGTGCGGCGGGTAGTGCGGGACGAGTTGCTGCTCGCCGTCGGTGTCGAAGTAGTGGGCGGCCTCGACGGTGGGCCACCAGGTCTGCCGACGCCAGTTGCTGTCGGCGAGGAGCCGTCCGGCACGGCCCTTGGTGACGGTGGTGAACACCACGGCATCCCCGGTCGAGCCGGTGGATGTGGCGTTCGACGGCCTCCAGGACGTGAGGCGGGAGCGGGACCTCTCTACGGCTCTTGGAGCTCTTGGGATACTCCTTGATGCCGCTCTTGGAGTTGACCTCCACCACGAACAAGCGCGAGCGGCGCTGGTCGATGCGGTGGCGGTGGAGGCCGGAGAGTTCTCCCCAGCGCAGTCCGGTGTAGAAGCCGAGCAGGCACATCGTCCGCCACGCGGCGGGAAGTTCGTCCAGGACGCTCTGAGCCTGGTCAAGCGTGAACCACTGCGGCGGCTTGACCGCGATCTGGGGCAAGTCGATGCTGCGGCACGGGGTCACCGCCAGGACATCGTCGTCGACGGCCGCGCGCATCATAGAGGAGGTCAGGTTGTAGGCCCGCTTGACCGCAGCGGCCCCCGCCCCCTTCTCGACCAGGGTCCGGATCCAGCTCTGGACGTCCATGCGGGTGATGGCCCGCATCTCCCAGTCCGCCCAGTAGGGCATGACGTGGTTCTTGATGTTGGAGGCATCTCCTCGCAGGGTGTGGGGCTCGACGATTCGGGCGTTCCACCACCGGTCGTGCCACTCGCGGAACGACATCTCACCGGCCCGCGGGTCGCGCATGCCTCCGCGGGCGAACTGGGTCTCCATCTCGATGCCCCAGGCGCGCGCCTGCGCCTTGAGGGGGAACGACTCGCTGAACCGGTCTCCGATCCGGTTGCGTACGGTCGCCTGCCATTTGCCGGACTTCAACTTGCGGATGTACGAGGCACTACTCCTTGTTCAACGATGACGAGGCCGGGATGACCCAGGTCAGCGGCGGGCGGCCGGCGAGACGACGGCGCGGCGGCTGATGAACTCATCGAGGCCGTCCGCGGGGACCCGTACACGGGACCGGCCTGGTCCGGTACGGAGGTCGACGACAGGCAGGTCGCCGGCAGCGATGAAGCGGTAGACGGTGCGGCGGTCGACGTCCAGGGCGGCGGCGACGGCAGGAATGGACAGCAGGCGTGCAGGCATGGAGGAGAACCTTGGGGTGGGGATGGACTGGGGGTCCGGCGAGTCAACACCGGGGTATCGGCCGATCCATGGCGGTCAACCGGCCCTGTCAGGCAGTGGGATCACGTCATGGAAAATCTCCGCGCGAGGAGCCGATCACGTGCGGCTTCGCCGGGCGAGGACCACCGGTGCGGGGGAGGATGACCAGGTAGCGCCCGCGCTCTGGCTGTGAGCCAGAGCGCGGGGCAAGAATCACGACCCGGACACGTCCGGAAGAGCCAAGACCTCGGCCAGGCGGTCCCAGTCGATTTCGACCTTCTCCGTGCGGAAGCAGTGCTGATAACGCAGCCCCAGCCAGTTCGGGGTGACACCGGCCCACTCGGCAACCGTGAAGGACGAGATGCCCATCCTCAGCCATTTCACCAGGCAGGACTCACGGAGAATCGAGATCGGCTCCCCCAGACGCCACCAGTACAGCTCGTCCCGCGGCAGAACGGCCTCTTGGGCCTGCTCCCAGACCCTCTTGCACACGGATCCCGAAAGCGCCCCACCTCGCCTACCGGGAAACAGCAGGTCGTCCTCCCGTAGACCAGCCTCGCTGATCCACCCACGCAGGAACTCCACGGCCTGCGGCTGGAGAGGAATTTCCCTCGCAACGCCTTTGTGACGGACTGTCAACTTACCCAGGTCGCCCTCCGGGAGCACCACGTCACTCACTCGCAGGGCGCGAGCCTCACCCGGTCGCAGAGCCTGCTCGGCCACGATGCGCATGAACGGGTGCACCGAGCGATTGGCACCCGCATGCCCGCGCATCCACTCGAGCAGCGATCGAACCTGCTCCTCGGAATACAACCATTCCTCGTCCATGACCTCGACATACATAGCTCTGAACTCCTCGGGGAAACAACGGAATGCGTCACGCGGGGGTCAGCGCGACAGGTTCAATGGTCTGCGGAATCGCCGGTTTGGCTAACCGGCGATCGTCGGCTATGTTTCGCCCGACACGGCGCTCACGGCATCCAGGTGTATGCGGAACAGCAGGGCGTAGCCGCGCTGTTCCGGACCGCTCTAGGTTTGCTTGCTTCGCCGCGTCATTCCAGTCCGTCGCGCCCTCAATGTGTCTGCCGTCGGCGAATCAGAACACCCCAGCATCACGCAGGAGCGCCGCTACCGGCGCGCTCGCCTTGCTGTCGACGTCAGAGAACAGAGCAGGCGCCTTCTAAGCGCCTGCTCTATTGCGTATTCCTTGTGTCAGTTCGCCGATTCCTTCAATGACCGCTCCCTGGTGAAGGTTGTTGGCCCGATGGCACAACTCCAGCCGGAACAGGTCAACTTCGTCGAAGGCCCAACGAGTCAGCGACCGGCAGGCCCGTGATGCGAGGCCCTGGCCCCGGGCTGTTGGCATCGTCCAGTACGACACCCATCCGGTCCGATGGCGCCGGTTCACCACGCTCACCGCGACGTTGCCCGGCTGTCACCGACAATTCCTCTGTCAAGTTCAGCGTGTTGAACTGAGGTGTTTCTCTCCAGCAGTCGGCCATTCGACGGTGCGCTGGGCGTGTTGAAGGATGTTGACGGAGTCTGCGACTGACGGCATGATGGCCGACTGCGTGGCCTACGCCGAACCTCCCGTGACCGTCCCCAGCACGGTCTCCTATCGGAGGCAAAGGGACCAGCGTCTCAGGTCGTTGTTGCAGCCCGATCGCCTCGGGCGAGGTTGCTGGGGAGCCGTCGCTCAAGGCGTGGAAGGCCGCGATGACAGCCCGTAGGAACTTCAAGCACCAGGTGCGTGCCCGCGCCGCCAAGACCGGCGAGTCCTACACGTCCGCCCTCCGGCACTTCCTTCCGACTCCATCAGGAGACGTCATGTCGGAAGCAAGGAATCCCAAGAGCGTGCGGCTTGCCGTAGCGCAGACCCCCGTACGCGATGACCCCCGAGACGTTGACGCGCTGCGCGAAAGCGGGCGTGAGGTCCGTGCTCTGATGCGCGAGGCCAGCGCTCAGGGAGCGAGGATCGTGCACTTTCCGGAAGGCGCGATCTGCTTTCCCAGCAAGTTCGTCATGTCCGTCGACGGCCCGGACGCGGTCGGCCCGGCGGACTGGGATCGGTGCCAGTGGCCGGTGCTCCAATCGGAGTTGGCTGCGATCGCCGAGCTGGCCCGCGAGTTGCGGTTGTGGACGGTGATCGCATCGGTGCACCGCTTGAGCGGCCCGAACCGTCCGCACAACAGCCTCTATGTCATCTCCGACGGCGGCGAGGTCGTCACGCGTTATGACGAGCGCCTGCTGTCGAAGACGAAGGTCTCGTACATGTACTCGCCGGGCGTCTCACCGGTGACCTTCGAGGTCGACGGTGTGCGCTTCGGCTGCCTGCTCGGCATGGAGATCCACTACCCGGAGTTGTTCGCAGAATACGAGAAGCTGGATGTCGGCTGCGTCCTGTTCTCTACAAGCGGCACCCTGGGGAACACCGCTGCCCAAGCCCAAGGTCACGCCACGGTCAACAGCTACTGGGTCAGCTTGTCAGTACCCTCACAGCACAGCGCACCGTCCGGAATCGTCGCTCCCAACGGTGACTGGCTTGCGCGGTGCCGCGCGGACGGTTCGCCATCGGTAGCCGTCGTGAACCTCGACGACAGTTCCGAGGCCGCCGCCGACGCAGTGACCTACGGGCGTTCCTGGCGTCGTGAGGCGCGCTCGGGCATCTACACGGAGCATCAGGTGAGCGACCCGCGCAGCGAAGACCGGACAGCGGCCTTCTAGCTCAGAAACAGAATCCGAGGGGTTCGCGCGCACGGGATGGCTCGGTGCGCCGCGAACACCTCGGTTTCAGTCTGTCCCGCACCTAGGTGAAACTGCTGGCTGGTCTTCCCTCCCCGTTCACCGCACAGGAGCTACGAGCGAAGAAGATCCGGAGGAAGCGCTGCGAGCTGCGCGGACCTGACCCGCTGTAGGCCCACTGCCCCCTGTGTCTCTCAGTGCGCCCTGTTTCCGCAGTTCAGCCCCGATTGTCAGACCCTCCCCGTAGCGTTGTGAGTCCTACTCGTGGCGGCTGCGGGGAGAACCAATGGACGACGACCTTCAGATCGACAGCGACGAAGACCTCTTCCGTAACCCCGTCTACTACGAACCGGCAGGCCGCAACCTCGACCTGGACCGCGCCGACCTCGGCGTCCCGCAAGGCCAAGACCTCCTGAACGTGCTCCTGCGCATGCGAGGACGTGTCCCCGTCGAAAAGCGCGGGCTCATCTGCCCCGACTGCCGGGACCTCCGCGGCCGGCGCGTCCCCATGTACCTCGTCCAGCGTGACGGCGTATGGCTTGCCTCCCACTACCGGAAACCCGGGGAGAAGCCCATCAGCCACGAGTCCGACGAGCACCTCGCCCGCAAGGAGCGCGTCGCGAAGGACTCCGAAGATCACGGCTTCCACGCCGACATCGAGTCGCAGACCGCCGACGGGCACGCGCGCCTCGATGTACGCATCAACGGCGCCAACGGCATCGTCCTGGGCTACGAGCCTCAGCTGAGCGCCCAGACAGCCCGCGGAATGCGTGCACGGGAGGGGTTCCGGCGCTGCGGCGGTGTTCAGTCGGTCTGGGACTTCGCCGACCCCGACCACGCAGGCATCGGCACCGTCCCTTACGTCCGCACGCCCAACCTGCCGGCCTCCGTCATCCGCGTGCAGAAACCCCATCGCGGTCCAGGACGGCAACTTCGTCCTGGAGGAGGGCCAGTGCAGCCAAAACGGCGCGCTCACCCGGTGCCCGGAGAAGCCGTACGACCCGGAGAACCCCACCGACGCCGGGTACTGCGGGGGCTGGCATCGCGTCCTCGTGCCCGCCCATCAGTCGAGCACTTTCACAGGGGAAGGCGGTTTGACCCTTACCCGGTTCATCGTGGAAGCTGCGGCCGGTGAGCGGATCCCGTTCCAGCGGGGCGGCCACCACGGTTGGCTCCCCGCGCAGCAGTGGCAGCAGTACCTTGAGGCGAACGGGCCTGTCCTGGACGGCAAGGAGCGCCAGCCATCCGTACGACAAGGGGACCGGCGCGACAGGTGCACCGAGGACCGTCCAGCTTCGGAGGTGCGGGCTGAACCGAAGCAGAGACGTGGCAGCCGCGCGATCGTCCTTGAGTCCCGCCCCTGGGAAACCGAGGCCGCCAGGGTTCCGGTCGACGCGTCGGGTCAAGCGATCCCGCTCTGCCGCTTCGGCTGCGGTCAGCCCGCAAGCCTTCCAGGACCCGAAGGGCTGCCCGAGCACTTCTCGTGCCGCAGGAAGCATGAGGCGTGATCTATCGATCACCGCTGACTGCCCCTCGCTGCGTCACCTGGTGCGAAAACCCCCTGCCCGGTTCGGGTGAGGGGTGTCGTGTTTCCGCCCGACATGTCAGTCCCCGGTGCCACAGTGGGCGCAGCACACCCAGCACCCCTTTCCCGAGGAGCCGACCGTGGCCCAGAGCACCACCTTCCGCACCAGCACCAGCACCAGCACCAAGCAGGACACCCTCACCGACCACGTTGTGGAGTTCCTCAGCCGGGTCTCCCGCGCACTCCGGAACTTGGCCGACTCGGCTGACCACGCGGCGAAGATGGTGCGGAAAGCGGACGCGGCACGGCGAAGCTGAACCAGCACACTCAGGTAGGCCAGCAGACGTGCTCTCCGTGGCTAGCTAGGCACCGGCCGAAGGTGTGGCAGGCGGCCGTCAGCTGCCCGCGGCAACGGCACCCCGACCAGAGCCCGACGCAGCCGAGCGACATCGATCCGGCCCTGGTTCAGCCCGGAGTAGAGGGCACGTGTCCACGCCGGTGCTCGGGGGCGAGGGCCAGGTCCCCGAGCGTGCGGACCAGGTCGTCCGTGCACAGCAACGCGTCGCACAGTTCGAACAGGGCATCGCCGCGCGAAAGTAGGCAGGAGTACAACTCGGTCCGGAATGCACACCGATGCGAACGCATCCCGTTGAACCCCGTGCTCAACCCGTTCCACGAGGTGGCCTCCACGCGCCGCGCCAGCCTCTCCTCGCAGGGTCAGGCCCCGGCCTCACCGACACGCCGTGAACAGGGGAAACCCTGAACAAATTCGAGCCCGTTCGACGGCGGATCAAAACGTCAAGCTCAGCTCCGAGCAGCTGTGACTGGTCGAGATAGTTGTCACCGGCGGAGCCTGACGACCAGGCGCGATGCTCCGCTCTGGTCGCGGTAGTTGGTACCGTTTGGTCGTCGTTGTTGGCACCTGCTCATGCTGTTCGGCCCACCTGTCACCGGCACGTTGGCAGTTCTGCCGGTCAGCAGCTTGAAGCACCTCGACAGTCGCGCCGACGACGAGTCGGTGTCAGTCTCCGCGACCAGGCGTCATCTATCTCGACCAGTCACAGCAGCCCTCCACACGGTGGTCCTCGCGCCCCCCGATGTCAGTGCGGCGGGATACCGTCCTCATCACGCTGAGGTGAGGGGAGAACCATGGCGAGGAACGCCCGGGCCGAGCAGCTGCGGGAGTACGGCCGGTCCGTGCTGGAGGGGGCCCGGTCGGAGCAAGTCCTGCGCATGGCACGGCAGGTGAACGCCGTGTCGTACACGAGCGCACGGGAGTACGCCGGCCGCTCGCTCTTCGAGTTGCTGCAGAACGGCTACGACGCGCATCCGAGGGACCGCCGCGACGGACGGGTCCACGTCCTGCTGGACGAGGCGGAGGGCGAGTGGGGGACGTTGTACGTCGCCAACGGCGGGACGCCTTTCACCTGGCGGGACGTCGAGCGGGTCTGCGAGCTCGCGCAGAGCGCGAAGGAGGTCGGTGAGGGCATCGGGAACAAGGGCGTCGGGTTCCGCAGCATCTTGCTGATCAGCGACGCGCCCGAGATCTACAGCGCAGACCCGGACAGCCCGCTCGGCCCGGAAATGGACGGGTACTGCTTCCGCTTCGCGCAGAAGGTCGACGTGGAGGAGTTCCTCGCCGGTGAGGACAACGCCCACGAGGTGGCTGCCAAGTATCCGCCGCTCCAAGCGCCCCTGCCGCTGGACGATGTGCCCGCGACCTGTCGGCAGCTCGCCGCCCAGGGGTACGTAACCATCGTCCGGCTGCCCTTGCTGAGCGAGGCTGCCCGGGCCGAGGTCCGGGTGCGGATGCGCGAGCTCGCGGGGGCGAAGGTACCCGTGATGCTGTTCCTCGACCGGCTCGCTGGCCTGACGCTGGAACGGCGGTCCGCCGGTGGCGAGGCAGGCGAGTTGGACGACCGCCACGAGACGCTCGAGCGGCACGAACTGACCCGCTCCGAGGAGCGCTTCGCGGTTGCACAGGACGGCACCGGGCACGGATTCCCCGTCTCCTGCGCGACCGTGGACCTGGGGCCGTCCGGCACCTTTCTCGTAGTGCGGGGCACCGTGGAGAAGGAACGGCTGAACAGCACTCTCGCCGAGGCCGTGGGTGCTGGGCTCCTCGACGACACATGGCAGGAGTGGAAGCGGTCCGCCGTCGTCGAAGTCGCACTCCCGCTGCCCGCCCCGCGCCGACCGCGGCGCGGGCAGATCTACACTTTCCTGCCGATGGGTGAGGACCAGGCCGCGCCGTTCCCGGGACACGTGAACGCCCCGTTCTTCACCAAGTTCGACCGCACCGGGCTTCCCTCCGACAACCCCCTCAACGTGCTGCTGCTCGACGCGGTCGCCGAGACCTGTCTGGCCGCCGCCGCGGTATTGCGTACCGTGCCCGAGCCGTCCATGCAGCAGCTGGCCGTGGACCTGGTGAGCTGGGAGAGTGAGAAGGGCTCGGCGGGGCGGCTCCGCGCGGCGGCTCTGCGTGTGCACGGGAGCGAACTCGCCGACGTACCGCTCGTGCCTGTCCTCGCCGCGGACGGCGCCGTGCCGGAGACGAGCTGGGCCCCGCCCCGGAGCGCGGTCCTGTGGCCGGACCTCGACCTGACCGTCCTCACGGCACACCGCGCGCACGAGGCCGGGATCGTGGTGGCTGATCCCGGGATCGGCGGTGACCGGCTGAAACGGCTGGCCACCCTATGCAAGGCCCTCGCGTGCCCGTGGGAGCCGGGCCCGGAGATCCTCGCCGAGTACGTGGAACGGATCGTCGGGGGCCTTCCTCTACCCCGGCCCGGTGAGTCCCCCAAGCAGTGGAGCGCGCTCTACGAGGATCTGGCTGCCCTCTTCGAAGACGACGGGCACGTCCTGCACGGCAGGCAGTTGCTGCTCGCGGAGGACTGCACACTGCGGCACACCAACCGTCCCCTCGGCAGGGCGGGTACGGGCACGAGCGCGCGTACACAGGGCAAGCCGAGCAGTCAGGGTGTCCGCCGTGAGGCGTTCTTCCAGCCGGTGCGTACAGAGGCGAACCAGACCGAGGCCCCGTCCGTCCCCGCCCTGCTCGGCAAGCGGTTGTTCTCCCTACACCCAGGGCTGGTCTGGAAGGACTCCGGCGAGCGTACGCGAGGGCGATCCGCCGTCGCCTTCCTCGAGCAAGAGGGGCTCGTCCGGCCGTACGACACAAAGGGCTTGCTGGATCACGTACGGCAGGCGCTCAGCGCGAGCACCGATCTCCGGCTGCGGCTCCAGACCCTGCGGTTCGTCTTCCGGCTGTGGCAGCCGCGGCGTTCGCTGAGCGGGACGGAGATCTCCTCGCTCGGACTGTACGTACCGTCGGCGGACGGCCGGCTGATTAGAGCGAGCGGCGCCGTCTTCGGCCGGGGCTGGGGCCGCGCGTCCGCTGGTGAGGACCTGGCGACGGTGGTCGCCACCGGGCAGGACGTGTCGAAGAGCCTCAAGGCGATCGCTGGACGCCTCCTTGCCGCGCCCGAGGAGTTTGCCAAGCGGGGCGAGACCGAGGAGTGGCGGGCGTTCCTGCTGGAGGCCGGAGTGGCCGACGGGCTAGTCCCGGTCAGGTCCTCCGACGCCTCGAGCTGGGTAGAGCAAGGCCAGGGGCTCAGCGCTCGGCAGCTGGTCCGCATGGCGAAGGTGTCTGCCGAGGTGCAGGAGCAGTGGGCGCCCTACGTCTACTGGCCCGGTGTCTACTACCCCCGGACGCCATACCGGGGAACCCCAGCCTGGCGGCTCCCCGGCCAGGACGTCGTCGGACGCCTCGGGCAGGAGGCCCGGCTGGCGTACGCACGGCTTGTCCTGCATGGCCTGGCCAGCTGGGAGGACGCGAGGTTCGCCAGTGTCTGGACCAGTGCCGGCAGCCAGAGTTCCCCGGACAGGGAACGGGTCACGACCCCGCTCGGCGCCTTCGTCCGGGAGCAGCCGTGGCTCCCGGTGCGGGGCCGCGACCGGGCCGTCCGGTTCGTCCGGCCGGCCGATGCCTGGCACTGCCCGCCCGGGCTGGAGGAGGAGCCCTCGTACGCGCCGACCGTCGACCATCGGCTGCGCCACCTCCTGGAACGCGGGAAGGCGGGCGACCGCCTGCGGGAAATGCAGCTGCCGACCTGGGACGACCCCCGGGACAGCGCCCGCCTCATCGCCGCGCTGGGACGTCTTGCGGCGGAGGGCGCGCTGGGGGCCGAGAACCGGCCCGCCGCGCAGCGTGCCAACGAACGCGCCTGGAGGCACCTCGTACGGCATCCCCGTCCCGCACTGCCCGAGGGCGCCAGTCTGCTCGCTGAGTCCGCGGACCGGCTGATCAGCGTACCGCTGTCCGCCCTGGACGGCGGGGAGAGCGATGGCGATGGTGATGCCGGGACCGTGCTCTACGTCAGCGGTGAACGCGACGGCTTGACGCCCCTGCTGGTACGGGAGATGGCGCGCCCCCTGCTCACCCTTCCCGGTGTCTCGGTGGAGGCCGCCGAGCTGCTGGCGGCAGAACACCCCGTCGCCGTCCGGCACACCGACGACCTGATGTTCACGGTGACCATCGACGGCGCACGGGTGGACCCCGCGGCCATGGGAGAGCCACTGGTCCAGCAACTGCCCTGGCTCACCCTGGCCGTGGGTGTCCTCTCCGACCACCTGGCGCGCGGCCCCCGGGCGAGCGAGGCCGAGCTGAGCGAGCTGACGTCCCTGGTCCGGAGCGTACGTCTGCACCGCTACCGCTCCTGGAACATCGAGCTCGACGGCCGGCCCGTGACGTTGCCGGGCCGCCTCGGCGGAGTCCTGCCGCTGCCCGATCTGAAGCATCCGCTCGTCCTCGCCCCGGCAGGCGAGCCGGGCTGGCCCGAGACCACCCGCATCGTGGTGGCGGTCGCCGAGCTGCTGGGACGGCGGGAGTTCGGCGACCGGCTGCGCCTCGCCGCCCACCAGCTCGCTACCCACCACGCCGACCTGCGCGACCCGGGCCAGGAGGAGCTCGCCGACGCCCTGGAAGTCACGGTCCATCAGGTCGAGGAGACGAGCCGCCGGATCGACGGGGCCATCGGCGTGGTCCTGGAGCGCTGCCGGCCCTTCCTCGTCCACCTGCTCGGCGCGGAGGCGGCGAACTCGCTGTTCCTACCGCCGCCGGGCGACACCCGGGAATTCCAGACTCACCTCGAGGAGTACGCCGCCGAGCTCCCGGTCCCCGTACCCGAGTTCATCGCCAGGGCCCGCGCGGCCCGCAGTACGGACGAACTGCGGCGCGACCTGGGCATCGGATTCGCCGAGCTGAACGACACCCTGCGCGCGATGAGCCCACCCCTGGAACCGATCAGCCACGCCGCCGAGCACGAGGAAGCGCTCCGCACCTACCTGGACCTGCGTAGGAAGGAGCTCGTCAACCGGCTGCGTTGGGCGGTGCTGGAGGACTTCGACGCGCGCCGTCCGATGCCCGACTGGCCCTCGGTCCGGGCCCTGGACTGGATCGCCGCGCCGGAGGCATGGGAGTACGCCGTGGACACGGCCGACACGGGGAGCCTGGAAGCGCACGTGGAGGAGCAGCTGGCGTTGCGCCTGGGCCGCCCGGTGCCGTTGCCCCGGTCGGGCGAACGCCTGCCCGCCCCCGACCAGGTACGCGGCGCGAACCTCCGTACGATCACCGGCCTGGCCGTCGACCTCGCGGTCCTGGTCAGGGCGGCCGGCCACCCGTTGCCCGCGGCCCTGACCGCAGCCGAGCCCGCCGAGGAGGTCACCGCGCGGCTGGAGGCCGTGGGCGCGCTCGACTTCCGGCCCCTGTCCCCCAACGACGTCGTCGGCTGGCTGGCGGCCCTCGGCCAGTGGCCCGACGGGATGGCGGTGGCGACGGAACCCGAACGGCACGGACTGTCCGGGGCCGACCTGGACCGGGTGCGCAACGCGGCGGAACACGAGCGCCGCGAACGGGAGCGCGAACGGCGCTCGATCTCCGTCGGCGGCCGCGACTTCGACGTGCACTCAGGCGACTTCACCGCCCTCACCCGCGAACTTGACCGGGTCCTGCAAAGCGGCTCAGCGCCGGGCATCACCGCCGCCGGGCCGCTCCGCTTCACGGACCCCCGTCCCCAGACCGGGCGCACCCAGGCCACCGGTCGCACGCGCGGGCGGCGGTACGGAGGCGGCACGGACAGCGGGCTGACCATGGCCCAGCGGGAGGCCATCGGGTACGTGGGCGAGTGGTACGCGTACCAGTGGCTGTGTGCGTGCTACCCGGACCGCATGGACGAGACCGGCTGGGTGTCGGGCAACCGCCGCAAAGTTTTCCCCGGCCCGTCCGGCGACGACGGCCTCGGCTTCGACTTCCGGGTCGGCTCCGGCAGCCGGCCCTACCTGTACGAAGTGAAGGCGACCGGGGGCGAAGGCGGCCGCTTCGAGCTGGGAGAAAGCGAGGTCCGCGCGGCCCGCCAGCATGCGGGCAACGGCCGCTGGCGCCTCTTGGTGGTCACACACGCCCTCACCCCTCACAAGATGGCCATCCAGATGCTCCCCAACCCCTACGGAAAGCGCGGCCGGGGCCGCTACCGCGAGGAGGGCGGGGCACTGCGCTTCTCGTACCTGCTGTGACCTTGACGTTCAACTCCAGCGCGAGATGAGTCGGGGCCGAACGTCAAATGCAACGAGTTCGCGCACGGTTGGCGGTGAGACGTGGGGTTGGATGGTTGATCATGGTCGGGTGGTGGGGAACTCAACTCGTGCGTTGATCATCAGCAATCGGCGGATCACGAGCCGCTCCTCCATGTCTCTGAGCGCGGCGACGATCGGATGAGGAGAGGTAAGCCGCGCGGGAACCGGAACCACCGAGGCGTCGGCCGCCTGCTTTAGGCTCCGCCAGTCGGGGTGTGATCCCGGTGCGCACCCACAACGGACCGCCTTCCCGAGGAGACCTGGTCGCCATCGGCTCAGGCGTGGCCGTGGCAACGCTCTTGGCCCTGCTGCTCAACGCAAGTCCTGAGCCCCCCCACGCCCGTCGGCCGCCCTGACGTCAGCGCCACCTCGCCCGCCCGTTAAGGAGGCGCAAATCGGCCTAGTCCAGCTGGAAACGAAGGCGAACGTCGTCTGCCCATTGCCCTGTGTCGACGTCGCTCTCCTGCCACCGTCCTTCGTCACAGATCAGCGTCCGCGACCCGAGCAGGACTCGTGGAAACAGGGACCGGCTCGGCACCCGGGGAAGCACCTCGACGGTGTCCAAGCGGAAGGCGGGCACCTTGAATCCGCACGGATCACCATCATGGAGTAGCACAGATCCGCGGCCGGAGAACCAGGCGACGAGGCTGGAGTGGGCCAGGTTGCAGACAACCGGGACGTTAATGGTCCCGGACGCGGTGCCGCAGTCCTCCTCCTCCACCTCCGGCGCCGCCAGGAGGAGTCCCCGGGGGATCGGCTGGGTCTGCGGGTCGGCTGCCGAGCCGAGGAACATCAGGGAGTTCCGGGATTCCGTGCTGGCCATGTCTTTGACCATGACAGGCACCGCGTCCCAGCCGTCCAAGCTTTGGGCATCGCGGTAGGCCGCCGCGCACCGGGCCAGATCGCCCAAGCTCTCGAAGCACGTCACATCGAGAGGCGGTCCGTCGCCGTCGTCGAAACAGAAGACCGACTCGGGGTGGCAGGTGGTGAGGAAGTCAAGCAGGACCGGATGGTCGCCAAGGAGAGCGTCGCTGTCCGGGTCGGCGAGCGCCCGCATCAGGTGCACGTACTGACCGTCCCGCTCGACCCGGGCGGAAACGGTCAGGGCAAAGCCCGCAGGGTAGACGTAACCGAAGTGCTGCTCGTTGGCGGTACGCAGCACCGGCAGTTCCGCGGACACGGGAGTGGTTTGGACGCACACCCGGGTGGGATGGTCCATGACGAAACCGGCCAGCACATACGGCTGGGGCAGGTGCGCTAGGCCCCCCATGGCCTTGCCGCTCAGCGCGAGTTCGCGCATCCTCTGGTCACGTCGCACCGGTTCACCGAAGTTGGCCAGGTAGAGCGCCTCCTGCTCAGCGGGTGTTCCTTGCTCGAACCACGCGTACAGGTCCAGGGATGCGATGAGGGTTGCCTGGCTGTCGGCATCGCGGTGAATCTGGATCTGGACAGGTCCGGTGATCGGTTCGGCAATCTTCCGGGCAGCGTCGGCACGCACCTGCTCAAGGTAGCCGGGGGCGCTGACCTCCCCGATCGCGTCCCGGATCTCCGCCACGGGCCGCATGTCCTTGGGGGTGAAGTGCTTGGACTTCTTGGCGGACGCCAAAAACTGGGACAGCTCCACGATGAAGGCGGCGTCCATCATTCGGAAATAGACGGCCGCGGACTTCGGCCCGTTCAGCTTCACCAGGGCGAGACCGGTCGGGAACTGGGCCGCCAGCAGGCACTCGGCATCCGCCTGGTTCAGCCTGATCCGCCCGTCGTCCCGATCCGTCGCGCGGACGCTGAAGCCGACGAAAACTCCGGATACCGGTCCGGTCCGGCCGAAGCCCGCGGCCAGGTCCGCCTGGCACAGGAAGTCGAACCCGAAGTCGTGTTCGACCTTGTTGGAGATGATGAAGTTCTCCTGGCAGGAGAGCCGGAACCGGTCCTCTCCGATCGCCCCGATGCGCTGGGCGGCGTTGCGTTTCTTCGGCACGGTCCCCCGGATCGCATGTTCCTGTCAGGCGGGCGCGTCTGCTGCTCCCACGGCCGCATCTGCTGCTCGTTCCTCATTATCGCAGCCGCACCGGATCGCCCGCACAGATATCTGGTCACCGCTCAGCAATGCCGATGAGGACCTGAACTGGGCTATCTCGGTGGACTCCACGATCGTGCGCGCGCATCAGCACGCGTCCGGAGCCCGTAAAAAGGGCCCCGGCCGGTGAACCGCCCGACCATGCCATCGGCCGGTCCCGCGGGGGCCTAACGGCGAAGGTCCACCTCGCGTCCGACGACCGGTGCCGGCCCCTTGGTCTTCGCCCTGACTGCCGGGCAGGCCGGCGATGCACCTGCCTTCCCCGACGTGATGGCCGGCCTGCGGGTTCCCCGCCCGTGGGGGCGGCCTCGCACTCGGCCCGATGTGGTCCTAGCGGACAAGGCGAACTCGTTCGAGCGAACTGATTCGAACCGCCCGTCGCTGACCAACGGAACTGACAACATGCCGCCGTCGTACGTCAACCTCAAGTCGAAGGCAGGACATTGGAGCGGCAGGTCAATGAGCGGCAACTGTCAGTGCTGCAGTTGGTGGGGGCCGGATGTCCTGCTGGCCTGTGGAAGACCAGCTCCTACAAGACCACGTGTCAGGCACTGCACAACCGCGGCTTGGTCACTGTCTCCCGGAAGGGCGGGCAGTGGAGCGTCGCCCTGACGGGTGCAGGCCAGCACTACCTGGCGCACGGCACCTACCCTCCCCGCGGGTCACGCCCGCCGGGGACCCAGGCCACCGCTCCACGACGCCGGTCCCCCCAATCGCACGAAACTCCGGCCACCGGGCGGACGCCAAGCCCTCCATCACAGCCTCGTACGACGTTCACGGAGCAGCTGCTGCAGGAGCTTGCGGACGCCGGCGGCCGGATCGTCAAGAGCGGCAGCGGTCCGGACTTGGAGAAGTGGCCGTCCCGCGTCGCTGCGGCACGTAGGTCCACAAGGGTCCCGGAGAGGAAGGAGCTATACGGGGGTTGGTGCCGTGGCGGGTACGAGATCAAGCTCGTCGACATCCCCGCCTGGCGCCTTGCCGTCCTCGAACCCATCCCCGTGCCGTCGCGGCTCGCGCGTCCGCACGCCGTGGTACAGGCCATGCAGAGCGAAACCCAACCGCTGGGCCTCACGAAGCCCGTCCAAGGACGTGCCCTCCGGCTCATCCAAGCGCTCATCACCGCTGTCGAGACCGCAGGACATTCCGCTTCTGCTGGACGGACCGGCTTCGCTCCCCCGCCTCATCGCCGCCGCAGCGCACCTCCCCACTTCACCATCACCGCACGGGGCCAGACCGTGGGGTTCCTTGTTCTCCAGGAGCAAGACCGAACCGAGCACGTCGCCACCCAGAAGGAACTCGCCGCGGCCAAGAAGGACTCCTGGGTCAGGATCCCCCGCTTCGACCACACCCCGTCCGAACGGCTCCGCTTCGTCCTCAGCGGCGGCCAGCCGCACCGGGCGAGCGAATGGGGCCGACACCCCCGGCCACTCCCTCGAAGAGCAGCTCGCCGAGATCGCCCAAGAGGTCACTCTTCGCGGCGAGGCCGCTGAACGCAGACGCCAGGACGAGATCGAAGCGGCACGCCAGAAGCGCATCCGCTGGGAAGCCGCCATGGAAGAAGCCCGCATCCGGTACGCGGAGGTGTACCGCATCAGGCACCTCGAAGCGCAGGAAGCGGCCTGGCACCACGCCACCCGATTGACCGAGTACGTGAGCGCTGTGCGCGCGCGAGTCGAGGCCATGCCGTCGGGGCAGGCCAGAATCGACGCTGAAGCATGGATCAGCTGGGCAGCGACCACCGTCGAGCACCTCGACCCGCTGAGCTCACCACCCCGGTTGCCCGACGTCCCCGAACCGCGAGCCGACGACTTAAGGCCCTTCCTCGGGCACTGGAGCCCTTACGGACCGACCTCTTGAGCGCCCGCTCCGCCAACGTCCGGCCCGCCGAACTACGGCATGCAGGAACTCGGCTTAATGTCTTCAAGTTTCTGCAAAGACAGCCCGCGGGAACGCGCCCTCCAACTGGCACGACCTACACGATCAGTCAGGTGACACGCCGTCAGAACGAGCGTCATTTGAGCGTCACGAGCGTCATTTCAGCGTCAAGATATCGCCCGTAACGCCCACACCGCACATAATGCGCACGCACGAAACCGCAGGTCAGGCGCCCTTTGCGACCGGTTCAAGGATGGCAACGCACTCCACATGATGTGTCATCGGAAACAGATCGAACACCCGCAACGTCCGCACCCGATACCCCCCGTCCCGGAAGTACCCCAAGTCCCGCGCCAGCGCCGCCGGATCGCACGCCACGTACGCGATCTTCCGTGCCCCCAGCGAGGACAGGTGGGCCACCGTCTTACGGCCCGCCCCGGCCCGCGGCGGGTCCAGGACGATCAGGTCGACCTCGGTGATGCCGGTGTGGGGCAGCACCGCCTCCACCTTGCCCTGCTCGATCCGCACCCGGTCGAAGGCGGCGAGGTTGTGCCGGGCGTCCTCCACCGCGCGCTTGCCGGACTCGATGCCGAGGACCGCGCCCTTCTCGCCGAGGCGGTCGGCGAGGGCGCCCGCGAACAGGCCGACGCCGCAGTACAGGTCCAGCGCCATGTCGCCCTTGCGCGGCAGCAGGCCCTGCATGACGGCCGTCACCAGCGTGTCCGCCGCCTTGGGGTGGACCTGCCAGAAGCCGCCGCTGCCGACGCGGTGGGTACGGCCGTCCGCCCGTTCGCGGACGAAGGCGCGGCCGTGGACGCGGTGGACGCCGCCGTCCTTCTCCTCCACCCTCATCACGGAGACCGGCTTGTCCAGCTCGACCAGAGGCAGGCGCGCGCCCGGCTTCGGCGTCAGGATCACCTGGCGGTCCTGCGAACCCGTCGCCGCGATCGCCTCGACGGACTCCATGCCCGTCCAGTCGCGCTTCTCGATGCCCAGCTCACTCACCCCGGCTGCGGCGATCATGCAGTGGTCGATCGGCTCCACCTCGTGCGAGCGGTGGCGGCGCAGGCCCGCGTGGCCGTCGTCGGTCACCGCGTACTGCACGCGCGTCCGCCACTGCGGCACCTGGCCCGCCGGCAGCTTGTCGCCCTCGGCGGGCAGCACCGTGCCGTCCCAGCCCGCTTCCTCCGGCGTGAGGCCGGCGAGCCGCTGAAGCTGCTCGGCGACGACCTCGCCCTTGAGGCGGCGCTGCGCGCCCGGCTTGACGTGCTGCCAGTCGCAGCCGCCGCAGCGGCCGGGGCCGGCGTACGGGCAGGGCGCCTCGATCCGGTCCTTGGACGCCTCCAGCACCCGCACCGCGTCCGCCCGCAGGAACCGGGCGCCCTCCTCGCCCTCGGTCACCCGCGCCACGACCCGCTCACCGGGCAGCGTGTGCCGCACGAACAGCACCTGCCCGGCGTCGGTGCGGGCGACGCAGTGCCCGCCGTGGGCGACGGGGCCGACCTCGACCTCGTACTCCTCCCCCACCAGCGACCCGGCCGGCGACCCGGCCAGCGGCTCCGCCTGCGGTTTGTTCGGTTCTGCCTGCATGGCGGGGTGACTCCACAACATCGAGTAAGGAACGGGCCGACAGGCCCAGAGGACAACAGCCCACCAGTCTACGTCCTGGCCGCCCCGGTCAGTTCTACGTCCCGGCCGCCCCGGTCAGTCCTTCGCGCTGGGCTCCTTCGGCCGCTCCTGCGCCGGCCCGCGCCGCACCGCACCCGGCGCGTTCCACTCCTGCCGCTTGCGGGCCCGGGCCTTCGCCACCTCGGAGGACTGCAACTGGTACGGCACCGAGGTCACCATCACCCCCGGCGTGAACAGCAGACGGCCCTTCAGTCGCAGCGCGCTCTGGTTGTGCAGCAGCTGCTCGTACCAGTGGCCCACCACGTACTCGGGGATGATCACGGAGACCGCGTCACGCGGCGACTCCTTGCGCAGGCTCTTCACATACTCGATGATCGGCCGCGTGATCTCGCGGTACGGCGAGTCGAGCACCTTCAGCGGTACGTCGATCCCGCGCCGCTCCCACTCCTCGCGCAGCGCCTTGGTCTCCGCCGGGTCGACGTTGACACTGAGCGCCTCCAGGGTGTCCGAGCGCATCAGCTTGGCGTACGCCAGCGCCCGCAGCGTCGGGCGGTGGAGCTTGGAGATCAGCACGACCGAGTGGACACGCGACGGCCGTACGCTGTCGTCGCTCGGGCCCTCGGGGGCGGCGATCTCCTCGGAGACCCGGTCGTAGTGCTTACGGATGGCCGTCATCGTCGCGTAGAAGATCATCATGCCGAGCAGCGCCACCCACGCGCCGTGCGTGAACTTGGTGACCAGCACGACCACCAGCACCAGGCCGGTGAAGAAGGCGCCGAAGGTGTTGATCGCCCGGGAGCGGACCATGTGGCGGCGCTTGGCCTGGTCCTTCTCCGTGGCCAGGTGGCGGTTCCAGTGGCGGACCATGCCGGTCTGGCTGAGCGTGAAGGACACGAACACGCCGACGATGTAGAGCTGGATCAGCCGGGTCGAGTCGGCGCCGTAGATGACGACGAGCAGCATGGCCGCGCCCGCGAGCAGCACGATGCCGTTGGAGAAGGCGAGGCGGTCGCCGCGGGTGTGCAACTGGCGGGGCAGATAACGGTCCTGCGCGAGGATCGAGCCGAGCAGCGGGAAGCCGTTGTACGCGGTGTTCGCGGCCAGGAACAGCACCAGCGCGGTGGCCGCGGCGAGCACGACGAACATGAAGCTGCCGTCGCCGAAGACGGCCTCGGCGACCTGCGAGATCACCGGGTTCTGGACGTAGTCGGTGCCCAGCGCGACGCCGTTGTTCAGCAGGTCCGTCGCGGGGTTCTCGGCCATGCGGACCTTGGTCACCGCGGCCAGCGCGATGATGCCGCAGAACATGGTGACGGCGAGCAGGCCCATCATCGCGAGCGTGGTCGCCGCGTTCTTCGACTTGGGCTTGCGAAAGGCCGGGACGCCGTTGGAGATCGCCTCGACGCCGGTGAGGGCGGCACAGCCCGAGGAGAAGGCGCGCAACAGCAGGAAGACAAGGGCGAAACCGGCCAGACCCTGGTGCTCGGCCTTGATCTCGTAGCCGGCCGTCGGCGCCCGCATGCTGTCGTCGAGCACCAGTCCGCGGTACGCGCCCCACGCGATCATGATGAAGACGCCCGTGACGAAGACGTACGTCGGGATGGCGAAGAGCTTTCCGGACTCCCTCACCCCGCGCAGGTTCATCAGCGTGAGCAGCACGATGACCGCGACCGCGCAGAGCACCTTGTGCTCGACGACGAAGGGGATCGCCGAGCCGAGGTTCTCGATGCCGGAGGCGATCGAGACGGCGACGGTGAGGACGTAGTCGACCAGCAGGGCGCTGGCGACCGTGAGGCCCGCCTTGGGGCCGAGGTTGGTGTTGGCCACCTCGTAGTCGCCACCGCCGCTCGGGTAGGCGCGCACGTTCTGCCGGTAGGAGGCGACCACGGTGAACATCAGCACGACGACCGCGAGCGCGATCCAGGGGCTGAAGTGGTACGCCGACACGCCCGCGATGGAGAGGACCAGCAGCACCTCTCCCGGCGCGTACGCCACCGATGAGAGTGGGTCGGAAGCGAAGACGGGTAGGGCGATGCGCTTCGGCAGGAGCGTTTCCCCCAGCCGATCACTGCGCAGTGCGCGCCCGATGAGAATCCGTTTGGGCACGTCGGTCAGTTTGGACACAACAGAGAAGCCTAAGGCGTCGAACAGGGGATCGCCCACCCGCCACCCCCCTTCTGCCTCACGGGTGAATTCACGCGGGGGGCGCGCTGCGGATTCCGTGCCCGCGACGGTCCCCATGCCTATATGACAAACCCCGTCTGTCGCCGTCCCCCGGAGGTTCCATGCACGCGACCGCAGAGCTGATCGGCGCCGCAGCCGCCCTCGTCGGCCTCGGAATCCTGACCCTGGCCAGCGTCCGCAGTATCAGCCGCCGCTGACCCCCGTGCGAAGCAACCGTGCACAGGGGTGCCGACGCCCCACCGCACATGTGTAGCTTGGGCCTCGGTCTGAGACCCTGATGGGGCTGAGCAGTAACTCTTGACACCGGAAGGACGGTCGTGCACATCGTCATCATGGGCTGCGGGAGAGTGGGTTCCGCTCTCGCCCAGACCCTGGAGCAACAGGGGCACACGGTCGCCGTGGTCGACCAGGACCCCACCGCCTTCCGACGACTGGGCTCCGGGTTCGGGGGCCGTCGCGTCACCGGCGTCGGCTTCGATCAGGACACCCTGCGCGAGGCGGGCATCGAGGAGGCCGGCGCCTTCGCCGCCGTCTCCAGCGGAGACAACTCGAACATCATCGCCGCACGCGTGGCCCGCGAGATGTTCGGCATCGAGAACGTCGCGGCCCGTATCTACGACCCCCGGCGCGCCGAGGTCTACCAGCGCCTGGGCATCCCGACCGTGGCGACCGTCCGCTGGACGGCGGACCAGATGCTGCGCCGCCTGCTGCCCTCGGGCGCGGAGCCGCTGTGGCGCGACCCCACCGGCGGCGTCCAGCTCGCCGAGGTACACGCCTCCGCGTCCTGGGTCGGCCAGCGGATCAGCCGGCTCCAGGACGAGACCGGAGTACGGGTGGCGTTCCTGACCCGGCTCGGCGAGGCGATGCTGCCCACCTCGCAGACGGTGCTCCAGGAAGGCGACCTGGTGCACGTGATGATGCGCACCGACGAGGTCGACAAGGTCGAGGCGGCGTTCGCCAAGGGTCCCGAAGAGGAGAGCGGTCACTGATGAGGGTCGCCATTGCCGGTGCCGGTGCGGTGGGCCGCTCGATCGCGGGCGAACTGCTGGAGAACGGCCACGAGGTCCTGCTCATCGACAAGGCGCCGACCGCCATCTCGGTCGAGCGCGTTCCGCAGGCGGAGTGGCTGCTCGCCGACGCCTGCGAGATCACGTCCCTGGACGAGGCGGCGCTCCAGCGCTGCAACGTGGTGATCGCCGCGACGGGCGACGACAAGGTCAACCTCGTCGTCTCCCTGCTGGCGAAGACGGAGTACGGCGTTCCGCGCGTCGTCGCCCGCGTGAACAACCCGAAGAACGAGTGGCTGTTCAACGAGTCCTGGGGCGTGGACGTCGCCGTCTCCACCCCGCGTCTGATGTCGGCCCTGGTCGAGGAGGCGGTCAGCGTCGGCGACCTGGTCCGCCTGCTGCGCTTCAGCCACGGCGACGCGAACCTGGTCGAACTGACGCTGCCGGAGGAGTCCGCCCTGGCGGGC
Source organism: Streptomyces sp. NPDC050619 (assembly GCF_040654815.1). Taxonomy (NCBI): domain Bacteria; kingdom Bacillati; phylum Actinomycetota; class Actinomycetes; order Kitasatosporales; family Streptomycetaceae; genus Streptomyces; species Streptomyces sp. NPDC050619. The sequence continues at coordinate 265,842 of NZ_JBFAIR010000008.1, read as the reverse complement.
ACGCAGGTGGGCGACGTGGAGTGGCCCGAGGACACGTCCCTGGTGACGATCATCCGCGGCACCCGCGTCCTCACCCCGTCCCAGGAGGACTCCCTGGAGGCGGGCGACGAACTCCTCTTCGTGGCCGCGCAGGCCCGCGAGGAACAGCTGGAGGATCTGCTGTCGGTGCGCCGGGAGGAGGCGCCGAGCTGAGCGGGCCGGGGTTACGGCGAAGGGCGCCCTGAAGATCCGGGGCGCCCTTGGCATACCCAGCCCGTCCGGCGTTTGAGGACGAGGCCCGTTCAGAGCCGACAGCGGGGGTCTGGGGGCGGCAGCCCCCAGGGACGGCGGCACCAACGCCGGGTGCCTACTCGGCCGACCGCCCCACAGACTCCCGCGCCTTCTCCTCCGCCTCCATCTCCGCGAACACGTCGATCGGCGCGGGCGCCTTCGCCAGGAACACCCAGGTCAGCCACACGGCCAGCAGGAACGGCGGGATCTTCAGGGCGACCAGAACCCAGCCCAGCTGGGCGGTGTTGGCCCACCAGTACAGCGGGAAGAGGATCGCGCACTTGGCGAGCAGGATCAGTCCCCAGGCCCAACTGGCCTTGGCGTACGCTTTCTTTCGGCCCGGGTTGCGGGTGCGCCAGGAGAGGTTCTCCTTGAAGACCGGACCGAGGATCAGGCCGATCAGCGGGACGCCGCACAGGGTCGTGATGATGTACGCGAGCCCGAGCCCCAGCGTGTAGAGCATGCCGGGCAGGTAGAAGTCCTTGGCATTGCCCGTCATCATCGCGAAGACGACACCGAAGGCGACGCCGAAGACACCGCTGAAGGCGTGCTTGACGGTGTCCCGCTTCACCAGGCGCACCACGACCAGCAGCAGGGACACACCGAGCGCGGCGATCGCCGACAGGTGCAGATCCTTGTTGATCGTGTAGATGGTGACGAACAGCAGGCCTGGCAGCACTGTCTCGACCATGCCCCGCACGCCGCCGAAGGCTTCGAACAGCGCGGCCTCGGTCACCGCCCGGGCATCCCGCGCAGCGTCTTCGGTGTCTTCGGTCGGCTTGTCGAGCGACGTCACCGGCTACTCCCGTCCGAGGGGTCTGAGTTCGTATTTCGGATTGAACAGCACCCGGCGGCCCCGGCTCATCGAGATCCGGCCGGATGCGATCAGCTTGCGCCCCGGCTCTATCCCCACGATGGAGCGCCTGCCGAGCCACACCACGTCCAGCGCGGCGGAGCCGTCGAACAGCTCGGCCTCCAGCGCCGGGACTCCCGCGCGCGGCCGCAGGGTGACCGTGCGCAAGGTACCAGTAACCGTGACGACCTGTCGGTCGTGGCAGTCACCTATGCGCGTGCAGCCGGCGGTCTGGGCGTCCTCCCGCAGCTCCTCGGACTCCAGGTCCTCCTGCGAGGAGGACAACCGGTCGAGCATGCGCCGGAACCGGCCCGCCGGTTTCTCGGAACGAGGGACAGCACTCATATCTGAAGCGTACCGGGGCCCACCGACAGCTACGTACCCCCCGGTGCTAGCGCTCGAACCGGTACCCCATCCCCGGCTCCGTAATGAAGTGCTTGGGGTGCGACGGGTCCGCCTCCAGCTTCCTTCTCAGCTGGGCCATATAGACCCTCAGGTAGTTCGTCTCCGTCCCGTACGACGGCCCCCACACCTCCTGCAACAGCTGCTTCTGGCCGACCAGGCGGCCGGTGTTGCGCACCAGCACCTCCAGCAGATGCCACTCCGTGGGCGTCAGCCGTACGTCCTTCCCCTGCCGCCGGACCTTCTTCGCGGCCAGGTCGACGGTGAACTCGCCGGTCTCGACCAGCACCTCGTCCTCGCCGCCCCCGGTGGGCTCGGCCCGGCGGACGGCGGCGCGCAGCCGGGCCAGCAGCTCGTCCATGCCGAAGGGCTTGGTGACGTAGTCGTCGGCGCCCGCGTCCAGCGCCTCGACCTTCTCGTCGGAGGAGTGCCGGGCGGACAGCACCAGGATCGGTACCCGGGTCCAGCCGCGCAGGCCCTTGATCACCTCGACGCCGTCCATGTCGGGCAGGCCCAGGTCGAGCACCACCACGTCCGGGTGGCGGGCGGCGGCGAGCTGGAGGGCGCTGGCACCGTCGCGGGCCGCGTCGACCTCGTACCTGCGCGCCTTGAGGTTGATCACGAGGGCGCGCAGGATCTGCGGCTCGTCGTCGATCACGAGCACCCGCGTAGGGGGCTGGGGCGTCCCCGCGGTCGGGCTCAGCATGCGGCCTGCCTTTCCGGTCGTCAGGGGTCGAGGAGCTCCTCGGGACTGGCTCCCGCCGCCCGAGGCGTCAGGACCATGGTGGACTTCCGGTCAATATCGCCCACGCAGCGTCGACCTTACGGCCAATAATCGCGACAAAAGGGGCCAGGGGCAGCCCGGAGGGCGTCCTTGACGCAGCCCTGACGTCGCTGACGGGTCATTCCGGGACGATCTCCCCGTCGCCCAGCTCCAGCACCCGGTCGGCCAGGTCCAGCAGGTTCGCGTCGTGCGTGGCGACCAGCGCGGTGACCTGTTCACTGCGTACGACCGCACGCAGCAGCTCCATCACCGCGTGACCCGTCTCCGCGTCCAGCTGGCCGGTCGGCTCGTCGGCGATGAGGAGTGAGGGGCTGTTGGCGAGGGCCCGGGCGATGGCGACCCGCTGCTGCTGACCGCCGGACAGCTCGCCGGGGCGCTGCTCCGCGTGGTCCGAGAGGCCGACCAGGGACAGCAGCAGCCCGACGCGCTCCTCGCGCTCGCGCGGGTCGGTCCGGCGCAGCCGCATCGGCACGCCGACGTTCTCGGCGGCGGTGAGGATCGGGATGAGCCCGAAGGACTGGAAGACGAACCCGACGCGGTCCCGGCGCAGGGCCAGCAGACCGTCCTCGCCCAGTTCCGCGAGGTCGAGCCCGTCGACCGTGACGCGCCCCTCGTCCGGCGCGTCGAGCCCGCCGACGATGTTGAGGAGCGTGGTCTTCCCGGACCCCGAACGCCCCTTGAGGGCGACGAGTTCGCCGCGCGGCACTTCGAAGGACACCCCGCGCAGGGCGTGGACGACGGCGGCCGCGTCGCCGTAGGACTTGCGGACGTTCTCGACACGCACCATGGCCTCGGTGACCACCTCAGTCATGCGTCCTCCCCCGTGGACCGGGCGCCAGTATCGCCGTCCGGCGCCCGGCAGTTCAACGGTTCGGCCGGGTTGTCCCCACACGACGAAGGGCCGAACCCAAGGGCGAGGGGTACGGCCCTTTGTCCCACTCCTGCTAGCGGACCTCGGTGATCTCCGGCCCGCGCTGCAACTGCCCCATGCCACCGGAGAAGCGGGAGCCCGCCTCCTCCTGCTGGACGCCCTCCGGGACCATCTGCGCATCGTTCGGCAGCTTCAGGACGATCGGGTCGCGCGGCGCCATCGGGCCCTCGCCGCGCACCACCACCGTGTCCCGGAAGATCTGCTCGAGCAGCCCGGCCGCCTGCGGCTGCACCGCGCCCTGGCCCGAGATCACCCCGCGCAGGAACCAGCGGGAGCCGTCCACACCGACGAACCGCACCACCTGGAAGCCGCCCGTGCCGTCCGGCAGCTGTACCGGCACCTGGGCGCGCAGCTCCCAGCCCAGCGGACCCTCGACCTCGTCGATGATGCCGCCCTGCTGGGTGATGCCGGAGCCGATCTCCTCGCGCACCTCGCCCCAGATGCCCTCGCGCTTGGGAGCGGCGAAGGCCTGAAGCTGGATGGCGCTGTCCTTCAGCACCACGGTCGCCGCGACGATCGCGTCGCCCGCGACCTCGACCCGCAGTTCCATGCCGTCGACTCCGGGCACGAACAGACCGCCCAGGTCCACCCGGCCCTCGGCCGGGTCACGGACCTCGGAGCTGTCCCACGGCCCGTCGGGCCGCGGCTCCGGCTCCAGCCGCACGCGCTCGCGCTCGACCTCGTCCGCCTCAGTGTCGACACTGTCGACGACCTGCTCGGCCTCGCCGGCCGCGTCCTCGGCGGCACCCTTCTTCTTGCGACGTCCGAACACGTCACTGTCCTTCCCGGTCGGATACGACCGAAGCGTATCGATTCCCACCCGTCGCGCCGCCCATGGCGGCATGACCGTTTGTGCCGCGCTCGCCGTCCACCGCGGCATGGCCTCCGGTGGACCCGAAGCCCCCCTCGGCCCGCGCCGAGCCGGGAAGTTCCGCGACCTCCTGGAAGCGGACCCTCTCGACCTGCTGGACGACCAGTTGGGCAATCCGGTCGAAGCGCTCGAACCGCACGGACTCGCGCGGGTCGAGATTCACCACGATCACCTTGATCTCCCCACGGTACCCGGCATCAACCGTCCCCGGGGCATTCACGAGAGCGACACCGCAGCGGGCGGCGAGACCGGATCGCGGGTGCACGAAGGCCGCGTACCCCTCGGGGAGGGCGACAGACACCCCCGTCGGCAGCACGGCCCGCTCGCCCGGCCCAAGTTCACGGCCCTCGGTGGTGCGCAGATCGGCTCCCGCGTCACCGGGATGCGCGTACGTCGGAAGCGGTACGTCGGGGTCGACGCGCCGGATCAGCACGTTCACGGACTCACGGCTCACGGATTCACCTCGAAGGCACGGGTACGCCGGACCTGGTCCGGGTCGTCCATGGCGGCCCGGATCTCTTCCGGGCGGCCGTTTTCGATGAAGTGGTCGACCTTCACCTCGATGAAGAGCGCGTCGGCGCGGACCACGACGGGCCCGCCGGGGCCGCCGATGCGCCCGGTGGCCGTCGAGTAGATCTTCCGCCCGGCCACCGCGGTCACCTCGGCCGCCAGGTGCAGCGTCGTACCGACGGGTACGGGCCGCACGAAGTCGGTCTCCAGCCGCCCGGTCACGGCGATCGTCCGCAGCAGCCAGTTCAGCGCGCCGAGACTCTCGTCGAGAGCGGTCGCCAGCACCCCGCCGTGCGCGAGACCGGGAGCGCCCTGGTGGGCGGGCTGCACGGTGAACTCGGCGGTGAGGGCGACACCCTCGCCGGCCCGCGCCGCCAGATGCAGCCCGTGCGACTGCCCGCCGCCACAGCCGAAGCAGTGTGTGTAGTGCGCACCGAGAAGCTCGCCGGGCGCGGGAGCGTCAGGGTGTCGCACCGGTTTCACGGCGTCGGCGGGAGGCTTGAGAGCCGCGGAAGTACCACTCACAGCCGCAGACCTTACCCGCGCGTCCGCGGTGTTCGGACACCATGCCAAGCTTGGCTCCATGCAGCCCTCCGCCACCCCGTACGAAGAACGCCTCACCGCACCCCGCTCCTGGTGGCTGATCTCCTTCCTGGTCGGGGTCTCGATGGCGTTGATCCTGCTGCCCTTCGGCACGCTGCCGATGCTCGGCGGCCTGGTCGGCGGCACCGCCGCGGCGGCGGTCGTGGCCAGCTCGTACGGCTCGCAGCGCATCCGCGTCGTGGGCGGTTTCCTGATCGCGGGCGAGGCGAAGATCCCGGTGTCGGCCCTGGGCGAGGCGGAGGTCCTGGACCCGGAGGAGGCCCGCGCCTGGCGCACCTACAAGGCCGACACCCGCGCCTTCCTGCTGCTGCGCGCCTACATCCCCACCGCCCTGCGCGTTCAGGTCACGGACCCGGAGGACCCGACGCCGTACCTGTACCTGTCGACCCGTGAGCCGGAGCGGCTGTCGGAGGCTCTGACAGCGGCACGAGCGGCCGTATAGAGCCCGTATTTCACCCAGCGAGGGTCACTGCTCCAGCTCCTTCGGAGCGTCCCCCACGTCCAGCGGATCCGGCGGGGTCTCCAGCGGCGGCAGTGCGGGAAGCGCGTCCCACGGCACCTGCGACTTGCGCAGATCCGCCCGGATCCGCTCGGCGAGTTTCCTGGTGTCCCGGCGGTTCATGACCGCGCCCACGGCGGCCCCCACCATGAACGGCATCAGGTTCGGCAGATTGCGCACCATGCGCTTCATGATCTGCTGCCGCAGCTGGTGCTTCATGTGGCTGTTCATCGCCGCGCTCACGGTCGACGGCTTGCCCACGTCGATCCCGCGCTCCCCCGACCAGGAGTTCAGATACGCGGTGCTGCGCTCCTTGAGATTGCCCGGCGGTCGCACGCCGTAGACCTCGTGGAGCTCGGCGATCAGCTTCAGTTCGATCGCGGCCACGCCGGTGACCTCGGCGGCCAGTTCCGTGGGCATCGCGGGCGGTACGGGCATCATCGCGGCCGCACCGATCCCCGCTCCGACCGTGGCCGTCGCGCTCGACGCGCCCAGCACGAGTTTGTCGGCGAGTTCTTCGGGCCCCAGCCCGGGGAAGTGCCTGCGGAGCGTCGCCAGGTCACGTACGGGAATCCGCGGGGCGATGTCGATGATCCGGTCGGCGAGATACGCGAGGCCTGCCCTGGCGCGGCTGCCGCTCTTGCGGGCGCCTTCCCTGGCCCTGTCCCGGATCACCGCGGCCCGCCGCCATGCGACGGGCGCGGGGGTCGCGGCCGGCGCCGGGAGGTCAGCCCGGCCGGCCGCCGGTTCGAGCGAGGCCGATCCTGTGTCGGATGAGCCCCGCTCGTCGTCACGCGCGCCGTGCGGGCCGTCGGACGGCCCTTGGTCCGCCTTCCCGAGAGGAAAACGGCGCTTCCGAGGTGGGGTCGAGCCAGTCACGGCCGACCCGCCCTCAGTCGCAGTCGCGGCAGATCGGCTGACCGTTCTTCTCGCGGGCCAGCTGGCTGCGGTGGTGCACCAGGAAGCAGCTCATGCAAGTGAACTCGTCCTGCTGCTTGGGCAGTACCCGGACGGCCAGCTCCTCGTTCGAGAGGTCCGCGCCGGGCAGTTCGAGGCCTTCTGCGGCCTCGAACTCGTCGACGTCCACGGCGGACGTCGACTTGTCGTTCCGGCGGGCCTTCAGTTCTTCAAGGCTGTCCGAGTCGACGTCGTCGTCGGTCTTGCGTGGGGTGTCGTAATCCGTTGCCATGTCGCGCTCTCCCCCTCTGGGTGTCTGTAGGTGTCTCAGCGCACGTAACGCGTGAGAGGCCGGACTTGTGCCCGACCCGAGGCGGAGATTTTGCCTCACATCAAGGTCTGTTACTCAATCGACACCCAACCGGACTCCTCATGAGTGATCGGGTTGGATGGCGATCGGGACCGTACACGGTCCGAATCCCGCACTTCAAAGGCGCCTCACCGTGTACTTCCCGTGATCAGGACCCCCGAAAACCCGGATTTTCCCGGCCTTCCGGCCATTACATGATCACGGACAGTAGATGGCTGGAAAATCGGCCTTGTGATCGATCACACATGAGATTGCTCGGGGGGTGTCCCGAAAATTCCGCGCAAAGCGAACATGCCCATGTGCCGGGTCCTGTGCGGGGGCCATGATCTCAGATGGGCAGGGTGACTCGCATCACGAGGCCACCTCCCTCGCGCGGCTGCGCCGAAATATGCCCGCCGTGCGCCCGGGCCACGGACCGGACGATGGACAGACCGAGGCCGACGCCCTTGTCACTGCCCGTGCGCTCGGTACGCAGTCGCCGGAAGGGTTCGAAGAGGTTGTCGATCTCGTACGCCGGCACGACCGGGCCCGTGTTGGACACCACGAGCACCGCCTGGCCGTGCTGGACGTCCGTCGTCACCTCGACCCAGCCGCCCTCCGCCACGTTGTACCGCACGGCATTCTGCACGAGGTTCAGGGCGATGCGCTCCAGCAGGACGCCGTTTCCCTGGACGACCGCGGGTTTCTGCTCGCCGCGGATCAGTACGTCCTTGGCATCCGCCTCGGCGCGCACCTGGTCGACGGCCTGCTCGGCCACCTCCGCGAGGTCGACCGGCTTGCGCTCGACGATCTGGTTGTCGCTGCGGGCGAGCAGCAGCAGACCCTCGACGAGCTGCTCGCTGCGCTCGTTGGTGGCCAGCAGCGTCTTGCCGAGCTGCTGGAGCTCCATGGGCGCGTTCGGATCGGACAGGTGCACTTCGAGGAGCGTGCGGTTGATCGCGAGCGGTGTTCTCAGCTCGTGCGAGGCGTTGCCGACGAAGCGCTGCTGGGCGGTGAAGGCCCGTTGGAGCCGCTCCAGCATGTCGTCGAAGGTGTCGGCCAGCTCCTTGATCTCGTCGTCCGGGCCGTCCAGCTCGATACGGCGGGACAGGTCCGAACCCGCCACCGCGCGCGCGGTGCGCAGAATCCGGCCAAGCGGGGACAGGACGCGGCCGGCCATGGCGTAGCCGAAGGCGAAGGCGATGATCGCGAGCCCGAGCAGGGCCAGCAGGGAGCGGCTGAGCAGGTTGTCCAGGGCGTGCTGGCGCTGTTCCCCCACGCACTCGCCGAGCGCGTGGTTGAGCTCGGCCGCGGTCGGTGTGCTGGAGCCGATACTGCACTTGTCGCTGGTCACCTGACCGGAGACGATCTTGAAGGGCAGGTCATTGCCGACGTTCAGCGCGTTGGCGGCGATCAGGTAGATGATCGACAGCAGCAGGATGCCGGCGATCAGGAACATGCCGCCGTACAGCAGCGTGAGCCTTATCCGGATGGTCGGGCGCAGCCACGGGAAGGGGGGTTCCGGCCTCCTGGGGTCCCAGGTGGGCTTGGGAGGCGCCGCGGGGGGCGCGGGCGTCGCGGCCATGGGATCAGATCCGGTAGCCGGAGCCGGGGACGGTCACGATGACGGGCGGCTCGCCGAGCTTGCGGCGCAGCGTCATGACGGTGACCCGCACGACGTTGGTGAACGGGTCGGTGTTCTCGTCCCACGCCTTCTCCAGGAGCTGTTCCGCGGAGACGACCGCGCCCTCGCTGCGCATCAGGACCTCCAAGACGGCGAACTCCTTGGGCGCGAGCTGGACCTCCTTGCCGTCGCGGAAGACCTCGCGGCGGTTGGGGTCGAGCTTGATCCCGGCACGCTCCAGGACGGGTGGCAGGGGCACGCTGGTGCGCCGGCCGAGGGCACGCACGCGTGCCGTCAGCTCGCTGAACGCGAAGGGCTTGGGGAGATAGTCGTCGGCGCCGATCTCCAGGCCCTCCACACGGTCGCTGACGTCGCCGGACGCCGTGAGCATCAGCACGCGGGTGGGCATGCCGAGCTCGACGATCTTGCGGCAGACGTCGTCGCCGTGCACGAGGGGGAGGTCGCGGTCGAGGACCACCACGTCGTAGTCGTTCACGCCGATGCGCTCCAGGGCAGCCGCACCGTCGTACACGACGTCGACGGCCATGGCCTCCCGGCGCAGTCCGGTGGCCACCGCATCGGCGAGCAGTTGCTCGTCCTCGACGACGAGTACGCGCACGTCGCTTGTCCTTCCTGATGTCCACCCGCGTAGCTCTTCTGGGGGCACGCGGGCAGGGGAGCTTGGTCAGTGTGTTGACCTCCATCCTGCCCTTTTCGGCCATAAGTCGGCTGTAAGGCGGGTGAGAGCGGCCTGAAGGACAGGTGTGAGGCCGGGAATGCGAGATTTTCTCTTCCGGTTGAGGTTTCCGTGGAAGGGAGCGGGGGGAGGACGGCTTTACACCCCGCGATCACGCTCTGCATGTGCCGTACCACCATGCGGCACTGTGCGATCCGCTTCCGCAGAGCGGGCGTGGGTGTCCGGCACCGTCGCCGCCCAGCACGGGAGGCTGCGCTGGGCACCTGCAGGAGACGTGATCGCCCCTTCCGAACGGCACACCCCCGTGCCACCGACCCACGACCCAGGACGAGGGGGCGCAGCATGGACGCATTCACCGCAGGACTTCTGCAGCGCATAAGGGCGACCGAGTCCGATCTCACGCGGGCTCGCGACGAGGGCGACGACTTCCTCGTCGAGGTGGAGCAGGCAGAGCTCGACGACCTGCGCCGCCTCGCCGCCGAGCACGGTGTGGAGGTCGGCGCGACCAGCGTCTGATCAGGCAGGGCAGCGGGACCCCGGCGAATCCAGCGCCGGGGTCCCGCTGTTTCTCACGGGCTCCGCCAGGGCCTGCCGTTCGTCAGTCCCGCCAGGCGCCGAAGTCCTCCAGGAGCCGCTGGAGAGGCTCGAAGACGCCCGGGGTGGCCGCGACCGTCAGAGCGTGCGAGGGGCGCTCTCCGGGGCGTCCACCGGTCACGGCGCCCGCCTCCCGGGCGATCAGGTCGCCCGCGGCGAGGTCCCAGGGGTGCAGCCCGCGCTCGTAGTAGCCGTCCAGGCGCCCGGCGGCCACGTCGCACAGGTCGACCGCAGCCGAGCCGCTGCGCCGGATGTCGCGCAGGAGCGGGATCAGCTTGCGGGCGACCTCGGCCTGGTGGACGCGGACCTCGGTGACGTAGTTGAAGCCGGTCGAGACCAGGGCCTGCTCCAGGGGCGGCGCGGGACGGCAGACGAGTTCCCGTTCGCCGTCCCAGGCGCCGGTCGCGCGGGCGCCCCCGCCACGGACGGCGTGATACGTCTCGCCCCGCATCGGGGCGGCGACGACCCCCACGACGGTCTCGCCGTCCTGCTCGGCCGCGATGGAGACGCCCCAAGTCGGCAGGTCGTACAGGTAGTTGACCGTGCCGTCGAGCGGGTCGATCACCCAGCGGACACCGCTCCTGCCCTCGGTGGCGGCGCCCTCCTCGCCGAGGAAGCCGTCGTGCGGGCGGTGCTCGGAGATCAGGTCCGTGATCAGCTTCTCCGCCGCGATGTCCATCTCGGTGACCACGTCGATCGGGCTCGACTTGGTCCTGGCGACCGCGAGGTCGGCCGGGCGGCCGTCCCGCAGCAGCGTGCCCGCGCGACGGGCGGCCTCCTGGGCCAGCTCGAGCAGTTCCGAGTGCAGGGGGTCGGTCACGGGGCTCCTCAGGCGTAGGGGCTGTCGGCGCCCGCGGCGGCGGGCCGGGGGGCGCGGGCCGGGCAGCAGCCCACCGGGCAGAGGTTGTGGTCGGCGCCGAGCGCGCCCAGGGCGCACGGGGTGACCTCCTGGCCGCGCTCGACGGCGGCACGCTCCAGGGTGAGGTCGCGGATCGCGGCGGCGAAGCGCGGATCGGCGCCGACGGTGGCCGAGCGGCGCACCGGCAGGCCCAGCTCCGCGGCCTTGGCCTCGGCCTCCGTATCGAGGTCGTACAGGACCTCCATGTGGTCGGAGACGAAACCGATGGGGGCCATGACGACGGCCGGGACCCCGGCCGTGTGCCGCTCCTCGAGGTGGTCGCAGATGTCCGGCTCCAGCCACGGGATGTGCGGGGCGCCGGAGCGGGACTGGTAGACGAGCTGCCAGGGGTGGTCGACGCCCGTGCGCTCGCGGACGGCGTCGACGATCAGCCGCGCGACGTCCAGGTGCTGCCTCACGTACGCACCGCCGTCGCCGTGGCCTTCGACCGGGCCGGAGGTGGCCGCGGACGCGGTCGGGATCGAGTGGGTGGTGAAGGCGATGTGCGCGCCGTCACGGACGTCCTCGGGGAGGTCGGCGAGGGAGCGCAGGACGCCGTCGATCATGGGCTCCAGGAAGCCCGGGTGGTTGAAGTAGTGCCGCAGCTTGTCGACCTTCGGCAGCTCCAGGCCCTCGGCCTGAAGCGCGGCGAGCGCGTCGGCGAGGTTCTCGCGGTACTGCCGGCAGCCGGAGTAGGAGGCGTAGGCGCTGGTGGCGAGGACGAGGATGCGGCGGTGGCCGTCGGTGACCATCTCGCGCAGGGTGTCCGTGAGGTAGGGCGCCCAGTTGCGGTTGCCCCAGTAGATCGGAAGGTCCAGGCCGTGCTCCACGAAGTCCTTGCGGAGGGCGTCCAGGAGAGCGCGGTTCTGGTCGTTGATGGGGCTGACCCCGCCGAACAGGAAGTAGTGCTGGCCGACTTCCTTCAGTCGTTCCTTGGGGATACCGCGCCCCCGCGTCACGTTCTCCAGGAACGGGACGACGTCGTCCGGCCCTTCCGGGCCGCCGAACGAGAGCAGGAGCAGGGCGTCGTAGGGGGTGGCATCGAGCGCGTCTGGCATGGGTCGATCCTGTCATCCGGTACTGACAGCCGGGAAACGGCGGGGTGACCGCCCGGGTTCCCGATCCGCCCTACGTGGTGCACCCGACGTGGTGCGTACGACGTGGTTCGTTCGGCGTCGCCCGACTCGTAAGCTGTATAAGCCGCATTCACGCCTTACTCCGACCGGAGACCCCGTGCCCAGCCCCTACCGCGCCCTGTTCGCCGCCCCAGGCTCCAAGGGCTTCTCCGTCGCGGGCTTCCTCGGCCGTATGCCGCTGTCGATGATGGGCATCGGCGTGGTGACGATGGTCTCCGAGCTCACCGGGCGGTACGGCCTGGCCGGTGCCCTGTCGGCCACCATGGCGCTCGCCGCCGCGGCGGCGGGCCCCCAGGTCTCGCGTCTGGTGGACCGGTACGGGCAGCGGCGGGTGCTGCGGCCGGCGACGCTGATCGCACTTGCCGCGGCGGCCGGGCTGCTGTTCGCCGCGCACTACGAGTGGCCGGACTTGACGCTGTACGTGTTCAGCGCCGGCATCGGCTGCGTGCCCAGCATCGGCGCGATGACCCGCGCGCGGTGGGCGGCCCTGTACCGGGACACCCCGCAGCTGCACACCGCGTACTCCTTCGAGTCCGTGATCGACGAGGTCTGCTTCATCTTCGGGCCGATCATCTCCATCGGCCTGTCCACGGCCTGGTTCCCGGAGGCGGGTCCCCTACTCGCCGCGTGCTTCCTGGCCGCCGGTGTCTTCTGGCTGACCGCCCAGCGCGCCACCGAGCCTGCCCCGCATCCGCGTGAGCACCGCGGCGGCGGCTCGGCGCTGCGCTCCGTCGGCCTCCAGGTTCTGGTGGGCACCTTCGTGGCGACCGGCGCGATCTTCGGCGCGGTCGACGTGGTCACCGTGGCCTTCGCCGACGAGCAGGGACACAAGAGCGCCGCGAGCGTCGTCCTCGCGCTGTACGCGGCGGGCTCCTGCGTGGCGGGGCTGGTGTTCGGGCTTTTGCGCTTCAAGGGGGCAGCCGAACCTCGCTGGTTGCTGGGCATATGTGCGATGGCCGTGAGTATGATCCCCCTCCTACTGGTCGGAAACTTGCCGTTTCTGGCCGTGGCGCTGTTCGTTGCGGGCCTGTCCATCGCTCCCACGATGATCACGACGATGTCCCTCATCGAGCAGCACGTACCACGCGCGCAACTGACCGAGGGCATGACCTGGGTGAGCACCGGGCTCGCGGTCGGGGTCGCGCTCGGTTCCTCCGTGGCCGGCTGGGTGATCGACGCCGCCGGCGCGCGGGCCGGGTACGGGGTTCCGGCGGTGTCCGGGGCCGTCGCGGTCGCGGTCGGTTTCCTCGGGTACCGCCGGCTCAGCAGGCCGGCTCCGCGTCGGGGAGGGACCGTTGAGCAGCACAGCGAGCCGGAAGAACGGCACGTGGCGTAACTGGGGCGGCAATGTCGCCGCGCACCCCGCGCGGGAGGTCACTCCGGCCTCCGTCGAGGAGCTCGCCGAGGCGGTGCGGAAGGCGGCCGAGGACGGTCTGAAGGTGAAGGCCGTCGGTACCGGGCACTCCTTCACGTCGATCGCCGCCACCGACGGTGTGATGATCCACCCTCAACTGTTGACCGGTATCCGCAACATTGATCGTGATGCCATGACGGTCACGGTCGAGGCCGGAACCCCGCTCAAGAGGCTCAATATGGCCCTGGCCCGGGAGGGCCTGTCGCTCACCAACATGGGCGACATCATGGAGCAGACGGTCTCCGGGGCCACCAGCACCGGAACCCACGGCACGGGCCGCGAGTCGGCCTCGATCGCGGCCCAGATCAGGGCCCTGGAACTGGTCACGGCGGACGGCTCGGTCCTGAGCTGCTCCGAGAAGGAGAACCCGGAGGTGTTCGCCGCGGCCCGCATAGGCCTCGGGGCCCTGGGTGTCGTCACCGCGATCACCTTCGCCGTGGAGCCGATCTTCCTGCTCACGGCCCGCGAGGAGCCGATGCCCTTCGACCGGGTCGTCGCCGAGTTCGACGAACTGTGGGCCGAGAACGAGCACTTCGAGTTCTACTGGTTCCCGCACACCGGCAGCACCAACACCAAGCGCAACAACCGCAGCGCGGGCCCGGAGAAGCCGGTGGGCCGGCTCGTGGGCTGGTTCGAGGACGAGTTCCTGTCCAACGGCGTGTTCCAGGCGGCCAACTGGGTCGGCCGCGCGGTGCCCGCCACGATCCCGTCGATCGCGCAGATCTCCAGCAAGGCCCTGTCCGCGCGGACCTACACCGACATTCCCCACAAGGTCTTCACATCACCGCGCCGTGTGCGTTTCGTGGAGATGGAGTACGCCGTCCCGCGCGCGGCCGTGACCGAGGCGCTGCGCGAACTGAAGGCGATGGTCGACCGATCCGCTCTCCGGATCAGTTTCCCGGTCGAGGTGCGCACCGCCCCGGCCGACGACATCACGCTGTCCACGGCTTCGGGCCGCGACAGTGCGTACATCGCCGTCCACATGGCCAAAGGGACGCCTTACCAGGCCTACTTCACCGCCGCGGAACGCGTCTTCACCGCGCACGAGGGACGGCCGCACTGGGGCAAAGTGCACACCCGGGACACCGATTACTTCGCCGGCGTCTACCCGCGCTTCGGCGAGTTCAGGGCGCTGCGGGACCGGCTGGATCCGGAGCGCCGATTCCAGAACGACTACTTGCGCAGGGTGTTGGGGCCGTAGCGGAGGGGTCACCCCCTCCCCGGAAAAGGCCCAAGTCCAGAAAGTCGGGCGGCGTGCCAATCCACGCACGTGGCCCAAATGGAGTACTGTTGCGAGCCCTGGGTCAGGTCTCCCGCCAGGGCGTCCGTGGCCTTCAAGGAACGCCAGGAGGGGGCTAGTTGCACAGGGTGACGGAGTTGGTCACTTAGCGTTGCGAATAGGTAACCGTGCCATAACGGCGATCCAGGGCCCGTGCCCGACACGCCGGGCGACTCGGCAAGGTTGTGGCAGGCTGCACCCGGGCAGGCCACACTCACTAGCGGAAGCAGCGACGCACGTGACGTCGGCAGGCACCACCCGGGAGGTCCCCATGCCCGAACTGCGTGTCGTGGCCGTCTCGAATGACGGCACACGGCTGGTGCTGAAGGCTGCGGACAGCACGGAGTACACGCTTCCGATTGACGAGCGTCTGCGTGCCGCCGTACGCGGCGACCGTCCCCGCCTCGGCCAGATCGAGATCGAGGTGGAGAGCCATCTCCGCCCCCGAGACATTCAGGCACGTATACGCGCCGGCGCGACCGCGGAAGAGGTCGCACAGATGGCTGGCATCCCCGTCGATCGCGTACGGCGTTTCGAGGGTCCCGTGTTGGCCGAGCGCGCGTTCATGGCCGAGCGGGCCCGGAAGACTCCGGTGCGCCGCCCGGGCGAGAACGCGGGCCCGCAACTGGGCGAGGCCGTCCAGGAGCGGCTGACCCTGCGCGGCGCCGAGAAGGACTCCGTCCAGTGGGACTCCTGGCGCCGCGACGACGGCACCTGGGAAGTCCTGCTGGTCTACCTGGTCGCGGGCGAACCCCACTCGGCGAGCTGGACGTACGACCCGCCCCGGCGGCTCGTGCAGGCCGTCGACGAGGAGGCGCGCTCGCTGATCGGCGAGTCCGAGGACCTCGCGGCGGCGGAGCCCAGTTTCCCGTTCGTACCGCGTATCGCGCGGCTGCCGCGCGACCGTCCGCTGGACCGTGCCCTCGACCGGGAACGGCCGAGCCTGCCGGCGTCGTCGCTCGACGAGCCCGCCGCGGAGGAGAGCACGAGCGAGCGGGACTCGCTGACCAGCCTGCTGGAGGCGGTGCCGAGTTTCCGGGGCGACCTGGTGGTCCCGGAGCGCCCGGTGGAGTCCCCTCCGGAGGAGGAGCCCGCACTCGAACCCGAGGCGGAGGAGCCCCCGGCCCCCGCGGCCTCGGCCGGTTCCGCCTACGCGGACGTCCTGATGCCGCGTTCCGTCGGAGCCCACCGCGACCGTCTGACCGGCTCCACCGACCGTCAGGCCGAGGCGGACGGCGTCCGCCCGGGCCGCCGGGCGGCGGTCCCGAGCTGGGACGAGATCGTGTTCGGGACGAGACGCAAGAAGCAGGAGTAGTCAGTCGCAGGAGTAGTCGGCCTGAGAAGTAGTCGGTCTCAGAAGTAGTCGGTCGTACAACAGTCCGTACGAGCTGTACGAGTCTTTGACGAGGGCCCGCATCCGTCGCCGGTGCGGGCCCTCCGGCTGTGCCGCTACTGCGGGTCGGGGCCCACGGCGACGGGTCGTGACGGGTCCGCGGACCACTCCGACCAGGAGCCCACGTACAACGCGGCCGGGATTCCCGCCACCGCCAGGGCCAGCACCTCGTGCGCGGCGGAGACGCCGGAGCCGCAGTAGACGCCGACCTGCGAGCCGTCCGAGGCACCGAAGGCCTTGAAGCGTGCGGCCAGTTCCTCGGCGGGCAGGAAGCGGCCGTCCGCCCCGACGTTGTCGGTCGTGGGAGCTGACACCGCGCCCGGGATGTGTCCGCCGACCCGGTCGATCGGCTCGATCTCGCCCCGGTAGCGTTCCCCGGCCCGCGCGTCCAGCAGCACCCCGGAGCGGGCCAGCGCCGCGGCCCCGTCCGCGTCGAGCAGCCCGGCCGCGTCCGGCGACGGCTCGAAGTCGCCCTCGGCCGGCTCGGGTACGTCCACCGACAGCTCCCCCTGCCAGGCGGGCAACCCGCCGTCGAGGACCCGCACGTCCGGGTGACCCGTCCAGCGCAGCAGCCACCAGGCGCGGGCGGCCGCCCAGCCCTGTCCGCCGTCGTACACGACCACCGGAGTCCGGGACGACACGCCCGCGCGGCGCATCGCGGCGCCGAACTCCGGGAGGTCCGGCAGCGGATGGCGGCCGTGCTCGCCGGGCGCGGAGGCCAGCTCCCGGTCCAGGTCCACGTAGACCGCGCCGGGAAGGTGCCCGGCCGCGTACTCGGCCCGGCCGTCGAAGGCCGGTTCACCGGCCGCCTTGGCCACGCTCAGCTGCCAGCGGACGTCGAGCAGGACCGGCGGGCTGTCCCCCGCCAGGTCGCTCGCGAGTTCGGATGCGGAGATGATGGCGTTCATGGCCACCATCCTCGCGCACGGGGTGGCCGCGTCGTCGATGTCCGGCTACTCTGCTCCGCCGGACAGGCCCGATCACGAGGCGTA
Organism: Streptomyces sp. NPDC050619; assembly: GCF_040654815.1. NCBI lineage: Bacteria > Bacillati > Actinomycetota > Actinomycetes > Kitasatosporales > Streptomycetaceae > Streptomyces > Streptomyces sp. NPDC050619. The sequence continues at coordinate 248,846 of NZ_JBFAIR010000008.1, read as the reverse complement.
CGGGATCGGGCACATGCTGTACAACCGATCGACACCCGTCGGCCATCGCGCGTAAACGGACGGGAAAGTGCACAGCGGGCATTCTGCGGGCACCGGCCGTCGCACGGCGGCGCGCCCGGAGCGCGCGGCACCACGGGTGGTGCGAGCATCGGCACGGGGTCCCTCAGAGCGGAAGCGACACGGCCACCGTGAGCGGCCGAGGAGAGAGTGACGATGACCGAGGCAAGGGGGTCGGCCGGCCCGAACGGCGAGACAAACGCCCGGCACGCGCCCGGCACGCCCTGCTGGGTGAGTCTGATGGTGCACGGCATGGCAGCGACCCAGGACTTCTACGGATCGCTGTTCGGCTGGGAGTTCCAGCCGGGGCCGGGACAACTCGGCCCCTATGTCCGGGCCTTGCTCGACGGCGAGGAGGTGGCGGGCATCGGCCGGCTGCCGCAGGACCGGCACCTGCCCGTCGCGTGGACGCCCTATCTCGCCTCGGACGACGTGGACCTGACGGCCGAGACGGTACGGCTGTGCGGCGGCACGGTCGGGGTGGGCCCGCTGGACGCGGACGAGGCCGGGCGGCTGTTGATCGGTTCCGACCCGACGGGCGCGGTCTTCGGCGTGTGGCAGGCGGCGGCGCACCGCGGCACGTCCGTCGCCGGGGTGCCCGGCACACCGGCCTGGCACGAGTTGCTGACCTTCGAGTCCACCAGCGTCACCAAGTTCTACGAGACGGTGTTCGGTTACGAGGAGGAGCCGGTGGTCTCCGCCGACTTCGACTACGTCACCCTGCACATCGCCGGCCGCCCCGTCGCCGGTATCCGCGGCGTGGGCAACGCCCTGCCCCGTGACCGGGGCCCGCACTGGATGACGTACTTCGAAGTGGCCGACACGGACGAGGCGGCCGGCCGGGTCGTGGATCTCGGAGGCCAGGTCGTCAAGCCGCCCCAGGACAGCGACCACGGCCGGGTGGCCGCGGTGGCGGATCCCGAGGGGGCCCGGTTCTTCCTGATCGAGAGCCCGCACTGAGCCTCCCGGGGCAGTAGCTCCGTACCGGGTCTCACCGCAACTGCCCCTGGGTGCGGGCGAGCTCGACCAGGCTGCACCGTCTCCGCCGGGCTCGGCATCGCCGCCATCTCGCGGGCCGTGTCCCGGCCGGACGCGCGCAGGGTGTCGTCGGCCGGCAGACGCTCGACCAGGATGGGCGTGAGGTCGTCCGAGTCGTCGGGCACCGGGCCGCAGCCGCGGGCACGTACCGCTGCGGCGTCGGCCGGCCGGTCCGCACCTTCGCCGAGGACGTCCGCGGCGGCCCGGAGTCCAGGGCGGGCGCCGAGCGGCCCTCGCTCAGCGAGGTCGGCCATGCGCATCGCGTCCGGTGAGACGGTCGCCCTGGTCGGTACCACCGGCGCCGGCAGGTCCACCGTCGTCAAACTCCTCGCCCGCTTCCACCAACCCGGCGAGGGCAGCGTCCTCGTCGACGGCAAACGACCTGTGCCTTCGGCTACCGCGGCCTGATCGGCTATGTCCCGCAGGAGGCCCACCTGTTCAGCGGTGACATCGCCGACAACATCCGCTACGGCAGGCCTGGTGCGAGCGACGCCGAGGTGATCGGTGCCCTGGAGGCGGTCGCCGCCCAGCCGTACGGCTTCCGGCAGCCCGTCGGCGAAGAGGGCCGCTCGACTGTCGGCCGGTCGGCGTCGGCTGATCGCGCCGACCCCGCGCCGAACTCGTCGGCCCCGCCCTGCTGTTGCTCGGCGAGGCCACCGCCTCGCTCGACCCGGCCACGAGGAGGCCGTCGCCCTGGCCGGCGCACGTGCCGCTGAGCGGCGTACCACCATCGTGGTCCACCACCGGATGATCACGGCGGCCCGCGCCGACCGGATCGTCGTCCTCGACCACGGCCGGGTCGTCGAACAGGGAGCGCACGCCGAGCTGTTGGCGGCGCGCGGTGCGTATGCGCGCCTATGGCGGCACATGGCGGCGGACGTGCCCGCACGCGCGCCCTCCGGTGAGTGGGCCCGCTCCGGTTCCTCCGCCCGTCCCCCGCACGGAACTGACCCCGATCACCTGCCGGACGGCTCTCCTCAAGTGCACCCGGGACTATGGTTGTTCACCATGTGGTCAGGACAAGGGCCCAGTGGCGGGGGTGCCGGGAACCGGGCGAAGGGCGTCGCGATCGGCGCTGCCACGGCCGTGGTCGTAGCCGTCGGCGTCAGCGGCTTGCTGCTGCTGGGCGGCGACAAGGACGACACCCCCCACAGCGGCGGCAAGAACACGAAGGCGTCCGCGAGCGCCTCGAAGAGCGCGACGGCCTCGGCGCCGGAGTCCGCCGGTCCGAGCGCCGGCGCGACCGAGCGGCCGACCGTCCCGGGCTGGAAGGCCGTCGTCAACCCCAAGCGGGGCACGGCCTTCGACGTGCCGCCGGACTGGGTCCTGAAGTCGCCCGACTCGCTGATCGGCTTCGAGGACAGCAAGGTCGACTACAGCGACCCCAAGAACTGGGGCAAGGTCGTCATCGTCATGGGCGGACCGGCAGTCCTCCGGGACAACTGGTGCTCGTCCGACGACGACAACAACGGACGGGTGGAGAACACCGGGCTGGCGGCGGCGGGCACCAAGGGCGCCCGGGGTGCCAAGAGCACCGGCGACGCCGCCCTCAACCAGTCGGTCCAGTGGGTGTACGGCGGATACACGCAGCCGGACACGAAGAGCATCGTCGGCGACAGGACGGCGAGGCCGTACACGACCAAGTCCGGCGTCAAGGGCAGCATCGCCTGGGCCCGGTCCAGGAACACGCCTCAGAAGGGCGAGTGCGCGAGCGACGGCAAGGCCATCACGTTCGGCTTCGAGAACTCCGCGGGCGACCTCGTCGCGTGGACCTTCTACGGCGCCACGGGCGTGAAGGACGAGGTGCCGGACTCGACGATCATGAAGATGCTCAGCACGGTACGCCTGCACGGTGACCCGACGGAATCCTGAGCCGGACACACGACGGGGGCGGACGTACATGGCGAGGCAGACGGGTTCCGGCGACGGTCCGCACATCACCAACACCGCGGTCGACTGCACAGCCGAGTACCTGATCCAGATCGGGATCCTCGAAGGCGATCTCAATCTGACCCTGCGCATGGAGCCCCCGCCACCCGATGACGACGCTCCGCTGGCCGCGGCCGAGCTGAGGCTCGCCCGCAGTCTCCTGCACCGGTGGCGGGCCGAGGCCGACGCCTGGGACATGACCGATCCGGAGCCGCTGCCCGTGCGCTGGACGCCCAGCCGGCGGGTGGCGTCCGCCGGGGAGTACGTGCCCGCGGGCTCCGGGACCGACACCATCGCCGGGACCTTCCTCAGGCTGCGGCCCCGGCGGCGGCTGGTCGTGCTGGGCTCCGCCGGGTCCGGCAAGACCGTGCTGTCCGTCCTGCTCACCCTCGAACTCCTCGCCCGCCGGCTCACCCAGCGCGAGGACGACGTGCCGGTCCCGCTCGTGCTGTCGCTGGAGTCCTGGGACACCCGGCGGCAGTCGCTCACCGAGTGGCTGATCGACCGGCTGAGGCAGGACCACCCCGGCCTGCCGCCCGTGGACGGCGTCCACCCGGCCCGCCGGCTCGTCGAGGAGCGGCGGGTGCTGCCCGTCCTCGACGGCCTCGACGAACTGCCCGAACACCGCCGCGCCGCGGTCCTCGACGCGCTCAACGCCGGCCTCGGCAGCCTGGAGGACGCCGTACTGGTGTCCCGCACGGCCGAGTACGAGCGCCTCGACCAGGAGGGCAGGGGCCTGCGGCACGCGACGGTGATCGAGTCGCTGCCGCTGCGCCCCGACGAGGTGGCGGACTACCTCCACCGGGCCCATCCCCGGGCCCGCAGGGCGGCCTGGGCACCCCTGCTGGAGACCCTGCGCAAGGAACCCTCCTCGCCGGTCGCCTGGGCCCTGTCCAGTCCGCTGATGGTGTGGCTGGTACGCCGGTCCTATGAGCAGCATCCGGCGGACCCGGGGGAGTTGGTGGACCGGAAGCGGTTCCCGACCCGTGCGGACGTCGAGACGCACCTGCTCGACCGGATCGTGTCCGCCGCGTTTCCGCCGCGGCCCCCGCAACCCGGTCGGCTGCACCCACCCCGCACCTGGGACGCCGAGCGGGCCGAGGGCTGGCTCTCGTACCTGGCGCGGCTGCTGAGCCGTCGCGAGGAGTCCGAACTTGCCTGGTGGCGGCTGCACGCGGCGACGCTGCCCCGGCTGCTCGCCCTGCCCGCGCTGCTCGCGACCGGCATCCTGCTCTCCCTCGTCATCAGGGCGGGCATGTCCGGCTATGCGGAGAGCTCTGTGCTGGGCGAGCTGAGCGTGACGACGTCGGTGAGCGGTGGGCTCATCTTCGCCGCCCTCGCGCGGACGGTGACCGCGTCCTGGTTCGGCCAGCGGCTCGCCGAGCCGCGACGCAGCGCGAACCCGCTGCTGTTCATCCACGCGCTGCGCTCCCTCGACCGGCACGCGCGCGTGGGCCCTGTGGTCCGCCTCGCGGCTCTCACGGGCGGTCCCGCCCTGGTCGTCCTCCTCCTCTGCTTGTACTTCTTCGTGACACCGGACTCCCTCCTGGTCTGGTTCTCCGTCGGCGGCGTACTGCCCATCCTGCTGATGATCGTGTACGCGGCTCCCGCCGACACCGTGGACGCCGCCACCCCCGACGAACTCCTGCGCGGCGAGCAGAGTGCGCTCGTCACGACACTGACGCTGGTGGCCCCGCTCATCGGAGCCGGTGCGGGTGCGAACTTCTGGCTCGGCGACGGGAGCGGGGACTGGGGAGCGGCGATCGGCGCCTGGGCGGGCGCCTCCGCGATGCTGGTGCTGCTCAGTCCGTGGAGCCGCTGGATGCTCGCCAAGTGCTCCCTCGCGGCGACAGGCCGGGTGCCCTGGCAGCTGATGACCTTCCTCAGGGACGCACGCACCGCGGGCCTGCTGCAACTGTCGGGAGGCACCTACCGCTTCCGCAATCGCAGGATCCAGGACCATCTGGCGGGACGGCACGCTCAGGCACGGGGAACGGCTTCACCCAGCCCCGAGACGGCCCCCGTGCTCGCGGACTCGGGTCACTCCACGGTGGAACGCACCGCGGACCACTTCCTCCTCAGCGGCCGGTCGCGGAGGCTGCCGCTGGCCCACTGGACCGTGCTCGGCACGCTCATGGGCGTCTTCGTCGTCCGCTTCAGCGTGTCCGGACAGTGGCACGAGCCGTCCGCCTGGCTGGCGCTGCTCTTCTGGCCCTTCGTCGGCGCCGTGATCACCGTGGGCGGGTTGCTCATGCCGCCGCGGCGGCATGAGCTGGAGCTGACCCGCGACGGCGTCACCTCCGTGATCGGGCGCAGGCGACGGTCGTACGAGTGGCGGCACGTCGAGGAGATCGCCGTGCGCCGCGCGATCGTCCGGGGCCGGGACGCGCACTTCTACGCGCTCCAGGTCCGGCTGCTCGCCGACGCCCCGCGCCCGCCCCGCCGCTACCGCATGGGCGAGGGGTGGTTCTTCGTCCTGCCGCTAGGCCTCACGTCGGGCGTGGATCCCCAACTCGGCTCGGCCCTGGCCGACTTCGCGGGGCCCCGCTGGAGACCGTCGACCGGTGGCCGCTGAGCCTCAGCAGAGCGGCTCGGCGTCCGCCGAGGGCGTGAGGAGGGCCAGGCAGCGTGCCGTCACCGTCCGGTCGTCCTCGCTGATGTCGACGGCGTAGGCGATGGGGGCGCGGCCCGTGGTCCCCCGGGGAGCCGTGATCCGCCACCGTGCCTCGTACGTGTCGTGCGCGCCGAGGGTTCGGGGCGGCCGTCCGACGAGGGTGGCCCGCCAGCCCGCGGGCAGCAGGGGCGGCCGTACGGTGAAGGCGAGTTCGCGGGCGGTGGTGTTCTCCACGGCGAGCCGGCCGCCGTTGGTCGGGTGCAGGCGCAAGGCGTCGGAACTCGTCCAGCGGACGTTGAACTCGCGCAGGCGAAGCTGCTGCTCGTCGTCGTCCTTGTCGAGCGTGTTGCCCAGGCCGATGCGGACGGAGTCGACGGCGGACGGGACGGGAATGTCGTAGCCGTACGCCTTCTTGAAGAAGGCACCCTGCTTCTGCTCGCGACGCGGCCCGTCCAGGGGGAACGTGATCGTGCGGGCGCCGACCTGGCCCTCCACGTCCACGCCCGGCCCGAACGTCCCCTTGACGCTGTCCGGGTCGAAGTCCACCGACACCTCGGTCAGCGGCAGCGGCATGCCGAAGTCCATCCTCAGCCAGTTGCCCTTCTGCGGGGATCCCTTGACCGACCAGTAGCCCTCGTCGCCCGGCAGAACGGCGGACGGCGGATGCCCCGGCGCCGAGTAACTGGCCCTGAGTTTCGGCCAGTCCCGGGTGGCCGCCGCGGTGAGGTCGATCTGGTGGACCGAACCGGTCAGCGGATGCCGCCACTTGTCGTACGTCCCGGGCAGGCCGAAGAGGGCGGTCGGCGGCAGCACACCCGCCTGGAGGAGAACCAGGACCAGCGGTACGACCAGGTACCCCGCGAGGTGGGTGAGCAGAAGCGTGTGGCGGGCTGCGCGGTGCCGGGGGAGGCGGAACGTCGTGCTCTCGGGTCGGCGCACGGGCGGAGGGGCCATGCTCTCCCCGGAGCCCGCGGTAGCGGCCCGGCCGGCAAGCCACCACAGCGTCCCCGCGAGCGTTGAGGCCGGAACACAGCGCACCGGGACGCCCGTGGCGTCGAGCGCGCGCAGCAGATGGCCGCCGTCGGTCGCGTCCAGTCGCGCCCGCACGGCGGCGTCGTCGCCCTGTGCGGCTCGGGTGTACAGCAGGGCTACACGGTGTGGTCGGCGGCGCGCGGGCAGGGCGGTGAGGACGTGCAGGACCCGGGTCACGGCGTGCACGGCGGCGCTGTGCGCGGCGGGGTCGTCCACCACCAGGAGCAGTCCGTGGGCCCGTTGCAGCACCTCCAGTGCGGCCACCGACTCCTGACTGCCGTACGCGTCACCAGGCGGGTCGAACCACAGGACGGGCGCGCCGTCCGTGCGCACCAGCGGCGGCTCGGCCCCGGACGCGCCCAGTTCGGCCAGCACCTGCGCGTGCACTCCGCCGCGCTGCGCGCCCGAGCCCCCAACGAGCACGACGACCCGCGCCCGTTCGTATCCGGCGGGCAGCGCCTTCCCGCAGTGCGGACAGCACGCGTCCAGGCGGCGCACGCCGAGGACGGCGGGCAGGCGGGTGCCGCAACCACAGCGGTGGAGGAAGGCGCCGTACCGGCCCGGCACCAGCCGGCGGTGCCGGGCTCGGCACCTCGGGCACAGCCGGACCGGGCGGTGGATGGTGCGCCCGCAGTCGGTGTACGGGCACGGCGCCGGCCCCGCGTGCAGCGCGCGGCCCGTCCGCGCGACCGCCGCCCACACCGCCCACCACACGGTCCACAGGGCGCAGCACAGCGCCCACACCGACAGCGCGAACAGCAGCGGAAGGATGCTCAGCGCGGTCGCGGTCAGCACGACAGCGACGGCCGTCAGCAGGAAGGCCGGGCGCAGGAAGAGCATCAGGCAGCCCTGCCCGCCGGTCCCGCGCTGCTGCGACCGGCGGAAGGCGTCGCTCACCCGGTCGACCATGAACCGCTCGGCGTCGCCCATCAGCCGTTCGTGCTGCTCGAGTCCGTCCCACCAGGTCGCGCGCAGGTCGCGCGGGGCGGTGACGGGGAGGTAGCCGGGGATGGCCGGCTCGGCGTGCGGGTCGGGCGGGGTGGGTGCCGCCCGACCGAAGGTCCGCCAGACGGTGCGCAGTTGGGTCCACACCAGCTGCGGCAGGGTGATGAAGACGCCGTAGCCGACGACCAGGACGACGAACAGGACGATCGCCAGGAGCAGGATCACGGGGTTCGCCACAACTCACCTCACTCCTTGTCCTGGGCCGACCGGGCCGACCCGCGTCGCCACAGCAGTCGCGGCGCCCGCTCGGGCTCCGGTTCCGGTTCCGGCTCCTCGGCCCGCACCAAATCGCGCAGGGCCTCGTAGGTCTCCGTCTCCTCCCACAGCCCCTGCCGGAACAGCCGCAGGATCCGCAGCGCGGCCTGTCGTGGCTCCCCGGGGGCCCGGCGCAGCACGTGCAGCGCGGTGGCGGGGGTGGCGGCGAGCAGGTCCGGAGCGTCGTCCGCGAGGGAGGCGAGGGAGGCGCACGCCTCCGTGTCCAGAGCGGCGGTCCGCAGTTCGGCGGAGGCCTCGAGGGCGGCGAGCAGCCCGGCGAGGACGGCCGGCCGGTACGGCTCGGGCAGCGGAGCGAGTGCGGCGCTTACGTCGCCGAGCGGTGCGGTTCCGGCGGCGAGATGGCGCGCGGCGGCGTCCCTGAGGCGCTCGGGCGCCAGTCCCGCCTCCTGCGGCCGTAGCTCCGCGACGGCATGGACGAAGTCCGCGAGCCGGGCGCCCTCCCCGCCGAAGGTCCCCGCGTCGCCGTCCGGCGCGAGCAGCGCGCACCCGGCCCGCAGTCGCCGTACGCCCGCCTCGGCGCCGTCCCCGGGGCCCGCGTCCCACAGGTCCGCGACGGCGTCCAGGAGGTCGAGGCGCCCGCCCGCCAACGCGCCCGCGAGGAACCGTGCCGTCAGGGACGGCTCCGGGCAGCCGTCCGCGGCCAGCCGGTCGAGGTGGAACACCGGACCCGTTGCCCGCTCCCCGGTCTCCGGCCGGGTGCCGGTCAGATGGCGATGGTCGTCCTGCGGTCGCGCGGTGTACGTCGTGAACGTCAGCCGGGCCGCCAGGCCGGCGGGCAGGGGGTAGGAGACGGCGGCGATCCAGTCGACGACCCGGTCCGTGTCCGCGGCGACCAGGGTGGCGCCGGGGCCCTCGCCGGCCAGCGCCCGCAGGGCCACGGTGAGCAGCCGCTCCAGGAGGCGGACGCCGGGGTCGCCGAGGCCGGCCAGCAGGTGGTCCACGCGGTCGGGTCCGACGGCGGTGCCGGGGACGAGTGGGGTGAGGTCGGGCAGGTTCTGGCCCACGTCGGGCGCCGGGGCCCAGTGCGGGGTGTCCCACAGCTCGACGGGGCGCACACCGGCGAGTTCGCCGGGGGCGGCGTACAAGGCGTGGCAGAAGTGGTTGCCCCAGCGGCCGGTGTAGTCCTCGCCGGTGAAGCGGGTGCGGGTCAGCACGGCCGCGTCGTCGCCCGGCCGGTCGTAGGCGAAGGCCACGGGGAAGGGGCGGTCCCGGTCCGCGCCCGGAGGCCGCGCGTACGCCGTCAGCGGGCGCAGGACGTCGAGTGCGGGGCGGGCCGTCGGGGAGACGGCGGTGAAGCGGAAGCCGCCGTGGGGTGCGTCGGCCGAGGGCGCAGCGGATGTGTAGTGCGCCTGTCCTGCCATCGGGGTCACCCCCGTCCCCGGTCGAGGGCACCGAAGCGGTGCAGCAGCCACATCAAGGGGTCCTCCACCCGGTGCGGGAGTACGACGCCGCCGTGTCCGAGGCCGCCGCCCTGTCGGGGCGCGGTACCGAGCGTGGACAGCGCGAACAGCTGGTAGTCGGTGCAGAACTGGTCCAGCCGCGCGTCGAGTTGGTGTTCCTGCCAGCGCCGCAGCAGGGCTCGCAGCTCGGCGTGGACGGCGGCTCGGTCGTCGGCGTCGAAGACGGGGCCGGGGCGGCGGGTGCGGTGCAGCGGGGAGTTGTCCGGCAGGTGCGGCCACAGCAGGTCGGCCTTGGTGAGGGCGACCGCCACCGGCACGGTCACCTTCCCGCCGCCGCCCAGGTGGCCCAGCACGCGGGCGAGTACGTCGCCCGAGCGGCCCGGTACCCCGTCGCCGTCCTTCACCGGTGCGCCGGGCAGGTCCTGCGGGTCGACGAGGACGATGACGGCGTCGGCCGCGAGGAAGTAGCGCAGCTGGGTCTCCATACGGTCGCGCGAGGTGAAGTGCTCGCCCGCGGTGTCGAGGAAGACCAGGGTCAGCACCCGCTCGCGGGCGCGTCCGAAACGGCCCCGGCAGGTGCGGCTGAGGCGGTGCACGAGAGGCCGGCCGGCGTCGTGCTCGGCGGTCTTGGGCACGGTGTGCCGCTCCTCGTACAGGTGCCGTTCGTACTGTTCGTGGTAGTCGGCCATCGTGTCGTCGTCGCAGGGCAGCAGCGCGGCGTCGAGTTCGGCGCCGAGGCGGTGCAGCAGTTCGTGCACGAGGACGCCGATGTAGGTGCTCTTGCCCGAGCTGACCGGTCCGGCGAGCGCCACCAGCTTTCCGGGGGTGCGCAGATAGCCCTCCGGCAGCCGGCCCGCGCAGACGGTGCAGCGCAGCCGGGTGGCGGTGCGGCCGCAGGTGCCGCACACGGCCGAACCGGCCAGGGGGTCGGCGGACGCGAGGGCCCGGTCGTCGGCGCAGGCGGCGCCGCTCGCGCAGACGTACGCGATCTGCGCCCGGGAGATCCTCCGGAAGCAGTGCGGGCACACCCAGGTACGGCGGCGCCACGGCATTCTCACGTCCACTCCCTCCCGGCGACCTTGAGCGTGTGCTGCGGCGGGTCGCGCAGTACGAGCGCCTCGCCGACGGCGAAGCAGCGCAGCCGGCCGCCCGGGCCGCGGGCCAGGCGTGCCGACAGCCGCACGTCCTGTCCGGGGCCGAGCGTCACGTCGGCGGCTTCCGCGAGGACGTCCCCGTCGGCGGGCTCCAGCGGCCAGACCGGGCCGCGCGAGCGCACCAGCAGCAGCCGCTCGGCCCGCACGGTGGTGCGTGCCGTGAACACGGCGGTGACCGTGCGCCGTCCGGGCAGGCCGTGCCGCTCCAGCCGGTAGTCGAGGTCGGTGCGCGGGGGCAATGCCGCCGTGCTCGGCGGGCCCTGTGCGGGCGTCCCGCCGAACAGGGCGATCTGCCGCACCTCGACCTCCACTCCGGCGCCGTCCGCGACCGGCAGCCGTACGCCCCCCTCGTGCCGGTAGGCGGCGCGTGTGACGGTGCGCCGCTGCCTGCCCGCCTCGCCGGGGGTCCACCAGGTGACCTCGACCTCGTCGCCGCTGCCCGGCGGCCAGTCGAAGAGGACGGCCACGCCCGTGCCGCCGTGCCGGGTGAGCGTGGGGGTGCCGAGCGCCGACGCGGCGGCCACGGCGTGTGCTCCGGTGACGGCACGCTCGCCGGCGACCGTGACCGCGAGCACCATGGTGGGCCGGACCGGCGGCGCGAACCGCAGCCCTTCCGGGGCGGGTTGCGCGGCGATCGGAGGCCCGGGGAGCTCCGCCGTACGCAGCCGGGTGCCGGCCGGCCACGGGGGCACGTCGTCGAAGCCGTAGAGGCGGACCTCGTCGGCGGGCAGCGGGTCGAGACGCGCCAGGAGGTCGCCGTCCACGAGGCGGATGTCCAGGTCGGTGACCGGCTCGGGCGGCGCGAGCGGCGTGGCGGTGCGCCTTACGCCCTCCGTGCGCGCGGGCAGTCCGTCGTCGGTGCGGTAGACGGCGCGGATGCGGTAGCCGTACGTCGTTCCGTTGGCGAGCCCGTCGTCCGTGAAGCCGTCGCGGCGGGCGGCGATCGGCACCTCCGCGCCGTCCGGCGCGGTGCGGACGACCTCGACGGAGCGGGCACGGTCCGGGCAGGTCCAGGTGGCGGTGATCTGCCGGTCCCCCGGGCGCAGTTCGGCGTCGGTGACCTCGGGCCAGTGCACGACGGGCCCGGCCACCGTGAGCGGCGAGGGCGCGCTGCCGGGTTCGGCGGCTCGGTGGACAGCGACCGCGTAGTACAGCGGGACGCAGGCCGGGGGCGAGCCGTCCACGTACGAGGTGGCGCGCGGTGACGCGGGCGGCAGCACCGTGCCGTCGGTCGCGTCGCGGGGCGGGTGACGTTCGGTGCGCAGCAGGACGTACTCGGGCTCGCCCGTCGTGGTCGGCGAGGGCCGCCACCGGACGGTGACGGCCGCGCCGTCCGGGGTCGCGGTGAGGCCGGACACCGGGTGGACCGCGAGGCCGCGGCGCACGGCGTCGATTTCCGGCAGATCGCGGACTGATGCCTCCGCCTGTTCCAGCAGGTCCCAGGCCCGGTCCGCCTCGGCCGGCGGCAGTCGGCGCGCGTGGTCCACCAGTCCGCGCGCCTCGGCGAGTTTCCCGCGGACGTGCTCGGTCAGTGCGCGCACGTCCTCGGTGAGCGAGCCCGGCGGCAAGCGGTCCGCCACGGCCGCCGCCTCGGCGAGCAGCCCCTCGGCGGCCAGGCGGCGCAGCCGCTGCGACACCGGATCCCCGGCCGCCTCGTGCAGCACGGCGAACACCAGTCGCCGCGCGTCCTGTTCGGCGACGGACAGTTCTTCCACCGCGTACGCGAGGAGCGTGGCCGGGGTCGCGCGGGCGGCATGCCGCGTCCGCAGCGGCGTCGCCAGCTCATGGCGCAGGATGCGGGCGAGTCCTTCGGGGCCCTGCTCGGTCAGCACGCCCCGGACGGCGGCGATCACGGACTGGGCCGCCGTGTGCGCGGCCCCGTGCGGCAGCCGGCCCCAGCGGCGCGCCGCCGCCTCGACGACCGACGGGCCGGCCGGGGGCGCGCCGAAGACGCGTACGGGCTGCTCGGTCCGCCCGCCGGGCGTGCCCGTGGCGAGGAAGTCGCCGAGGTGCCGCAGCCCCAGCGCCTCCAGGTGGCCGGCGCAGCGCGCGTACGCGGGGTGCGGCACCGACCGCGGCAGGCGGTCGGGCTCGGCGATCCGCAGCCCGAGGACGGGCAACAGGTCCCGCACCCGGTCCTCGCGGACCCGGTGGGCGGCGGCGAGCTCCGCGATGGTGCTCTCGGCGAGCAGGCCGAGCCCGCCCGTGGCCTCCTCCAGGGCCGCGCGCAGCCGGTCCCGCTCGGATTCGGCACGCCGGCCGTGCGCCTCGAGGGCGGCCCGCAGTCGTCCCGGGTCCCCGGCGGCGGCCGCGTCCAGCAGCGGCCGGTGGATGAGGTACCCGGCCTCCAACTGCTCGATGACCGCGCGGTACTTGAGCCGGGATCGGCCGCGCCGCCAGCAGGCGCGGACCGTGGCGACCGCCTCGGCGACCGCGGGCCCGTCGAGGCGCTGTGGCAGCTGGTAGCGCGTGCGCAGGTCCTCGGTCACGGGCAGCCCGGCGTCCAGCACCTCGCGCCGGTAGCGCGACTCGTCGAAGGCCACGGCCTCGTTCCCCCGTCCTGCCCGCTCGTTCCCCTGTCCTGCCCGCTCGTTCCCCTGTCCGCCCCGCGATCAGCCGATCCGCTGGCGGCTCATCGCGACCCGCGCCTCGTCGACCGCCTCCTGGGACAGCCCGCCGATCTGGAGGGAGATCTCGATCTGCTCGCCGCTCTCCCGCTCGGTGGCGACGACGGTGAGCAGCCCCGAGGTGTCGAGCGTGAACACGCACTGGAAGGGCCAGTGCGCGGGTTTGCCGGGCGGGATCTTCAACGTCCCTCGCGCGACCTCCGTGTTGTGCTCGAGCTCCTGAGACTCCACCGCGCCCGCCTGTTCCATCACCTTGATCCGGACGTGCCGCTGGCCGTCGCGGATGGTGTAGAAGTCGTCGGTGACGGACGCCGGCAGGGTGTCGTTGGCGTGCACGAGGTGGGTGACGTACTCCCGGCCGCTGTCGACGTCGATGACCTGGATGCCGTAACCGCGCGAGGCGACGGTGGAGATCTCGTACGGGCGGTGGGTGAGGCCGGTCTCCGGCACGTCCGGTGCCCCTTCGGCGGGGAGTTCGCCGCTGGAGACGAAGTACGCGGCGCGGTCGAGGGCGTAGAGCGCGGCGCCGCGGGCCACCGCGAGGTCGGGGTTGTGCAGCCTGGGCTCGAAGCCGAACTGGGCGCGCAGGGCGGCGGCGACGGCGGGCATCTTGGTGGCGCCGCCGACGAGCAGCACGTCGTCGAAGTCCGACACGCCCCGCTCGGCGGCCAGTTCGACGGTGCGGCGGGTGATGTCGACGGTGCGGTCGAGCAGGTCGCGGGTCAGCTCCTCGATCAGCTCCCGGGTCAGCTCCACGGGTTCGACCCTGCCCTGGTGCATGACGCGGACGGTGTAGCGCTCGCGGAAGGACAGCGCCTTCTTCGCCTCCTCGGCGTCCTTGCGCAGCTGCGTCTCGGACTGGGGGTCGGACAGCGGGTCGTCGACGTCCGGGAAGCGCTCACGGAACCGCTCCACCAGGTGCATGACGACGCGGTCGTCGAAGTCGCTGCCGCCCAGCTCCTTCGCGCCGTCCGTGCACAGCACGGTCAGCTCGCGCCCGCGCAGGGTGAGCACGGTGGTGTCGAAGGTGCCGCCGCCCAGGTCGTACACGAGGACGGCCCGGTCCCCGCGCTCCTCGTCGCCTTCCAGGGCGCCGTAGTCGAGCGCGGCCGCGATGGGCTCGGCGACCACGTCGAGGACGCGCAGTCCGGCGATCTCGCCGGCCTTGCGGGTGGCGTCCCGCTCGGCGAGCCCGAAGTAGGCGGGCACGCTGATCACCACGTCGTGGGCGTCGTCACCGCCGGCGGCCTTCGCGTCCTCGACGAGCTTGCGCAGGATGCGAGCGGAGATCTCCTCGGGTGTGTAGGTGCGGCCGTGGAACTCGCGCGGCACCACCTCGCCCATGTCCCGCTTGATGAGCTGCACGACGTGCTCGGGGTCCAGGACCGTGGCGTCCTTGGCGCTCTGCCCCACGACGACGCTGTCGGCGCTCTCGAAATAGACCACGGACGGCGTGGTGTCCGCCCCTTCGAGGTTGCGCAGCACGGTCGGTCTGCCGACGTCGTCGATCCGTGCGACGCAGGAGTAGGTGGTCCCCAGGTCGATGCCGTACACGGCCATACGGTCTCCCGCCACCGGGTCGCGCGCGGTGCGCCCGTCCGGTCTGTTGTCTCGCCAGTTGTCCTTGACAGCATGCCCGTTGAGCCCGCCGGAGACGGGGACGTTCATGGGGCATCCGATTCGGGTTCGGGTTCGGGTTCCGGTTCCCACCGGGACACCACGACGTCGGCCTTGCGCACGACCCGCTCCCCCTGAAGGAATCCGGCCGCCACGACACGCGCCACCGTCCGGTCCGCCTCGGGCCCTTCGGCGGCGGCGCGGCCCACCGGACGCTGCGACGCCAGGTCGAATGCCTCGCCCGGCCGGGGGACGTACCGCTGTACGCCGGTCCTGGCCACGGTGTCCGCGGCCTCGTCGGCCAACGCGGTCAGCAGGGCCCGTAGTTCGTCGACCTCGAGCGGGCCGGTGACCTCTTCGGCCTGGCGCAGGATCTGGTCGTGGAGCCTGATCAGGGAGTGGCGCACGAGATCGAGCGCCATTTCCACCTCGCCCCGGCGCAGCCGTTCCACCTCGTCGTGCAGCCTGGTGACGATCTCCTCACGGCGCTCGGCGAGTTGTTGCTGACGGGCGAGTGCTGCGGTGAACTCGCTTGCGAGCGCGCAGGGTTCGACACGTTCCGACACGTCGTTCACAGTAGACCAAAAGGGGCATCGCCCGTCGGCCATCGAGATTGACGGGGCGTCAGCCGTCGGGTTGGTGAAGTGTCAGCCACCGGTATGGATGAATTGATGAAGCGTCAGCCACCGAGATTGATGGAACCGTGAACGTCCCGTGCCTGGATGACGGTGTTCTGAGTGCCCCCGGAGATCACGTTGCGCACATCGCCCGCTCCGGTCCGCGTGCCCTCCAGCGCCTCGGCCTCCCGCCGCCAGGCCGCGAGCGCCTCGGCGAAGGCGGGGTCCTGCCGGGCGCGCAGAGCCAGTGCCTCGGCCAGCTCCGTGGCCCGCTGAGCGCTGTCGGCTTCTTGGGCGAGGGCCGTCAACTCGCCCTCCGCGTACGGCTCCGCGTCCGACGGCCGTCGCCTGACCAGGTCGCGCAGGGACGTCCAGACCTGTTGTCCCGCCGCGCCGGCGGTGCCTGAGGCAAGGGCCATGAGCAGTTCAGGTGCGATCGGGTCCACGACGCCCTCCACCGTTTTCCACTAGTTCGTGCGTCGAGCGTAGGGCACGGCGGGCCCGCGAAGTCCCGAATCCGAAGGAGGGACCTCGCCGTCAAGTGGAGGTGACCGGCAGGACGTCGGGGGACAGCGCGCCCGCATGCGCCGAAGCGCTGGTCACCTGGCGCAGGTGATGGCGGCGGCACAGGACCTCGTAACCGACCTCCTCCACCGGGCGGTTGACGTCGCCGACGACCACCTGGGCGCCCTCGACCACCATCTCCCCGCCCACCGTACGGGCGTTGTGCGTGGCCCGGGCACCGCACCAGCACAGGGCCTCCACCTGGAGGGCCTCGATCCGGTCGGCCAGTTCGATCAGCCGCTGCGAACCGGGGAAGAGCTTGGTGCGGAAGTCGGTGGTGATGCCGAAGGCGAAGACGTCGAGCCCCAGGTCGTCGACGACCCGCGCCAGCTGGTCGATCTGGTCCGGTGCGAGGAACTGCGCCTCGTCGACGATCGCGTAGTCGACCTTGCCTCCCCTGGACAGCTGATCGACCAGATACCCGTACAGGTCCATGCCCTCGGTGGCCTCGACAGCCTCCGTGACCAGGCCCAGCCGCGAGGACAGCTTGCCCTCCCCCGCCCGGTCGTCCCGCGTGAAGATCACACCCTGGAGCCCGCGGGCCGAACGGTTGTGTCCGATCTGGAGCGCCAGAGTGCTCTTTCCGCAGTCCATCGTTCCGGAGAAGAACACCAGCTCGGGCATGACGAGTCCAGCACCTTTCAGTTCTTGGTGAAGTCGGCCGATGTCGGCGTCAGGAGCGTACTTCGAGCAGCGGGACCAGCTGCTCGGCAGGGGTCATCGAACCGTGGTTGCCGACCATCGCCGACTCCTTGGGCTCCCGCTCCGAAGCGATGACCAGCACGTCGTCGCGCGCGGCGGCGACCACGTCGCCGATCCGGCCGTAGACCCGCTTCTCGACCTCGTCGGGCCGCCCGAACCAGCCGCCCTCGATCGCCTCGTCCCGCGAGGCCACCCAGAACTGCTCGCCGAGGACCTCGCGCCAGCAGGTCAGGACGTCGTTCTGGGCGCCCGGCACCGCGTAGATGTGACGGGCGCGGCCCTCGCCGCCCAGCAGGGCGACCCCGGCGCGCAGCTCCCAGTCCTCGTCGAAGTCGATGCGGTGCTGCTCGTCGAAGGGGACGTCGATCATGCCGTGGTCGGCGGTGACGTAGAGCGCGGTGCGCGGCGGCAGCTGCTCGGCCAGCCGCTGGACGAGCCGGTCGACGTACATGAGCTGGCCGCGCCAGGTGTCGGAGTCGACGCCGAAACGGTGGCCGGCGCCGTCCAGCTCGGCGTAGTACGTGTAGACCAGGGCGCGGTCGGCGGCGGCCAGTTGCTCGGCCGCCAGGTCCATGCGGTCCTCGCCGGACAGCCGGCCGAGGAACGTTCCGCCGCTGAGGGCGACCTTGGTCAGCGGGGTGTTCTGGAAGTGGGGGGAGGACACCTGCGCGGCGTGCACACCGGCCCGGTCGGCCAGCTGGAAGACGGTGGGGTACGGCTGCCAGGCGGCCGGCGGTGTCCACGGCTGCCAGCGCAGCTGGTTCATCAGCTCGCCGGTGGCCGGATTGCGGACGGTGTAGCCGGGCAGGCCGTGGGCGCCCGGCGGCCGGCCGGTGCCGACGGAGGCGAGGGAGGTGGCGGTGGTGGCCGGGAAGCCCGCGGTGATCGGACGCCCGGTGCCGCCGCGTGACGAGGCGAGCAGGGATGCCATGTACGGGGCCTCGTCCGGGTGCGCCCTGAGCTGCTCCCAGCCGAGGCCGTCGATCAGGAACACGCAGTTCCGGTCGGCGGGGGTCAGCTCCGGGATGGCGGCGGTCGTTCCCGGTACGGACATGCCCGCGGCCAGCGTGGGCAGCAGGTCGGCGAGGGAGCCGGTGCCGTACTCGGGGACGGGCGCGGAGTCGAGGGCGAGCGGCTGTGGGTGCTGGTGCTGGTCCCAGGCGGAGGCGGAATCAGGAGGGGCGGGCGCGGAGCGCCCTCGATCATGGGCGGCGGGGGGAGACGGGTGGGCCATCAGCGGGTGACGTCCGCGGTCGCCTCGGAGATGGCCTGCGCGAAGGCGAGCGCCTGGCGCACCGTCTCCTGGCCGTCCCCGGCCTCGCTCACGCGCAGGCTCAGGTCGTCCGCCGTCGAGTTGCCGGTGTAGCCGTGGTCCGCCTCGCAGTTGGGGTCGCCGCAGGCGGCGGGCTCCAGGTCGATGCGGGAGACGGCGCCCCAGCCGATGGTCAGCACGACCTCGCGGGGCAGGGTGCCCGGGGTGTACGACTCCGGGTTGGCGACCACGCGGCTGACCACGACCGACGAGATCCGGCCGAGCTTCACGGACTCGGTGGAGGTGGTGGCGTACGGCGTCGGCGAGGTGGTGTCCGCGTTCTGCTCGTCGGTATGGCTGACGATGAAACGGGTGCCGGTGAGGACGAGCACGGTCACATGCCGCCGCACCTCGTTCTGGTCGAACGTCGTCTCCTGGTGGACCAGGAACGACCGCATGGGCTCGCCGCCCACAGCGGCCTCCACCGCCTCGGCCACGAGGGCCGGGTAGTAGCCGCTGCGCTCGATCGCCGAGCGCAGCCCCTGGGTCGTCGTACTGGTCTTGGCCATGACGCCCATCCTACGGGGACCCACTGACTGCGAGGCACGCTCACGACTGTCTTAATCGGACTCGGTACAGGACTCGGTATAGGACTCGGTGTAGGACTCGCGGCAAGTCTCGGTACGACGTGCGCGCATGCCGTCAGTACGCCGGAAGCGTCCTCGGGCCGAGGTCGTCGCGGGCGGGCGGTGGTGCCAGCCGGACGGAGGCGCCGAGGACGCTCAGACCGCGCGAGGCGACGACGACCGGCTCCAGGGTGACCGCGACGACCTCCGGGTGGTCGTCGACCAGCCGCGACACCCTCAGCAGCAGCTCCTCCAGGGCAGGTGTGTCCACCGGCGTCGAGCCGCGCCAGCCGAACAGGAGCGGCGCCGTCCGGATCGACCGGACCAGCGAGCCGGCCTCCCGGTCGGTGACCGGAACCAGCCGGTGCGCCATGTCCCCGAGCAGCTGCGAGGCGGCCCCGGCCAGCCCGAACGACAGCACGGCCCCGGCCGCCGGGTCGATGACGGCCCGGACGACGGTGTCGACTCCCCGTGGCGCCATCCCCTGCACCACCGGCCGCAGCTCCTCGGGCTTCCCGAACAGCCCGGTCAACTCGGCGTACGCCCGCCGCAGTTGCTCCTCGTCCGCGAGATCCAGGCGTACGCCGCCCAGGTCGGCGCGGTGGCGCAGGTGGGGGGCGGTGGCCTTGAGGGCGACCGGGTAGCCGAGGGTGCGCGCGGCGGCGACGGCGGCGTCGGGAGTGGGCGCGGGCAGGGCGCCGTGGACGTGCACGCCGTACTTCCCGAGCAGCTCGCGCGTCTCGTCGACGCCGAGGGTGAGCCCCTGCCCTCGCGCGAGCAGTCCGCCGATCAGCGCGGCGGCCCCCTTCTCGTCGATGTCCTCGTACGCGGGGACCTTCCCGGGCTCGGCGGCCTCCCGTCGCCACTGCGCGTACTTGACGGCTTCGCCGAGGGCCCGGACGGCGCGTTCGGCGGCGGGGTAGGCGGGGATGAGGCGGGAGGAGTTCTCGGGGGCGGACAGGTCCTCCGCAGTCGTCGCGCAGAGTCGGTCCAGGGGGCGGAAGGGGTGGGGACGGTCGACGGAGCCGGCCACCGGCGCACTCGCCCGCGGTGCCGTGCTCGCCGCGGCCGACAACGCCTCCGCCAGCCCTCCGAGCTCGACGTGCACCACCAGCACCGGCTTCCCGGGGGCCCGCGCGGAGGCGGACCGCAGGGCTTGTGCCAACTCCCCGTCCTGCGCCGGCCCCTCCCCCAGCGTCGGAATCGCCGTCACCACCACCGCGTCGCACGCGTCGTCCGCCAGGGCCCGGGACAGCGCCCCGTGGAAGTCCTCCGGCGACGCGCCCGTCGTCAGATCCTGCGGCGGCAACGGCCTGAGCCCCTCGGACAGACAGGCGTCGTACGTCAGCAGCCCCAGCGACTCGGAGTTCCCGAGGATCGCCACCCGCGGCCCCGTCGGCAGCGGCTGGCGCGCGAGCAGCAGGCCCGCGTCGACCAGCTCGGTGATCGTGTCGACCCGGATCACCCCGGCCTGCCGCAGCAGCGCGGACACGGTGGCGTGCGGCAACCGCGTCGCCCGTACGGCATGCCCCTGCGGCGCCGCGCCCCCATGGCGCGCCCCCTGCACCACGACCAGCGGTTTCGCCGCCGCCGTCCGCCGGGCGAGCCGGGTGAACTTGCGCGGGTTGCCGATGGACTCCAGATACATGAGGACGACGTCGGTGTCGGGGTCGTCGTACCAGTACTGGAGTACGTCGTTGCCGGAGACGTCCGCCCGGTTGCCGGAGGAGACGAACGTCGACACACCGGTCACCCCGGTGACGCCGCCGCCGCGCCGGTGCAGCCGGGACAGCAGGGCGATGCCGATGGCGCCGGACTGCGAGAACAGGCCGATCCGGCCCGGACGGGGCATCTCGGGCGCCAGCGAGGCGTTCAGCCGTACGTCCGACGAGGTGTTGATGACCCCGAAGGCGTTCGGCCCGATGATCCGCATGCCGTACGCGCGCGCGTGCCGGACGAGTTCCCGCTGGCGCTCGCGCCCCTCGGGGCCGCTCTCGGCATACCCCGCGGAGAGCACGACGAGTCCCTGCACGCCGTGCGCCCCGCACTCGGCGACGATCTCGGGGACGTACCGCGCCGGCACGGCGACGACCGCGAGGTCGACGGGCCCCTCGATGTCCCGCACCGAGCGGTACGCGGGGATCCCGTCGAGGTCTTTGCGCTCCTCGGGGAAGGCCTTGTTCACCGCGTACAGGGGGCCGGTGAACCCGGCGGCCCTGATGTTGTCGAAGACGCTGCGGCCCACGCCGCCGGGCGCGCGGCCGGTCCCGACGACGGCGACGGAGCCGGGCATCAGGAGCCGCTGCACGGACCGCGCCTCGGCGCGCTGTTCGCGCGCGTACTGCACGGCGAGCGAGCGGTCCGTGGGCTCCAGATCGAACTCCAGGCGTACGACGCCGTCCTCAAACCTGCGCTTCTGGGTGTAGCCGGCGTCCGTGAACACCTTGATCATCTTGGTGTTGGCGGGCAGCACCTCGGCGGCGAAGCGACGGATGCCGCGCTCGCGCGCGACGGCCCCGATGTGCTCGAGGAGCGCGGAGGCGACCCCGCGCCCCTGGTGGGCGTCCTGGACGAGGAAGGCGACCTCGGCCTCGTCGGCGGGGGCCGCCGCGGGCATGCCATCGGCGCCGATGCGGTCGTAGCGTACGGTGGCGATGAACTCGCCGCCGATGGTGGCCGCGAGTCCCACCCGATCCACGAAGTCGTGGTGCGTGAAGCGGTGGACGTCCTTGGCGGACAGGCGAGGGTAGGGCGCGAAGAAGCGGTAGTACTTCGACTCGTCCGAGACCTGCTCGTAGAAGCTGACCAGGCGATCGGCGTCATCAACGGTGATGGGCCGGATGCGCGCGGTGCCGCCGTCGCGCAGCACCACGTCGGCTTCCCAGTGGGCGGGATACTCGTGCCGGTCCGACGAGGTCTGCATGGGCCCCAGAGTACGGCTCGCGTCTGACAACGGCGCGAGGCAGTCTGTGGAGGACGGAAGCCGGACCGAGGCCGCGGTCCGACGACCTGCCGGGGCGGTACGAAGGACCACTCCGGGCTCGCTTCACGATGTGGGAAACTGGTCTAGACAACCTGAACACCGAAGGGCAGCATCACATGGCTGAGCGCCGCGTCAACGTCGGCTGGGCCGAGGGCCTCCACGCCCGTCCCGCCTCCATCTTCGTCCGGGCCGCCACGGCCGCAGGTATCCCGGTGACGATCTCCAAGGCCGACGGCAACCCCGTCAACGCGGCCTCCATGCTGGCCGTCCTCGGTCTGGGCGCCACGGGCGGCGAGGAGATCGTCCTCGCCTCCGACGCCGAGGGCGCGGACATCGCCCTCGACCGTCTCGCGAAGCTGGTCTCGGAGGGCCTCGAGGAGCTTCCCGAGACTGTCTGAGAAATCGGGACCGCCTGAGAAAAGGCGCCGTATCACACCCGGAAGGGCTCGCTCGAATTATCGGGCGGGCCCTTCGCATTTCCGTCTCGCGGACAGCAGAAGTAATCCCCCGGGAATTATCCCTTCTTTGTATACGGCGCCTGTGTTAATGACGCAGGCTCGTCATGTTTACGGGGTGTTGCGAGTTCCTCACACGCTCCGCGCGATCCGTGCCGGAGGCGAAACGCAGTCGGTGCGCGGTGCTCGCGCGCTCCGTGTGCAGCGCCGTGATCGCCCGCGCACGGTCGCTGTCGCCGCGCGCCACGGCGTCCACGATCCCGCCGCGCTCCGCCCAGGACTCCGCCGGGTTGGCCGGCGCCTCCACCGCGTACATCCAGGCGATCTTGTGGCGCAGCTGGGTCAGCATCGAGGTGAGCGCGGGGCTGCCGGAGGCCTGGGCGAGCGTCTCGTGGAACCAGCTCCCCAAGGAGCGCAGGTCCTCGCTGTTGCCCCGCCTGGCCCGCTCCTGGCCCAGCCGGACCAGACCGCGCAGCACCTTGAGGTGGGCCTCGGTGCGCCGCTGGGCGGCCCGGGCGGCACCGAGCGGCTCCAGGAGCATGCGCATCTCCAGGAGGTCGGCACCCTCCTGCTCGGTGGGTTCCGCGACGCACGCGCCCGCGTGCCGCCGGGTCACCACGAAGCCCTCGGCCTCCAGCGTGCGCAGGGCCTCCCGGACGGGGACGCGCGAGACGCCGTAGCGACGCGCGAGCAGTTCCTCGGTGAGCCGGCTGCCGCGCTCGTAGACACCCGCAACGATGTCGTCACGGATCGCCGTGCATACCGAGTGCGCCGGAATACGCATGACCGACCTCCGCCTTAATCCCCGTGAAACGTCGACGATTGACGTGTGTTCAGTGACTCTATTGCAATGAGCCGCAATTTCCGATAGCGGACCGGAATCCATGGATATTTTTTGGACAGACGGGCGTCTGAAACGCCGAAAGCCCCGGCTCGGGAGCCGGGGCTTCGGGAAGCGAAGCGCTGGGAGCGTCAGACGTTGACGCCGTGCGCGCGCAGGTAGGCGACGGGGTCGATGTCCGAGCCGTACTCCGCGGTCGTCCGGGCCTCGAAGTGCAGATGCGCGCCGGTGACGTTGCCGGTGGCGCCGGAGAGGCCTATCTGCCCCCCAGGGGTGACCTGCTCGCCCACCGAGACGCCGATGGACGACAGGTGGCCGTACTGGGTGTACGTGCCGTCGTTCATCTTGATCACGATCTGGTTGCCGTAGGAGCCGGCCCAGCCGGCCTCGACGACGGTGCCGGAACCGACCGCGTGGACGGACGTGCCGGTCGAGGCGTGGAAGTCCACGCCGGTGTGGCTGCCGGAGGACCAGACGGCGCCGCCGGTCTTGTAGCCGGTCGAGATGTACGAGCCGGAGATCGGGGCGACGAAGGCGTTGAGTCGCTCGCGCTCGGCCTCGCGGGCGGCGCGCTCCTTGGCCTCCTTGGCCTCGCGCGCCTTCTTGGCGTCGGCGACCGCCTTCTTGCGTGCGGCCTCCTCGGCCTTCTGCTGCGCCTCGGCCTCCTCGGCGGCCTGCTTCTGGGCCTCGGCCTGGGCGCCGATCTCGTCGGCGACCGAGTCGCCGACGGTGATGACGGGGATGAGACCGGTCTGCTCGGCGGCGGGTTCGGCGGCCAGCGCCGGGGCGGCCAGGGTGCCGATGACTCCGGTGGTGGTGAGCGCCGCGAGGCCCGCCGCACGGGCGGTGGAGCGCTTCATCCGGCTGGGACGACGGTGCTTCCCGGTGGCGCAGTTGAACGCCATGGAGTGGCTGTTCCTTTCCTTCCCTCTCGCCTACCGGGTTAGCTGACGGGTTCGGAGCAGGAAGGTCTCCTACGGACCCCCTCGCGGTGCGCGCGGGCGTCCGATTCACCCCAGGGACTTCATGTGTGGGTCCCCGGCTCCCCTGGCTCGCGCCGTACGGGGACTCGGCGATGACTGTCCGGTGCCGCGGATGCGGCGCACTGCCTGACGGACAGCCGGGATGACGCTAAACGGGCCGACTTTCAATCCCCAAACAGATCATGGCTTTTGTAGCGCATGCCACAGGGCAGACAGGCAACCTCTCCCTCAATTCGGACATAGGGGAGCCCTGGTGACTCTTCTGTCACCAGGGCCCCTACGCGCGCGTGCGTCGTGCTTCGGCTCTACTCGGCCGAAACGACGGTGACTTCGCCGATGCCGAGGGCCTCGACGGGCTCCTTGATCTGGGCCGCGTCACCGACGAGGACCGTCACCAGACGGTCCACCGGGAAGGCGCTCACGACCGCCGCGGTGGCCTCGACGGTGCCGGTCGCGGCGAGCTGCCGGTACAGCGTCGCCTGGAAGTCGTCCGGCAGCTGCTGCTCGACCTGGTCGGCCAGCGTGCCGGCGACGGCCCCGGCGGTCTCGTACTTGAGCGGGGCCACGCCGACGAGGTTCTGCACGGCCACGTCGCGCTCGTCGTCCGTGAGCCCCTCCTCGGCGAGCTTGCGCAGCACCGTCCACAGGTCCTCGAGGGCGGGGCCGGTGTTCGGGGTGTCGACGGAGCCGCTGATGGCGAGCATCGCGGCACCGCTGGCCCCGCCGGGAGAAGGCGCCGCGGAGCGCAGCACCTGCCCGAACGCCCGCACACCGTAGGTGTAGCCCTTCTCCTCCCGCAGGACGATGTCCAGGCGGGAGGTGAGGGTGCCGCCGAGGCAGTAGGTGCCGAGCACCTGCGCGGGCCATACGCGGTCGTGCCGGTCGGCGCCGATACGGCCGATCAGCAGCTGCGTCTGGACGGCCCCCGGACGGTCCACGATGACGACCCGGCCGGTGTCGTCGGCGGTCACCGGTGCCATGGGACGCGGCTCGGCCGCGGAGCCGGTCCAGGCGCCGAGCGTGTCGCCGAGCAGCGCGTCGAGGTCGATCCCGGTGAGGTCGCCGACCACCACGACGGTGCCGGTGGCGGGACGGACGTGCTTCTCGTAGAAGCCGCGTACGGCCGCGGAGTCGATGGCGGCGACCGTCTCCTCGGTGCCCTGGCGCGGACGCGACATGCGCGAGGTCGCCGGGAACAGCTCCTTGTAGAGCTCCTTGGCGGCGCGGCGGGACGGGTTGGCCAGCTCGTGCGGGATCTCGTCGAGCCGGTTGCGGACCAGTCGTTCGACCTCGCTGTCCGCGAAGGCGGGCGCCCTGAGGGCGTCGGCGAGCAGACCGAGCCCCTTGGACAGGCGCGAGGCCGGCACTTCGAGGGAGAGCCGTACGCCGGGGTGGTCGGCGTGCGCGTCGAAGGTGGCGCCGCAGCGCTCCAGTTCGGCGGCGAACTCCTCGGCGGAGTGCTTGTCGGTGCCTTCCCAGAAGGCACGCGCCATGATCGTGGCAACACCGTCGAGACCGGCCGGCTCGGCGTCCAAAGGCGCGTCCAGGAGCACCTCCACGGCGACGACCTGCTGGCCGGGGCGGTGGCAGCGCAGGACCGTCAGGCCGTTGTCGAGCGTCCCGCGCGCGGGGGCCGGGAATGCCCACGGCCTGGCCACGCCCGCCTTGGGCTGGGGATGGAAGTCCATCGTGGCGAGCTCGGTCACTTGGCCGCCTCCTCGTTCTCGGTCTCGTCGGCGGTGCCTTCTGCGGCCTCTGTGCTTTCGGTGGGCTCGTAGACCAGCACGGTCCGGTTGTCGGGGCGCAGGCGCGCCTTGGCGATCTCCTGCACCTCCTGGGCCGTCACGTCGAGCACGCGCCGGACGGCGCTGAAGGCGAGCTGCGGGTCGCCGAACAGCACGGCATAGCGGCACAGTTCGTCGGCGCGGCCCGCGACCGTGCCGAGCCGGTCCAGCCACTCGCGCTCCAGCTGGGCCTGGGCGCGTTCCATCTCCTCGGCGGTGGGTCCCTCCGCCGCGAAGCGGGCGAACTCCTCGTCCACGGCCGCCTCGATCACGGGTACCTCGGCATCGCCCGAGGTCTTCACGTCCATCCAGGCCAGCGAGGGTGCCCCGGCCAGGCGCAGCAGGCCGAACCCGGCCGCCACGGCCGTACGGTCACGGCGTACGAGCCGGTTGTAGAGGCGGGAGGACTCGCCGCCGCCGAGGATCGTGAGCGCCAGGTCGGCCGCGTCGCACGCGCGCGTGCCGTCCTCCGGGAGGCGGTAGGCCGCCATCAACGCGCGCGCGGGGACGTTCTCCTCGACGACCTCGCGCAGCTGCCCGCCCATGATGTCGGGCAGCGAGCCGTCACGCGGCGCGGGCTTGCCGTCGTACGCGGAGATGGAGCCGAAGTACTTCTCGATCCACGCGAGCGTCTGCTCCGGGTCGATGTCGCCGACGACCGACAGGACCGCGTTGTTGGGCGCGTAGTAGGTGCGGAAGAAGTCGCGGGCGTCTTCCAGGCTGGCCGCGTCCAGGTCGTCCATCGAGCCGATCGGCGTGTGGCGGTAGGGGTGCCCGTCCGGGAAGGCCAGGAGGAACATCTTCTCGAAGGCGGTGCCGTACGGGACGTTGTCGTAGCGCTGCCGGCGCTCGTTCTTGACGACGTCGCGCTGGTTGTCCAGGCTCTTCTGGTCGAGCGCCACCAGCAGGCTGCCCATGCGGTCGGCCTCGAGCCACAGCGCGAGCTCCAGCTGGTGGGTCGGCATGGTCTCGAAGTAGTTCGTGCGCTCCCAGCTGGTGGTGCCGTTGAGCGAGCCGCCCGCGCCCTGGACGAGCGCGAAGTGGTCGGTCCCCTTGACGTTGGCCGAGCCCTGGAACATCAGGTGCTCGAAAAGGTGAGCCAGGCCGGTGCGTCCCTTGACCTCGTGGCGCGAGCCCACGTCGTACCAGAGGCACACCGCCGCGACCGGGGTCAGGTGGTCCTCGGAGAGCACCACGCGCAGGCCGTTGGACAGGCGGTGCTCGGTCGCTGTCTGGCCCCCGGTGCCTGCCTGGGCTGTGGCCGTGTGACCCATGGGCATGTACGTCCCTTCGATCGCGTACGCGGTCGTTTGAACCGCGGTTTTCCTGCCGGTCCTGCCACTGTATGCAAGCGTGCGGACGGTCGGCGAAGTTCCCGCACGACGTACGCCCTGAGCGAGATCGCGTAGCCTGCCCGCATGCGGCCCCGCCGAACGCGTGCCGCGCCCGTGCACGCCGGGGGGACGGCCGACGCCGGGGCCTGGTCCGCATTGTCAGTGCCTCGGTCCACAATGGTCCGCATCAGATCCCGTTCACGCTTCAGCATGAGTGCGCCGAAGGAGCGCGTCGGTGTCGAGAGGGCGACCCCGCAGCGGCCCGAAGGCCTGAGCGGGGTCGGCCTCCCGACACCGACGTGAGCGACCCCTAGGCGAGCGACCAGAAAAGAGGAGCCGGCAGCGATGGCCCGCCGCAGCACGAAGACCCCGCCGCCCGACGACTCGTACGAGGAGCGGATCCTCGACATCGACGTCGTGGACGAGATGAAGGGCTCGTACCTCGAGTACGCGTACTCGGTCATCTACTCCCGCGCCCTGCCCGACGCCAGGGACGGCCTCAAGCCGGTGCACCGCCGCATCGTCTACCAGATGAACGAGATGGGCCTGCGCCCCGACCGCGGCTATGTGAAGTGCGCCCGCGTCGTCGGCGAGGTCATGGGTAAGTTGCACCCCCACGGCGACGCGTCGATCTACGACGCCCTGGTGCGCATGGCCCAGCCCTTCTCGATGCGCGTCCCGCTGGTCGACGGCCACGGCAACTTCGGCTCGCTGGGCAACGACGACCCACCGGCCGCCATGCGGTACACCGAGTGCCGCGCTGCCCAGGCCGCGAGCCTGATGACGGAGTCCATCGACGAGGACACGGTCGACTTCGCCCCGAACTACGACGGCCAGGAGCAGGAGCCGGCGGCGTTGCCCGCCGCCTTCCCGAACCTGCTGGTGAACGGCTCGTCGGGCATCGCAGTCGGCATGGCCACGAACATGCCGCCGCACAACCTGGCCGAGGTCATCGCCGCCGCCCGCCACCTGATCCGCTACCCGAACGCGGATCTGGACGCGCTCATGAGGCACGTCCCGGGCCCGGACCTGCCCACCGGCGGCCGCATCGTCGGCCTGACCGGCATCCGCGACGCGTACGAGACGGGCCGCGGCACCTTCAAGATCCGCGCCACGGTCTCCGTGGAGGACGTGACGGCGCGCCGCAAGGGTCTCGTCGTCACCGAGCTGCCCTTCTCGGTCGGCCCGGAGAAGGTCATCGCCAAGATCAAGGACCTGGTCGGCTCGAAGAAGCTCCAGGGCATCGCCGACGTCAAGGACCTCACCGACCGCGCGCACGGCCTGCGCCTGGTCATCGAGATCAAGAACGGCTTCGTGCCGGAGGCGGTCCTGGAGCAGCTCTACAAGCTGACCCCCATGGAGGAGTCCTTCGGCGTCAACAACGTGGCGCTCGTGGACGGCCAGCCCCTCACCCTCGGCCTGAAGGAGCTCCTGGAGGTCTACCTCGACCACCGCTTCGAGGTCGTACGCCGCCGCAGCGAGTTCCGCCGCACCAAGCGCCGCGACCGGCTACACCTGGTCGAGGGCCTGCTCACCGCGCTGATCGACATCGACGAGGTGATCCGCCTCATCCGCTCCAGCGACAACTCCGCCGAGGCGAAGCAGCGCCTGATGGAGCGTTTCTCGCTGAGCGACATCCAGACCCAGTACATCCTGGACACGCCGCTGCGCCGCCTGACCCGGTTCGACCGCATCGAGCTGGAGGCGGAGAAGGACCGGCTCAACGAGGAGATCGCGGAGCTGACCCGGATCCTGGAGTCGGACGCCGAGCTGCGCAAGCTGGTCTCCGCCGAACTGGCCTCGGTGGCGAAGAAGTTCGGCACCGAGCGGCGTACGGTCCTGCTGGAGTCGGCCGGCTCCCCGGCCGCCGCCGTGCCGCTCCAGGTGGCGGACGACCCGTGCCGCGTCCTGCTGTCCTCGACGGGCCTGCTGGCCCGTACGGCGAACGGCGAGCCGTTCCCGGAGGACGCCGACGCCAGGCGCGCCAAGCACGACGTGATCGTCTCGGCGGTGCCGGCCACGGCGCGCGGCGAGATCGGCGTGGTGACGTCCAGCGGGCGCCTGCTGCGCGTGAACGTCGTCGATCTGCCCCAGCTCCCGGACACGGCGGCGGCGCCGACCGTCTCCGGCGGCGCCCCCATGTCCGAGTTCGTCTCCCTGGAGGGGGACGAGACGGTGGTCTGTCTGACCACGCTCGACGAGTCGTCCCCGGGCCTGGCCCTCGGCACCGCACAGGGCGTCGTCAAGCGCGTGGTCCCCGACTATCCGACCAACAAGGGCGAGCTGGAGGTCATCACCCTCAAGGAGGGCGACCGGATCGTCGGCGCGGTAGAGCTGCGCACCGGCGAGGAGGACCTGGTCTTCATCACGGACGACGCCCAGTTGCTGCGCTACCAGGCCTCGCAGGTCCGCCCCCAGGGCCGTCCGGCGGGCGGTGTGGCGGGCATCAAGCTCACGGAGGGCGCGAAGGTCATCTCCTTCACAGCCATCGACCCGGCCGCGGACGCCGTGGTGTTCACGGTGGCCGGCTCGCGCGGCACACTGGACGACTCCGTCCAGACGACGGCCAAGCTGACCCCGTTCGACCAGTACCCGCGCAAGGGCCGCGCCACCGGCGGTGTCCGCTGCCAGCGCTTCCTCAAGGGCGAGGACTGTCTGTCCCTGGCCTGGGCGGGCCCCGTCCCGGCCAAGGCGGCACAGAAGAACGGCTCCCCGGCCGACCTCCCGGAGATGGACCCGCGCCGCGACGGCTCGGGGGTGTCCCTGGCGAAGACGGTGTCGGTCGTGGCGGGGCCGGTCTAGACGCTGAGAGACGGCTCTTCAGGGTCCTCTTCGGGATCCTGTACGTAGCGCAGAACGCCCCACATGCCGTGCTCGTCGGCGTGTGGGGCGTCGCTCTTGCACGCCTCCAGCTCCTTGCCGAGAGCGGGCACGTCGATGCCGGAGCCGATGAGCACGAGCTGGGTGAGGCGGGCGTCGGCGGGCGCGAGCGCCCAGGACTCCGGGTAGAAGCGCAGGAAGCGCCCGACGGCGTGGACGGCGTAGCGGTTGACGGAGTCGTACGGTCCGAAGTCGACGTACCCCTTGATCCGGTACAGCCCTTCGGGCCTGCTGTCGAGGAACCGCATCAACCGGCGCGGGTCGAGGGGCACTTCGGAGACGAAGGACAGGCTGTCGTATGCGGTATGCAGATGACCGGCGTGCCCGTCCTCCCCGGCGTGATCGTGCAGGTCGTCGAAGGACAGCTGCCCGATGCGCTCCTCACTGGGCCGGCAGTCGAAGAGGAACTCGGGGTCGACGCGGCCGTAGGTGGCGGGCACGACGGCGGCGCGGTCGGTGAGGGAACGGACGAGACCGAGGGTCCGCTCGGCGTCCGGCGCCCGGTCGAGCTTGTTGACGACGACCAGATCGGCGAGCGCGAGGTGCCGGTCGATCTCGGGATGCTTCGCGCGGGTGTCGTCGAACTCGGCCGCGTCCACGACCTCGACCAGGCCGCCGTACACGATCCCGGGATGCTCGCTGGCGAGCAGCATCCGCACGAGTTCCTGCGGCTCGGCG
The DNA here is from genome assembly GCF_040654815.1 of Streptomyces sp. NPDC050619. Taxonomy (NCBI): domain Bacteria; kingdom Bacillati; phylum Actinomycetota; class Actinomycetes; order Kitasatosporales; family Streptomycetaceae; genus Streptomyces; species Streptomyces sp. NPDC050619. Next base: position 218,398 of record NZ_JBFAIR010000008.1, on the reverse strand, counting down.
AGCCCGCTGGCCTCGATGACGACGACGTCGACCCCGACGGCGGGCCGGGCGAGCCGCTCCAGATAGACGTCGAGTTCACTGGCGTCGACGGCGCAGCACAGACACCCGTTCCCGAGCGAGACGGTGGAGTCGCCGAGCGCGCCCGCCACGGCCATCGCGTCGATCTCGATGGCACCGAAGTCGTTGACGATGGCGCCGATACGGCTGCCGCCGCTGCGATGGAGGAGGTGATTGAGGAGCGTGGTCTTGCCGGAACCCAGGAATCCGGCGAGCACGACGACCGGGATCTGCCGCGGGCTTCGACTCAACGCGCTACCTCTCTCACGCCGCCGCGTGCGCCGGACCGCCCCCTGCGCACGTACGAGGATTGAATGCGCACCCAGGATACGAGCCGTAGGAATCACCGCGAAGTGAACGATTGTTAGCAGCACTTGCGGGGCAGACGTTGGGCAAGGCGCCGGAGTGTGCGACCCTCGCATCCCTCCGTGCGCCTCCTCTCCGCCTCCCCCGCCGACCAGAGCCGCTCGGCACCCTGGGAGACGGCAAGCGCCGCCCACCGCTCGCCGGTCCCCTTCAGTCGACCCGCACCCGACGACCGGCGGACGGCCGCCTGATTCGGGGGTTGACATGGCAACACGGGATTTTGCAGTACGGGGACTGGGCTCCGTCGCGACGGCGGGCCTGATGCTTGCGACCGCCACCATGACGCTGGCCACGCGTCAGCGGCGGCTCGAAGAGGAACGCCTGCAAGTAAGGCGTATGGAGCTCGAGGAGCTGGCCTCCCGGCGCAAGGCTCTGGCGCACCAGCAGCGTATGCACTGGGAGTTGCTGGCCAAGGCGATCGACGACCCGTCCCTCGCCGAGGTGATCGACACCTACGACAAGAGCATCCCGGCCGCGAAGCGGAGGCAGTACTTCTACGCCAACGCCTGGTACGTCAATCTGTACCACCTCTACCGCTCCGGGATCCTGGACCAGGAGGAGCTGTACGGACACCTGCGCGAGCTCTTCCAAAGCCCCCTCCTGCGGGAGTACTGGGAGGCCTCGAAGGGCCAACGCGCCACGCTGAAGGGGTCGTCGGACGAGGCCAGGATCGGGCGCATGGTGGACGGCCTCATCAAGGACCTGGACGAGGCGGACACGGACGAGTGGTGGGTGGTGGGCCACCCACCGACGGCGTGATCACTGCGGTCGGTCAACGTCCCCCCTCTCGGTACGACACGAGCAGGGCGTCTTTTTCCCGTGTGGGCGTGTAGGCACCACGAACCCCAGTAATCTGCTGCCACCACTGTGACCACACCCATCGCTAAGGACCGGTACCCTTGAAAATCGTGCGCCGCATCGGTGTGCCTCCGAGTGCCCGTGGCAGTGCCTCAGGAGCCAACTGCCCGGACCTGTTCGAGCTGAGCGACGGCAATTTCGCCGTCATCGGCACCGAGGCCACCGAGGCGCTGGAGCGTGAACTCCCCGCCGATGCCGCCCGCGCCGACTACGAGCGCATCGTCATCGTCAGCCGGGAGACCCTCATTCGCGCCAAGGCGGACATCCCCGACGCCTGACCCCCCAGCGAACGCGTCCACCCCAGACTCGTCCCGTAAAGCTTCCCCGGCCGCACAGAACCGCTGAGCGGCCCGGGCACCTAACCGGCGAGCAGTTCGTCACCCGTCCCTGCTCGATCACCACCGATGAGGCCTGGCGCCAGAACGGCACCAGGCCACACGTGTGTCAGGCGGCCTCCGGCACCTTGACCGGCGCCCCCGGCCCCACATACCGCGCCACCGGCCTGATGATCTTCGAGTCGGCCGCCTGCTCCAGGATGTTGGCGCTCCAGCCCACCACACGCGCCGCCGCGAACGTCGGCGTGAACATCTCGCGCGGCAGCCCGCACAGCTCCATCACGACGCCGGCATAGAACTCGACGTTGGTGTGGAGTTCCCGGCCCGGCTTCAGTTCGGCGAGGATCCGCTCGACATGACGCTCGACCTCGACGGCGAAGTCGACACGCGGGCCGCCGAACCGCTGGGCGATCTCGCGGAGCATCCGCGAACGGGGGTCCTCCGTGCGGTAGATCGCGTGGCCGAAGCCCATGATGCGCTCGCCGGCCAGGACACGCTCACGAATCCAGGAGTCGATGCGGTCGGGCGTGCCGATCGCGTCCAAGGTGTCCAGCGCGCGACTGGGCGCACCGCCGTGCAGCGGCCCGGACAGTGCCCCCGCCGCTCCCACGAGGCACGCCGCCACGTCCGCGCCCGTCGACGCGATGACCCGGGCCGTGAAGGTTGACGCATTGAAGCCGTGATCAATGGTTGAGATCAAGTACTGCTCGACGGCCCGGGCCCGCTGCGGCTCCGGCTGCGAACCCGTCAGCATGTAGAGGTAGTTGGCCGCGTACGAGAGGTCCTCGCGCGGCTCCACGGGATCGAGCCCCTTGCCCAGCCGATGCAGTGCGGTGAGCAGCGTCGGTACGGCCGCGACCGCGACGAGGGTGTCCTGGCGGCGCCGGTCCGCGTCGAGGTCGTACACCGGGCAGAAGCCCTTCGCCGCACCGAGCAGCGACAGCGCGGTGCGCATCCCGGCGAGCGGGCCGGAACCGGCGCCGGCCGCGGCGACCGCGGGCAGGGCGGCCCGCACCTCGGCGGGCAGCCGACGCAGCTCGGCGGTCTCGGCGGCGAAGGCGGCGGCGCGTTCCGCGTTCGGCAGTTCGCCGTGGACCAGGAGATGCCAGACGTCCTCGAATCCGCGGGTCCGCGCGAGGTCGACGGCCGAGTACTGGCGATAGTGGTAGAAGCCCTCGACTCCCCGGACGTCGCCGATCTCGGTGTCGGTGACGACGACTCCCGCGAGTCCTCGCGGTACGTCGACGAGAGTGCCTGCGGACCTGTTGACGGACATGATTCCTCCCTGGACTTGATTTGACTGTCCATGATTGACTAAATCATTGTCAATATTGATTGAGTCAACACAACGAATCAATGCGGCAAATCAATAGGCCGAGCTGCGGATACGGTGACTTCTTATGCGCGATCAAGAACCCCTCCCCGGTCCCGCCGGGCAACGGCTGAGCACCAAGGAGGCCGCCGAGCTGCTGGGCGTGAAGCCCGAGACCGTGTACGCCTATGTGAGCCGCGGTCAGCTGAGCAGCCGACGCGTGCCCGGCGGCCGGGGCAGCACCTTCGACGCCAAGGAGGTCGAGGCGCTCGGCCGACGCAACCGGCGGGAGAGCGGCGGGAATTCGGGGTCCGGCGGCGAGCTCTCCGTACGGACCCGCATCACGCTCATCGACACGGACCGGTACTACTTCCGGGGCGTCGACGCGACCGAGCTGGCCGCGCGCCACTCCTACGAAGAGGTCGCCGAGTGGCTGTGGACCGGGGCGTTGCGCCCCGGCGCCACTTTCACAGCGCCCGAGTCCGTCGTCACCGTCGCCCGCCGCGCCGTCGACGCCCTGCCCGAACACACCGCTCCCGCCGACCGGTTGCGGGTCGCGGCCATCGCCGCCTCGGCCGCGGACCCGCTGCGCTTCGATTTGTCCGAGGAGGCCGTGCTCGGCACCGCGCGGCTCCTGATCCCCACCCTGGTCGCCGCCCTGCCGCCGGCCCGGTACGACCACCGCGACGGCGGCCCGCTGGCCCACCGGCTGTGGACGCGGCTCAGCGGGCGGGACGCGGACGATGCGTCCCTGCGTGCCCTGGACATGGCGCTCGCCCTGCTCGCCGACCACGACCTCGCCGCCTCGACCCTCGCCGTGCGCGTCGCCGCGTCGGCCCGGGCGCACGCCTACGCCGCCGTCTCCGCGGGGCTCGGCGTGATCGAGGGCCCGCTGCACGGCGCGGCCAGCGGGCTCGCGCACAAGATGCTGCTCGACGTGCTCGACCAGGACAGCGCCGCCCCCGTGATCGCGGACGAACTGCGGGCCGGCCGCCGTATCCCGGGGCTCGGCCACCGGCTCTACCCCGGCGAGGACCCACGCGCGCGTGCCCTCTTCGACCTCCTGGAGGAGATCCCCAAGGCCGCGCCGGCCCTCGCCGCGGCCCGCGACATCGTGGACACCACGGCCCGCCACGCCCCGCTGCACGCCAACGTCGACCTTGCCCTGGCCGTACTCACCGCCTCCTGCGGCATGCCCGCCACGGCAGGCGAGACCGTCTTCGCCGTGGCCCGTACGGCCGGCTGGATCGCCCATGCCCTGGAGGAGTACGGGGAGCGCCCCCTGCGCATGCGCCCGAGCGGTCACTACGTGGGCCCGAGGCCGCCCCAGCCCCTGCCGGAGTAGGACGAACGCCCCGCCGGAGGTCACCTGGTTCAAGTCAGGTTAGGCTCACCTCTGTGAGTACGTGCTCAACCGTCTCGGGGTACCTCGACGAGCCCATTTCCGGTACCGCGGCCACGGCGACGACCTGGCTGCTGCTGGAACAGCCCGGTCCCTGGGGTGCCAAGGCGCTCACTTCGAGCCACCTGGACCCCGTGCTGGGCCGCGCCCTGGAGGCGGCCGCGAAGGGCACGGGCGTACGCGTCGCGCTCATCCGCCGCCCCGGGCGGCACGCCGACAGCGGCACGCCCGCCGTGCGACAGGTGTACGCGGCCCACACCGTCCCCGGGAACGCCTGGCTGCGCACCGCCACAACCTGCGATCCGCACCGGCTGCTCGACCTCGACCTCGCCGCGCTCGGCCGTGGCGACCACAACACCTTCGACTCAGCACTCGACGGGCGGCCCCACGCCGGCGACCCGCTCGCGCTCGTGTGCACCAACGGCAAGCGCGACCGTTGCTGCGCCCTTCTCGGCCGCCCCCTCGCGGCCGAGCTCGCCGCCTCCGGCGTCGGGGGTATCTGGGAGGTCACCCATCTGGGCGGTCATCGCTTCTCGCCGACGCTGCTCGTCCTGCCGTACGGATACGCCTACGGCCGGGCCGAGGCCCATGCCGTCAAGGAGATCCTGCACAGCGTCCGGGACGGGCGGATCGTCGTGGAGGGGTGCCGCGGGAACTCTGCCTGGGAACGGCCCGGTCAGGCGGCCGAGCTGGCCGTGCGCACGGCCGCCGGCGAGTACGCGGCGGACGCGCTGGCCGTCGTCCGCACGCAGGGCGCTCCGCCGCGCTGGGAGGTGACCGTCGCCCACACCGACGGACGCCGCTGGCGGGTCGTGGTGGCCCAGGGCGACTCCGTGCCGCCCCGCCCGGAGAGCTGCGGGGTGTCGGTACTCGGCTCTCCCGCGCGGATGGACGTGGTGGAGGTGCGCGAGCTGCCGACCACCACGGCGCTCGCGAGCTGACCGAGCCCCGAGGGTTGATCAAGAGATCCACACGACACCCTCTGCGGCAGTTCGGGCGCGTCCACGTACCGTCTTGGGTATGAGCCCCACTCCCCCCGCCCGCCGCCTGCGCCTCGGACTGCCGCGGCGCATGTTCTCGCAGGTGCTGCTGATGCAGCTGGCGATCGCCGCGGGAGTCGCGGTGCTCGCTACCGGACTGTTCCTGGCACCCCTCAGTGACCAGCTGGACGACCAGGCGATGCGCCGCGCGCTCGCGATCGCGCAGACCACGGCCGCCGAGCCGCGGATCGCCGAAGAGGTCAAGAACACGCCTCCGACGGCCGACGGGCCCGTGCAGAAGGCGGCGGAGCGGATCCGCCAGGCCACCAAGGCCGAGTACATCGTGGTGATGGACTGGCGAGGCGTGCGCTGGTCGCACCCGACTCCGGGGGAGCTCGGCAGGACCGTCTCGACCAACCCCGGCCAGGCCCTGGCCGGCAAAGAGGTCATGGAGATCGACAGCGGCACCCTGGGCCGCTCCGCGCGCGGGAAGGTGCCGCTGCGCGACAGCCAGGGCGACATCGTCGGCGCGGTCTCGGTCGGCATCGCCTACGACAGCGTGCGGGCGCGGCTGATCCACGCGATCCCGGGACTGTTCGCGTACGCCGGCGGCGCCCTGGCCGTCGGCGCGCTGGCCGCCTGGCTGATCTCCCGTCGGGTCCAGCGGCAGACCCGGGATCTGGCCTTCTCGGACATCTCGGGGCTGCTCGCGGAGCGCGAGGCCATGCTGCACGGCATCCGGGAGGGAGTCGTCGCCCTGGACCGCACCGGCCGCGTCCGCCTGCTCAACGACGAGGCGCAGCGACTGCTCGGCATCGGGGAGGAGTCCGTCGGCCACTCCCCCGACGAGGCGCTCGGCGAGGGCCGTACGGCCGACGTCCTGGCGGGCCGGGTGACGGGCACCGATCTGCTCACCGTGCGCGGCCAGCGGGTGCTCGTCGCCAACCGCATGCCCACCGACGACGGCGGCGCCGTCGCCACCCTGCGCGACCGCACCGAGCTGGAACAGCTCGGCCGGGAGCTCGACTCCACGCACGGCCTGATCGACGCCCTGCGGGCCCAGGACCACGAGCACGCCAACCGTATGCACACGCTCCTCGGGCTGCTGGAGCTGGAGATGTTCGACGATGCCGTGGAGTTCGTCGGAGAGGTCGTCGGCGACCACCGCGCCACCGCGGAACAGGTCACCGAGAAGATCCAGGACCCGCTGATCGCCGCGCTGCTGGTCGGCAAGGCGACCGTCGCGGCCGAGCGCGGAGTCGCGCTGTGGGTCTCGGACCGGACCCGGCTGCCGGACCGGCTGGTCGACCCCAGCGGGCTCGTCACGATCCTCGGCAACCTGGTCGACAACGCGTTGGACGCCGTCGCGGGCACACCGCACGCGCGCGTGGAGGTCGAACTGCGCACGGAGGGGCGAACCGCCGTCCTCAGGGTGCGGGACACCGGACCCGGAATCCCGGTGGAGCACCGCGAACTGGTCTTCACCGAGGGATGGTCCACGAAGAAGCCGCCGGCGCACCGCGAGCGCGGGATCGGGCTCTCCCTCGTGCGCAGGCTCGCCGAGCGGCAGGGCGGCAGCGCGACGGTCGGCGAGGCGGGCGGCGGAGGCGCGGAGTTCACCGTCGTCCTGCCGGACGCACTCGCCCTGCCGGAACCGGAACCCGCCCTCACCGCGCCGCAGGCCCAGCGGTCCGCCACCGAGGAGAAGGCGCGATGATCGAGGTCCTGGTCGTGGACGACGACACCCGGGTCGCGCGGATCAACGCCGCCTATGTCGAGAAGGTCCCGGGCTTCCATGTGGCCGGCGAGGCGCACAGCGCGGCTCAGGCGTTGCTCCGGCTGGAGGCGCTGCCCCACGTGGATCTGGTCCTCATGGATCACTATCTGCCCGACGAGACCGGGCTCACGGTCGTCCAGGAGATGCGCCGCCGCGGCCACCAGACCGACGTGATCATGGTGACGGCGGCGCGAGACGTCTCGACCGTACAGGCGGCGATGCGGCAGGGCGCGCTTCAGTACCTGGTCAAACCGTTCGCCTTCGCGGGCCTGCGCGCCAAGCTGGAGGCGTACGCGCAGCTGCGCCTCACCCTCGACGGCGGCGGCGAGGCGGAACAGGCCGAGGTGGACCGCATCTTCGGCGCCCTGTCGACGACGTCGGAGCCCTCACTTCCCAAAGGGCACTCCCCCACCACGGCGGAGCTCGTACGCCGGTCCCTGATGAACGCCGAAGGCCCCCTGTCGGCGCAGGAGATCGCCGAGCGGACCGGGGTGAGCCGCCAGACCGCCCAGCGCTACCTCAAGCTCCTGGAGCGCACGGGACGAGCCAGGCTCACCCTCAAGTACGGCGACGCGGGCCGCCCGGAACACCGTTATGTGTGGGCGACCCGCGCCTGAAGGGCACGGCCATGGGGGCGGGGGAAGGAACCGTGCCCGCCTTACATACGGATGCCGGCCGTCTGGATATCAGCCCGCGGCCTTCTTCACGAACTCGGTCGTGCAGGACGGTCCTCGAACTCGTCCACCGCATGCGGGAACAGCGCCATGGCGCCGGCGTCATCATGATCACGGCGGCCGGCGACGTCACGACGACTCAGGCCGCGATGCGCCTGAGAACGGTGCCGTACGGCGCTGAAGGCGCCGCCCCTACACAGCCCCCGCCCCCGTCAGCGACCGCACCTCGGTCTCCGCGTGCTTGGCCTCGTCGGGCAGCTCCGCAGAGGTGACCGTGCCGAGCCAGCCCGCGAGGAAGCCCAGGGGGATCGAGACGAGGCCGGGGTTCTGCAGCGGGAAGTACTGGAAGTCGACGCCGGGGAACAGTGATGCGGGGCTGCCTGACACCACCGGAGACAGCACCACGAGCACCAAGGCCGGGACCAGCCCGCCGTACACGGCCCATACGGCCCCGCGGGTGGTGAAGCCGCGCCAGAACAGCGAGTAGAGCAGCACCGGCAGATTGGCGGACGCGGCGACAGCAAAGGCGAGGCCCACCAGGAAGGCGACGTTGAGATCGCGGGCGAGCAGACCGAGGGCGATGGCCACCACCCCGATGCCGACTGCGGCGGCCCGCGCCACGGCGACCTCGCTGCGCGGCTTGGCATGCCGGCACCGCAGTGAGGCGTACAGGTCGTGGGCGACGGACGCGGAGGAGGCGAGCGTGATCCCGGCGACCACGGCGAGGATCGTGGCGAAGGCGACGGCGGCGACGATCGCGAAGAGAACCGTTCCTCCGGTGGAATCCGCGCCACCGCCCAGGTCGAGTGCCAGCAGCGGAACCGCCGTGTTCCCGGCCGCGTTGGATCCCCGTACCGCCTCCGGCCCCACGATCGCAGCCGCGCCGAACCCGAGGACGATCGTCATCAGGTAGAAGCCTCCGATGAGCCCGATCGACCAGACGACCGAGCGCCGGGCCGCCTGCGCGGTGGGTACGGTGTAGAAGCGGGACAGGATGTGCGGCAGCCCGGCCGTGCCCAGGACCAGCGCGAGTCCCAGGCTGATGAAGTCGAACCGGGCCGTCCAGTCACCGCCGTACTTCAGACCGGGCGCCAGGAACGCGTCGCCGTGACCGCTGCGTTCCGCCGCCATGACCAGCAGTCGGTCGAAGTCGCCGTGGAAGCGCACCAGGACGAGCACGGTCAGCGCGATGGTGCCGCTGAGCAGCAGGACCGCCTTGACGATCTGAATCCAGGTGGTGGCCCGCATCCCTCCCAACGACACATAGGTCACCATGAGCGCGCCGACCCCGATGACCGTCCAAGCCTGTGCCGCTGCGCTGGTGCCTCCGAGCAGCAGGGCGACCAGGCTGCCCGCGCCCACCATTTGCGCCACCAGATACAGAACGGACACGGTGACCGAGGAAGTTCCCGCCGCGATGCGCACGGGCCGCTCGCTCATCCGCGCCGCGACCACGTCGGCGAGCGTGAAGCGCCCACAGTTGCGCACCAGTTCGGCGACCAGGAACAGCACCACGAGCCAGGCCACGAGGAAGCCCACCGAATACAGCAGCCCGTCATAGCCGTAGAGCGCGATGAGACCCGAGATGCCGAGGAAGGAGGCGGCCGACATGTAGTCACCCGCGATGGCAAAACCATTCTCCATCGGAGAGAAGAGCCGCCCGCCCGCGTAGAACTCCTCCGGCGAACCGTGCCGATGCCGGCTCACCCACGTCGTGATCCCCAGCGTGACGGCGACGAACGCGCTGAACAGCAGCAACGCCAGCGTCTGATGGTTGCCCGTCACGACGCACCGCCGCGCAGGCCGCGCGTCAGTTCCTGCGTGTCCCATCGCACTTCGAGCGCGGCCCGGTCCCTGCGCAGCCTCGCGTGCCTGGCGTATGCCCAGGTGAGCAGGAAGGTCGTGAGGAACTGTCCGAGGCCCGCCAGCATCGCCACGTTCACGGCGCCCGCCACAGGTCGTGCCATCAGCTCGGGGGCGGTTGTGGCGGTCACGACGTAGGCCAGGTACCAGACGAAGAACCCGGCGACCGCCGGCACCACGAACCTCCGGTACCGGCTGCGCACCTCCTGGAAGGCCGCGCTGCGCTGCACCTCCAGATACACGTCGGCCGCGGCGCCGGCCGGGGCCTCACGTTCCGGGAGCGGGACGCAAACCGCCGCATCCGCGGGCACGGGTGCGCCAACACCGTCCGACTCGCCCCAGCCGGAGGCAAGCGCGTCATACCAGGGGTCGTCGTACCTCACGCCCCCGGACGCCTCGACGGGAACCGGATCATGTCTGCCGTGATCGACGAACGAACTCTCGGCACTACCCCCACCTCGGCGGGGACGACCGTTGCTTGGCTGCATGCCCAAGGATGGACAGAACGGGAAGATCCCCGACTCTTCTTCCCTCCGCTCTTCACCCCATCAGGTGACTCCTCCCGTCGGCGGCCGCACAAGCCCCTTCGCATACGCGTAACGCACCGCCTGCGCACGGTCCCTGAGCCCCGTCTTGGCGAAGAGGTTGTTGATGTGGGTCTTCACGGTCGCCGTGGAGACGTGCAGCCTGCGGGCGATCTCCTGGTTGCTGAGGCCTTCGGCGATGAGGGCCAGCACTTCGGTCTCCCGCGCGGTGAGCCCGTCCGGCGACTCGGCGGGCGCCGCCGGCGGCTCGGGGTCCGCCAGCCGCTCCAGCAGCCGCCGTTGGATGCTCGGTGACAGCCCCGCGTCCCCGGACAGCACGCTCCGCACGGCCCGCACGATCTCGTCACCTCCCGCGTCCTTGGTGAGATAGCCGCGCGCCCCGGCTTTCAGCGCCGGGAACAACGACTCGTCGTCCGCGTACGTCGTCAGCACCACGACCTGCGTCCCGGGGTGCTCCGCCCGGATGCGCCGGGTCGCCTCCACCCCGTCGCAGCGGGGCATGCGCAGGTCCATCAGCACCACATCCGGGGCGAGTTCGGCGGCGAGCTTCACCGCCTCGTCCCCGTCCCTCGCGCTGCCGACGACCTCGATCCCGGGCAGCAAACCCAGCAACATCACGATGCCCTCGCGAACCACGGTCTGGTCGTCCGCGACCACCACACGCGCGGGCTTGGGCTCCGCCTCCTGCGTCATACGGGCACCTTCAGCATCACCACGAACCCCTCCTCGTCCGGCCCGGCCTCCAGCGAACCGCCCAGTAGCTCGGCACGCTCCCGCATGCCCAGAAGACCGTATCCGGCCCCGGACCCGGTGAGTTCGCCCGGTGAACCACCCGAGTCCCGCACGACCAGCGTCACTTGGTGATCGCCGTACTCCAGTCCCACCCGGACTTTGGCCCCCGGAGCATGCTTGCGGACGTTCGTCAGGGCCTCCTGGGCGACACGGCGCACGGCCTGGGACGCCTCCGCCGGCAGCGGTCTCCTCTCACCCGTAATGGTGGCCTTGGCACCGTCGGCCGTGCTGACCAGCTGGGTCAGGAAGTCCTCCAGGGGGGTCAGCTCCCCGCGCAGCGCCGACAGCGCCTGCCGCGTCTCGGTGAGACCGTCGCGGGCCATTCCCCGTGCCGCCACCACCCGCTCGAGGATCTGCTCCCGCTCTGCGCCCCGCTCGATCAGCAGCCGGGCCGCCTCCAGGTGTACGAGCTGCGCCGAGAGACTGTGGGCCAGCACGTCGTGGATCTCCCGTGCGATGCGGGCCCGCTCCGTGAGCGCCGCCGACTCCGCCTCGGCCGCCCGCGCGGCCCGCTCCTGGGCGAGCAGCCGCTGGGCATGGCCGCGGGCCTCGGCGTCCAGCCGCAGGACATAGCCGGCGAGCGCGAGGCCGGCCGTCGTGGCCGCGGTGGTCAGCCATGCGTCGTCGTTGACAGCGGCGTACGACGTAAGGGCGACCGAGGCCACCGGCAGGGCGGCCACGACGGGCAGCCGTTCCAAGGCGGTGACCGCGCACCCGCACCAGATGACGAGGGCGGGAACTCTGAAGCCGGTGGCCTGGGCGGCGACCGCGATCCCCAGAAGCACGGTGAGCAGCGCCAGGGACGGCCCGAGCCGGTGCGCGAGGGTGGTGCGATACAGGGCCCAGGCGACGAACCCGGCCAGCAGGACACCGGCCGCCGCCCCTAGCGCACCCCACCCGTGCACGCGACTGCCGGTGACGGCACCCCACAGGAGCATGCCGAGCACCACCGCCCGCACCACCCACCCGATCAGACGCCGGGCACTCGAGGTCTCCGTGCGCCTGAGTGCCTCCCGGGAGGGCCAGCGTGTCCAGGCGTTCTCCGTCACACGCGTTCCTTCCCCGCGGGCCGGGACATGGGGTCACCGTACGCCGTGGTCGGCGCAGCAGCCGGGTGCAGGGACTGAGCCCGCCAGGCGAGGATCCCGGCACGGACCAGCAGCGTGGCCGCCAGGGCGAGCAGCAGGGCGGAAGAGTCCTGGCGCACGCCGAGCGCCGCGCCGAGTGCGAAGAGGCCGACACGCAATCCGATGCCCACGCCCCAGACGGCTCCGCTCGCCTTGGTGCTCCTGCTCCACACCGCGCCGTCCGGCTCCGCCCATATCCGGGTGGTCCAGGCCCAGCCGGCTCCGATGGCAAGCCCTGTGAGCAGCTCGGTGCAGAGCAGGGCGACCGATGCCGTGTGGTGGTGGGCGTCCACGATGTCGGGCTCGCGGAGCGCTACAGCGGCCAGGATCACGGGCATGAGCCACCAGCGCCGGTCGGTGTCGATCCGGCTCGGGCGGAACTGCCGGACGATCACCAGGGCGAGCACGGCTACGATCACCAACGCTTTGACGAGCCCGGGCATCAGAGCCTCCGTAGCGAAGAAGGACGATGCCGACAGCGAGCGCTGCCGACGCCTTCGACGCTACGGAAATCCACAGGTCGGCAGATCGGAGCCGGGGTGGATCATGGGTGGATCCCCGAACGCCGAGGGGCTCCACCCACGGGTGGAGACACCCCGGGCGGCCCGGCGATCCGACCACTGGCGATCCGCCCCCGGCGATCCGACCTGTACTCATCGACCGTCGGCTGCGCACGGGTTCGGCCGGTACTTCCAGACCGTCGGCTGCACACTGGTCGGCCGGTACTCCCCGACCAGCGGATCGAACCGCGCCCTCCCTCTCGCCGCGGCTCGATCCCTCTCGTCCACCTGGCTCCGACCTGACTTCGATCACCCCGCCGACACCGGCCCGGGCCGGGCGCAGCGGTTAGGCGTCGATGCGCGACCGGTCCAGCGTCGCCGCCGAGCCGGAGATGAACTCCTTGCGCGGCGCCACGTCATTGCCCATCAGCAGATCGAAGACCTGCTCGGCGGCCTCCAGGTCGGACAGGTTGACCCGGCGCAGGGTGCGGTGACGCGGGTCCATGGTCGTCTCGGCCAGCTGGTCGGCGTCCATCTCGCCGAGGCCCTTGTACCGCTGGATGGAATCCTTGTACCGAATCCCCTTGCTCTGGAACTCCAGGAGCTTTTCGCGCAGCTCACGGTCCGAGTACGTGTAGACGTACTTGTCCTGGCCCTTCTTCGGCTGGATCAGCTCGACGCGGTGCAGCGGCGGCACCGCGGCGAACACCCGGCCCGCCTCGACCATGGGCCGCATGTAGCGCTGGAACAGCGTCAGGAGCAGGCACCGGATGTGCGAGCCGTCCACATCGGCGTCGGTCATCATGATGATCTTGCCGTAGCGCGCCGCGTCGATGTCGAAGGTACGGCCGGATCCCGCTCCTATGACCTGGATGATCGCACCGCACTCGACGTTCTTCAGCATGTCCGTGACGGACGACTTCTGGACGTTGAGGATCTTGCCGCGGATCGGCAGCAACGCCTGGAACTCGGAGTTCCGCGCGAGCTTCGCCGTGCCGAGCGCGGAATCGCCCTCGACGATGAACAGCTCGCTGCGGTCCACGTCGTCGCTGCGGCAGTCTGCGAGCTTGGCCGGCAGCGACGAGGACTCCAGGGCCGTCTTCCGGCGCTGGGCGTCCTTGTGCTGCCGGGCCGCGATGCGTGTCCGGGCGGCGGCGACGGCCTTCTCCATGACCACCCGGGCCTGGGCTGCGGCATCCCGCTTGGTGGAGGTGAGGAACGCCTTGAGCTCCTTGGAGATCACGGTGCTCACGATGCGGCGGGCCGCCGAGGTGCCGAGAATCTCCTTGGTCTGGCCCTCGAACTGCGGCTCGGCGAGACGGACGGTGACGACCGCGGTGAGACCCTCCAGGGCGTCGTCCTTGACGATGTCGTCCTCGGCGACGCGCAGGAGCTTCTTCGCGCGCAGCACCTCGTTCATCGTCTTGGCGACGGCCTGCTCGAAGCCCGCGACGTGGGTGCCGCCCTTGGGCGTGGCGATGATGTTGACGAACGACTTGAGGTTCGTGTCGTAGCCGGTGCCCCAGCGCATCGCGACATCCACGCCGAGCTCACGGGTGACCTCTGTGGGCGTCATCTGGCCGTGGTCGTCCAGGACCGGGACGGTCTCCTTGAAGCTGCCCTGGCCGGAGAGGCGGAGGACGTCGCAGACCGGCTTGTCGCTCGCCAGGTACTCGCAGAACTCGCTGATCCCGCCGTCGAAGCGGAAGGACTCCTCGCCCTTGCTGCCGCCCTCGCCGAGGCCGTATTCGTCGCGGACGACGATGGTCAGGCCGGGGACCAGGAACGCGGTCTGCCGAGCGCGCTGGTGCAGGTTGTCCAGGGAGAGCTTGGCGTCCTTGAGGAAGATCTGTCGATCGGCCCAGTACCGCACGCGCGTGCCGGTGCGGGTCTTGGGGATCCTCTTGGCCTTACGCAGGCCGCTGGCGGCCTCGAACTTGGCTTCGGCACCCACCGTGGCGAAGGCTCCGGGAGTGCCGCGCCGGAAGCTGATGGCGTGAGTGTGCCCGCCGCGGTCCACCTCGATGTCCAGCCGGGCGGACAGGGCGTTCACCACCGAGGCGCCCACGCCGTGCAGACCGCCGGAGGCCGCGTACGAGCCGCCCCCGAACTTGCCGCCGGCGTGCAGCTTGGTCATGACGACCTCGACACCGGAGAGGCCGGTCTTGGGCTCGACATCGACCGGGATGCCGCGGCCGTTGTCCCGGACCTCGACCGAGCCGTCGTCGTGGAGAATCACCTCGATGTGGTCGCAGTAGCCGCCCAGGGCCTCATCGACGGAGTTGTCGATGATCTCCCACAGGCAGTGCATCAGACCGCGGCTGTCGGTCGACCCGATGTACATACCAGGGCGCTTGCGCACGGCTTCAAGCCCCTCAAGGACGAGCAGGTGCCGCGCGGTGTAGTTGGAACCGTCCCGGTCTGCTCCTGCCAGCAGCGCTGTGGACGGCACGGACGTCTCGGCGGTCACGCGGTTCGCTCCTCGCTGAATTTCAGGTGGGGCCCTTCTGGGTAAGGGCACGGCTTCGGTAGCCGCTCAGAGGGTACCGAGGCCTGGTAGAGCCGTTGTAACGCCACCCTCGTCTGAAGCTCACACTAGTCCAGGGTCGCATGCATGTTCGATCCCTCGATTGAGTGAAGTACATATCACGTTCCCTTCCAGGCATGAACCATTTAGGCTCCGGGCACGTCCTCATGAACAACCGGCAACCCAGCCGGGAGGATCTGACAGACCTGACAATGACCGACAGCGCGAACCCGTAAGACACATAGACACGCAATACGGCACATTCGCCGCCAACCGGCAGCAGACAGCCGCCCGGAGAGATTTTTTCCAGGAAAAGCCACGAGCGGGAACGTTTTCGGGCTGGTTGGATGTTGACCCTGGTACGACAGCTCGTCGAGCTAGAGAAGAGGCGACGTGACTACTGTTCTGACCCCCGCGAGCCCGCTGACGGCCGCCGATCGCTGCGACCGCTGCGGCGCCCAGGCATACCTGCGCGTCGTCCTGCTGAGCGGCGGAGAACTGCTCTTCTGCGCCCACCACGGCCGCAAGTTCGAGCCGGAACTCAAGAAGATCGCCGCTGAGATACAGGACGAGACGGAGCGGTTGACGGCCGCCCCGGCGTCCGCCTCCGAAGAAGAGCGCTGACACCTCGCATCCACGACGAGCCAGCTCCGGCACAGGCCGGTTTTACGGGCGGCTGCTCCTGCCCTCAGGAGCAGCCGCCCGTGCTTGTGCCCGATCGGAGCCCTCAGCGGCTGCCAGGCGCCCTCATACGCCCCCCTGCCCCGGTCCGTCCCAGTCCAGCGCTCGCATGACGTCGGACACACGCGTGTAGACGCCAGGGCTGCCCGCGCGACCACAGCCGCTCCCCCAGGACACGAGCCCGATCAGCTTCCCGCGGGCGACCAGCGGCCCCCCGCTGTCCCCCTGGCAGGCATCGCGGCCCCCCTCCTCGTCCCCGGCACACACCATGATGTCGGCGAGATACATGCCGTCGGCACTGCCCGGATAAGCCTCCTCGCAGAGCGCGTCGGGCAGCACCCGCACGTGTGCCGCCCGCAGAGCGTGCTCGTAGTCGCCGCCGCCCGTGGCATCACCCCAGCCGTACACCACGGCACCCGTCCCCGGTTCGTACGCCGGATCGCCGGCAGCCGCCATGGCGATGACCGAACCCTGCGGCAAGGGCTCGGCGAGGGTGAGCACGGCGAAGTCCCCGGAGTTGCTCACGCCGTCGTAACCCGGGTTCACCCAGGTGTCGCGTACCGGGACTTCCTGGCCCTGGTCGGAGAAGAGGTCCGTACGTCCCGCGATGACCTTGAAATCGGGAACGCTGTCCGGGGGCGTGCCCAGCACCTCCTCGGCCACGCAGTGGGCCGCGGTGAGCACGGTGGAGCGGCCGACCGCCACACCGCCGCAGAACTGCCCCGCACGCGTACCCCCGAACCGGTCACGGCTGGACAGCGCCACCGTCCACGGGCTCTCGGACACGTCGACCGGGAAACCGCCTACGACGATGCTGTCGGCGCCCACGGGGGCGGCGGACACCAGCGGTATGGCCGCAGCGGCGGCGGCCAGAATCAGCGGCCGGGCCAGCGCCCGCGCGATGCGACATCGCATGCGTACTCCTCACTCCGGGGTGGTGATCGGACACCCAGAGTCATGCAGAGCATCGCGGCCCGCAGCACGAAGGCCCGGCCCCCTCTCGGGGACCGGGCCTTCGATGCCGTACGACGGTGACCTAGTCGAGGTAGTCGCGCAGCACCTGGGAACGCGACGGGTGGCGCAGCTTCGACATGGTCTTGGACTCGATCTGGCGGATGCGCTCGCGCGTGACGCCGTACACCTTGCCGATCTCGTCGAGGGTCTTCGGCTGACCGTCGGTGAGACCGAAGCGCATGGAGACGACGCCCGCCTCACGCTCGGACAGGGTGTCCAGGACGGAGTGCAGCTGCTCCTGGAGGAGCGTGAAGCTGACCGCGTCAGCCGGAACGACCGCCTCGGAGTCCTCAATGAGGTCACCGAACTCGCTGTCGCCGTCCTCACCGAGCGGAGTGTGCAGCGAGATGGGCTCGCGGCCGTACTTCTGGACCTCGATGACCTTCTCCGGGGTCATGTCGAGTTCCTTGGCCAGCTCCTCCGGGGTGGGCTCGCGGCCCAGGTCCTGGAGCATCTGGCGCTGCACGCGCGCGAGCTTGTTGATGACCTCGACCATGTGCACCGGGATACGGATGGTGCGGGCCTGGTCGGCCATCGCGCGGGTGATCGCCTGACGGATCCACCAGGTGGCGTACGTGGAGAACTTGTAGCCCTTGGTGTAGTCGAACTTCTCGACCGCGCGGATCAGACCGAGGTTGCCCTCCTGGATGAGGTCCAGGAAGAGCATGCCGCGGCCGGTGTAGCGCTTGGCCAGGGAGACCACCAGGCGGAGGTTGGCCTCCAGGAGGTGGTTCTTGGCGCGGCGGCCGTCCTCGGCGATGATCTCCAGCTCGCGCTTGAGCTTCGGGGCCAGCTTGTCGGCGTTGGCCAGCTTGTCCTCGGCGAACAGGCCCGCCTCGATGCGCTTGGCGAGCTCGACCTCCTGCTCGGCGTTGAGGAGGGGAACCTTGCCGATCTGCTTGAGGTAGTCCTTGACCGGGTCGGCGGTGGCGCCGGCCGCGGCGACCTGCTGGGCGGGCGCGTCGTCCTCGTCGTCGTCGGAGAGCACGAAGCCGGCACTCTCGGTGCCCTCGGGCTCCTCGGCGCCGCCCTTGGTCTCCTCGAGGGTCTCGTCCTCCGGGACTTCCGCGTCGTCCTTCTTGGCGGTGGTCTGCTTGGCCGCCGTCTTCTTGGCGACGGTCTTCTTCGGTGCCGCCTTCTTGGCGGTCGCCTTCTTGGCGGCGGCCCTCTTGGCAGTCGCCTCGTCCTCGACGGCGGCCTCGGGGGCGGGTGCCGCCGGAGGGGCGGTGGCGGTGGCGGTGGCCTTCTTGGCGGTCACCGTCTTCGCCGCGACCGTCTTGGTGGCGGTGCGCTTGGCCGGACTCTTCGCTGCGACGCTCTTTCGGGTGCGCTTGGGCTCCGCGGCACTGACCATCAGCGTCACACCCTCTTCCTCGAGGATCTGGTTGAGGCTGCGCAGTACGTTCTTCCACTGAGTGGCCGGAATCTGGTCAGCTTCGAAGGCCCGACGCACGTCGTCGCCGGCGATCTGCCCCTCAGCCTTTCCCCGCTCAATGAGCGCCATGACAGAGACGGACTCGGCGATCTCCGGCGGGAGCGTACGGGATGTGCTGGCCGACACGAACAACCTCTCGGAACGTTGGAAAACGGCTTCCGGCCCCGTCCATGACGGACAGGAGCCGACCACCGGCCTGGGGATGGGCCGACGGCGCGGGCGGGGGCCGGGAAGATGCACAGCGCCTTGAACGGCGTCCGTATTCCCTCCGCGGCTGTCACCTCTTAGGTCATCGCGCTGTCTCCACGAGCGTTACGCCCAATCTGCGTGGCCCGAGTCACACCCCATAAGCGCTCAAAAAATGTCAGACACAGGCATAGAAGGACAATCACCGACCCGACCTGGGCGCCCTGATGGTCCCACCGTCTCATCGCGCCGTCGGACCCCGCAGAATCGCTGAAGATCCTGCGGGGTCCGACGGGAGGCGGTTCGCCGGCCGGGCGATGCCCCAGGAGGGGAGAGGCATACCCGGCCGCGCCGCCCGTGGCGCACGGTCAGTGCTCGCGCGGCGCGGGCACCACGCGCTCCACCTCGGGGTGGACCGTCAGCAGTTGTCGCATGGCCGCCTCGGCCGCCGCGCCGTCGCCGGCGGCGAGGGCGTCGGCGATCCTGCCGTGGTGCGCCACAGACGTCTCGTTCGGTCGGTCACAGCCGGCGATCGGGCCGCCGGAGACCTGAAGGGCGGCCGAGACGATCCCGGAAAGGTGCTCGAGCATGCGGTTGCCGGCGACCTGGATCAGCAGGGAGTGGAACTCGGCGTCGGCGCGGGAGAAGGTGAGCGCGTCGCCCTGCCCCATGGCGTGGCCCATGATCTCGACCATGTCGGCGAGCCGCTGCTGGACCTCCTCGCGCCCGTGGCCCGCGGCGAGGCGAGCGGCGAGCGGCTCGATCGTCCAGCGCAGCTCGCTCAGCTCACGGCGCTGGTCGTCACGCTGTGGCCCGAAGGCCCGCCATTCGATGATGTCCGGGTCGAGGAGGTTCCAGTCACTGACGGGACGCACGCGCGTGCCGACATTCGGGCGGGCGCTGACCAGGCCCTTGGCCTCCAGGACGCGGAGCGATTCCCGGACGACGGTGCGGGAGACCTCGAAACGCTGGCCGATCTCCTCGGGCACCAGCGGACGGTCGGCGCCGAGGTCACCGGAGACGATCATCTGGCCCAGCTGCTGGACGAGTTGGCCGTGCAGTCCGCGGCCGCGGCTTCCGGCGGCACGTCGGCCCACGCGGCCCAGCTCCTGGTCCGCGCCTTCCCAGGATGGGACGGCGACGCGGTCGGCGGTCCGGGCCTCCGCGTAGGGGTAGCGGTCGAGTTCGCCCGGGCCGGCGAGGCCGGAGTCTGCGGAGCGGGCGGCGGTCATCATGGTGTGCGCAAGGGTACTCACGGATCCTTTGTCGGCGTCGTCTCCAACTCCCTTGAGGTCTTTGGTGAAAAGCACACGAAAGGGTGATCGCTCACCCCGTCGCAATTGACGCCTTATCGGAAAGAAATGGGCTTGCCCCGGGGAGTTGCGCGCAGGGCGGCACAGGGAAGGGCGCGGACGGTCGTCATCGGACCCTGCTTCGCAGGGTCGTGAGCAGATATGCGCAGAGCAGAGCGGTGAGCGACAACGTCAGCGCGCTGCCCACGGGTTGGACGATCATGCGCGCGACGGCCGACAGATAGCGCTCTCCGCCGAAGGGCCACTGCAGCAGGAACACCTCCCGCGACCGCGCGGAAAACCCGGCGGCCGTCCGCACGGACGCCCCCTCCCAGGCCTCTTGTACGAGAGGTACGACGAGGACGGGAACGGCCACCACCGCCGCGAGCCCGGCCGTGGTGGACCGGAAGACACCCGCTGCCAGCACACCCGCCCAGGCGCAGCCGACGACGAGTCCGATCCAACTGACGCTCAGCGACCACCAGTCGGGGGGAACTTCCCCGAGCTCCCGTCCGTAGACGAGATAGAGCATTTCGGCGTCGCAGCCCACCGTGAGGACGGCCAGCATCAGCGCGGTGGCCGCCGCCACGGCGAGCTTCGCGGCGAGCAGCCCCAGTCGGCGGGGCACGGTGCCGCGATCCGCCGCCAGGGCGGGGTGGCGGAACTCGTCGCCGAAGGCGAGCGCCCCGAGCAGTCCCGCGCCGAGGGCCGCGGGCGGCAACGGCAGCTCCCGCGGCCAGGCGGCCAGCAGGCGCGGCTGCGGGGTGTGTCCGATACGCGCCAGGAGTACGGCGGTGAGGGCGGAGGTGGCGAGCACGGCTGCGCCGGTGAGGAACCCGGTGCCGATCCCGGCGGCGCGGCGCAGTTCGTAGCGCAGCGGGCGCAGCGGGCTGGGCGCGGAGCGGACGGAAATGGGGGGTGGGAGGGGGGACAGCGGATCGGCGGCCTTGATGGCTTCGACAGAGCGAGCGGTTCCCCGGGCGGGGGTCGGGATCTCCCCCTCGACCGTGCCGGCGGGGAGTCCGGCTTCACCGGTCACGGGAAGCGTGGCGGATCGCTGCGCCGCGGCGTCCGGTTGCGTTCCCTCGGTCACAGGTGCGGCTTCCGAGGGGTGCGAAACCGCCCCTGGTCCCATGTCCCCGATCTCGTCCGCGAGTTGATGGACGAGGACGCCGTGCCGGAAGGCCGTCTCGCCGACGTGGGCGCACGTACTGCCGTACACGGACAGGCGATTACCCTCCTCCCGTACGACCTCTACGGAGCGCTGAGCGGTACGGGCCTCCTTGGTGAGCAGGGCCGCGAGGCGGGCTGCGTGGGGGCTGCGGACGGCGACGCGGGGACGCAGCCTGGTGCGGGCGAAGTCCGCGGCGTCCTGGTCGGCGACGAGTCTGCCCTTGTCCAGAGTGACGACGCGGTCAGCGGTGCGTGCGGCCTCCTTGGGGTCGGCCGTGGTGATCAGGACCGTGCCGCCCTGGGCCGCGTGGGCCCGCAGCATGCCGTGAAGCCAGTGGCATTCGCGGGTGGACAGCCCGTCGGCGGGATCGTCGAGCACGAGGGTGTGAGGATCGGGCAGCAGGGCGCAGGCCAGACCGAGGCGGCGGTCCATGCCGCGCGACAGGGTGCCGAGCCGTTCCTCGCGCAGGCTGACGAGGCCGACCACTTCAAGGACCTCATCGGCACGCCGGACCGGGACGCCCGCCGCGGCGCACAGCATGCGCAGATGGCCACGGATCGTACGGGCGGGATGGCCTGGCACATCACCCAGGAGCACGCCGACTTCCCGCGACGGGTGGGCGATGCGATGCAGGGGGCGACCTCTGAAGCAGGTGAGGCCACGGCCCTGTTGAAGTTCGAGCATCAGCCTGAGCACCGTCGTCTTGCCCGCGCCCGACGCTCCGAGGAGTGCGGTGACATGGCCTGCGCGCGCTTCGAAGGAGACGTCGTCGACAGCGGGCGGAATGTCCTTGCGGGTGTTGCTGGTCAGTCCGAAGGCCTGGATCACTCACAGCAAGATAGCGCGCTATGTCCGGTTTTTCGGGTACCGCAAGGCCCGCAGCGCAACGGGCGAGGACACCTTCGGCCTCCTTCGTCCGTGCTCCGGTGTCACACCTCGGGGCGCAGCATGGGCGGGTTGAGCAGGGTCGCGCCGCCGGCGCGGAAGAGCTGGGCCGGCCGGCCGCCCTGGCGCGTGGTCGTACCGCCGGTGGGAACGAGGAAGCCGGGTGTGCCCGTCACCTTGCGGTGGAAGTTGCGCGGATCGAGCGCCACGCCCCACACCGCCTCGTAGACGCGGCGCAGCTCGCCGACGGTGAACTCGGGCGGGCAGAACGCGGTGGCCAGCGACGAGTACTCGATCTTGGAGCGAGCACGCTCCACGCCGTCTGAGAGGATCTGCGCGTGGTCGAAGGCGAGCGGTGCGACCGGGTCGCCGTCGCGCCCGTAACCGCCCTGCTTGAGCAGCTCCTCGACGGGCGCCCAGCGCGCGTTGCTGGCGTCGCCGCCCGCCCGGGGAGCGGGCAGGTCGGGGGCGAGGGCGAGGTGGGCGACGCTGACCACACGCATCCGGGGATCACGCTTGGGGTCGCCGTAGGTCGCGAGCTGTTCCAGATGGGCGCCGTTGTCCTGAACCGGTACGGATGGGTCGTGGGCGCGCAGTCCGGTCTCCTCAGCCAGCTCGCGCGCCGCCGCCTGCGCCAGATCCTCGTCGGCCCGTACAAAGCCGCCGGGAAGCGCCCAGCGCCCCTGGAACGGCGGCTCGCCCCTGCGCACCGCCAGCGCGCACAGGGCATGGCGGCGCACGGTCAGCACGACCAGGTCCACGGTGACGGCGAAGGGCGGAAAAGCTGACGGGTCGTAGGGCATGCCGCGATCATAGTCGTCTGCCTGACGATAAACACGCCCTTCGTCGGCTGTATCGGCGACTGATCCACTGCCGTCCGACAGGGCTCGCCCTTCGTTCCAGTCGTCGTCCAGTGTCACGTCATCCGAGGTCACGCCCCCAGTTGCAGCCCGTCGGCCGCCTCCTCGACCATGGCGAGGCCGAGCCGGCTGACCCGCACGGAGAAGGGCGCGCCCGCGACCCGCAGACCGGTCAGGCCGATCTCGCCGAGGGGCGCGCTGCGCACCGGGCGCAGCGTGACCGTCCGGGCCGGGGCGTCGGGGCGTATTCCCACGAGAGTGGTCAGCAGCAGGACCCCGGCGGCCGCCGCCGTGGCCGAGGGACGGCAGGCCGCCGGATGGGGAAGCGGTGCGCTCCCGTCGGTCCGCTGCTCCCCCGCGTACATCTCGGGGAGCCGATGGCCGAAGCTCTCGGCCGCCGCCAGTACGCCTCGCAGCAGCGAAACTGCCTCCTTCTCGTAGCCGGCCGCCGCCAGACCGGCGACGGCGACCGCCGTTTCCTGGACCCGCACGGCACCGGAGCGGTGTCCGAACGGGTTGTAGCCCGCCTCCTTCGCGCCCAGTCCGCGCAGGCCCCAACCGGAGTCCAGGGCAGGGCTCCCGAGCAGCCGGGCGAGTTGTTCGGTCTGTACCCGGTCGAGCAATCCGGGCGCCTGCTCGCCCCCGCCCAGCAGACCGGTGTCGAGCAGATGGGCGGCTGGGGCACCGAGCTGCGACACGAGGCGCCCGTCCGGGGCTCGGGCGGCGGCCGGCCGGCCGCCGCCGCGGTCCTCGACCCAGAAGTCCTCGCGGAACGCCGTCCGCAGCTTCTGGGCCCACTGCCGCAACTCTGCGCCACCCGGTCTGCGGCACGCGTCGAGCAGGTCGGCGCCGAGGAGTGCCGCTCGGTGGGCATGGGCCTGCGTCTCGCAGCGGACGGGACCGCCCGGGTGTGGGTCGCACAGATACGTCCCATCGCCCACGGCCGTCCGCAGCCAGGTCAGACAGCGCTCGGCCGTCGGCAACAGCTCCTCCGTCTCCCGATGCGGGAGGCCCCAACGGCGGGCCTCCGCGAGCAGTACGGGGAAGAGCAGGGTGGCCTCCGTGCCCGTACAGCGGGGTGGCAGATGCGCTCCGGCGTCCCTCCGCGGCCCGGGGATCATGCCCGACTGCGACCCAGGGCCCGGATATTGCGTCCGCGCGAGGGTGCGCAGCGTGCCGACGGCGAGGCGTGTGCCCAAAGGCAGCGCCATCCGGGCCGCCGCGAGCGCCTCGGCCGGTGCCATGCCACAGCGCCAGGGCACTCCCGCGGCCAGGTGCGTGTCGCTGGGGTGCGCCGGGTCGCGCAGCAGCAGCGCCTGGAGGTCCTCGGTGCTCGTGTGCAGGAGCGCCCGGACACCCAGGTGATCCCCTGTCGCCCGTGCCGGAGACAAGGGGCTCGTCGCCGAGCGCCCCACGGCGCGGACGGGTCCCGCGCCGTCCGCCCGTATCCGCAGCTCCACGCTCGCCGTACCGCCCGGGGGCAGCTCGAACTCCCAACGCAGCAGCCCCGCGGAGGCCAGGGCGTCGGTGGGCGGCGGGTCGGCCGTGACCGACGCACTCCCGTCGGCGCAGGACCAGCGCAGGCCGGAGTCGTGCACGCTGGCAGGCAGTTCGCGTCCCGCACGGCCCGACGCGATCGCGCCCAGGTCCGCCAGGTCGGTGCCGAGGGCCACCTCGACCGGCAGGCGCAGGGGGCGGGGGGCAGCGCTGTGAAGCGTGATGCGTTCCGTGCCGTCCGCGTGACGGGTCCGTTCGACCACGACGTCCGGGTCCGGACCCGCACCGGGGGAAGCCCGCAGCGTTCCCACGAAGCGTGCACGGTCCGCCGCGGTCGTCAGGGCCTGAACGGCGAGCGGTTCGCGTCCGGCGATGCGTACCTGGCACCGGGAGAGCACCCGGCGGCCCGCTCGGTAGAACCCCTCCAATCCTTGGCCGGTCAACTGCCCCTGGTCCGTGGAGATGGCCAGACCCGGGAGCGCGACGCTGATGAGAGCGGTGTGGGCAGGTGGGAGGTCGACCGAGCGGCGGGGAACCAGGGACGAAGCCGGCGCCGGACGGCCTTCCTGGCCGGGCGGCGGCGGACGGCGCCCGGTGGTCGGGGACGGAGACCGGCCCTGGGCAGTCGGCGCACCGGGACCTCGGCGAGGTTCCAAGGGCGGCGGTTGGTTCGATCCCGTGAGCGCGGGCGGACCCCGATGGGGACCCGCCCATGCGGGCGGGCTCTGGTCCTGCCCTGTGGGCAACTGCTTCTGCACGGTGGTTCGCTGGACCTGGCCTGGAGGTGAACCCGAGGGCCGATCCCACGGCGGGCCTGCGCCTCCGCCCCAGGCCGTCGCGGGTGTGCCGCGGGTCGCTGTGCGGTCGTCGTCGGTGGCGGAGGGCGGAGTCGGCTGATGCAAGGGGCGGCTTCCTCTGCGCTCTGTGCGCCTCGGGCGTGTGGGGCGCGGGGTGCGGGCTCCTGAGGGACAAGGGCGGTACGGCGGCTCGGCCCGTCCAGGCATTCCGCCACTCAGGTGAACGGGACGGACCTCTCCGGAGTCACGCCCGCCCGCGACGAAAGCCGACCGAATGCCGGTGGGACGGAGAGCGCAGACTCTGCGCCCGCCGAAGACCTCCCGGCCGCGCCCGTCCAACTCGCGCGTCCACGGAACATCCGGTCCACCACACGCAGCCGACCCGCGCACCCACCGAACAATCGCTCCACCGCACGCAGCCAGAAGGCACACGCATCGAACAATCGCCCCACGACGCCTGATCAGCCCGCGCACCCGCCAAAAAACCGCCCATCCGCGCCTGTCCACGCCTCACCCCGTCCTTCAAACGACCACGAAACGACCACGCCCCGCGCCTGCTCGCCCATCGCCCGGCTCCGGGAGAACGTCCCGCCTCCCTGCGCCGCCCTCCGCTTTTGGCCACCGAACCCACGTCGTCTGCCGCTCGTCCTCCGGTGGTTGCTCATGCGGCAGTTGCTCATGCCTCCCCCTCGGTGGCATCACCGCCCGGCCACACGCCCTCGGAGCAGGCGCCACCCCGGCGCGCGCTGCGCTTCCCCGAGGGACGTGGCAGTGCGCCTTCCTTCCCCGATGGACGTGGACGCGTCCCTCCCCTCCTCGCAGCGCCGGGACGCGTACCGCCGGCCGGACGTGAGCGAGCGTGGGATTCCTCCGTCCCCGACGGTCGTCCGCCCGCCTCCGCGGGACGAAGGGATCCGTCCGCGCGACTGCTGGGACGCGTCCGGCGCCGGCGCCGGGAAGCCCCGTCGGGGGAGGGCGTCGGGTGCGGCACGTCTGGGTCGGTCACGTCCTGTTCCGCGGACACCGCGGACACTTCCGATTCCTGGTGGGTCGGCGCTTCGGCCTGGTGCCGTGTCTCGGCTCCGGCCTCCAGGGCGGCACCCTCCCGCCCGCCTCCCGAGCGCGCACGCGCCATCCGCGCCTCGCGTTCGGCACGTAGACAGTGGCGGATCGACTCCGGGTCGAGGCCTTCGTTGCAGGCCTGGTGCAGGAGACGGGCGAAGAGGTAATCAGGATCGGCGCCCAGTGCCATGGCCAGCGCTTCCCTGGCCTCGATGTCGTCACCGCTCGACCAGGCGACCCAGCCGACGAGGGTGAGCGGCGCTGCCGCGTGTTCGCCGTACGGCCCGACGCAACGGCGGGCCAGGGCGCGCCACAGACGCAGAGCCGGGTCGGCTTCGTCGCCCTCCATCCACTCGGCCGCCCGGTCACGTGTCGCGCGGTCCTGGAGGCCGAGGATCAGCGTGGCCGCATCTTCATGGCCGAGCAGTTCGTCGTCGCGCAGGTCCGCCTGGAGCGTGCCGGAGACGGGCGGTGCTTCGGCGAACCGCGCCATGAGCCGCTCGGCGAGTTCCATCGTCTCCTCGGCCACGGCCGCCCGGCTCCATTCGTCGAGCATCCTGGGGACCAGGGCCATGCTGGTGGTGTCCAGGACGATCTCCTGTTCCAGCGCGGCGGCCGTCTCCCAGGGCAGCAGCCTCGCCCGCAACTCACGCAATGTGCCGCGCACTTGGAGTCCCGCGTAGGCCGCTGCGGCAGCCAGCACGGATGTGCCGGGCAGTCCCATCGGCAGCCCTTCGACGGGACAGCACCCCTCGCTCGGGCAGCAGTACGACCAAAAGCGGCCGTCGGAAATGCACAGCGCCTCGATCACGGGCACGTCGAGCCGACCGCACTCGGTGCGCAGCAACCCGGCAAGCCGGGTCAGTCGCCGCATGACCTGCTGCCCCGACTCGCCCTTCGCCGGTTCCTGGCAGAGGTAGGCGACCATCTGCTCGGGCCGGGCACCCCTTCGCTCGCTGCCCATGATCAACCCGTGGGCCAACTGCCGGGCGGCGGACTCCCAGTCGTCTTCGTTCGTGGGAATGCCGAGCCGGGCCCGGCCTCCGAACCGGCCACGCCCACCCCGGTCGTGGAGGGCGACCAGGACGATGCTGTCCTCGGGGCGGTACCCCAGGAGATACGGAAGGGCGTCGGCCAGTTCGGAGGGAGTGCGCAGGGTGACCTGGTGATCGCCTCCGTGGGCGTCGTACGTCACGCACTCGAC
The DNA here is from genome assembly GCF_040654815.1 of Streptomyces sp. NPDC050619. Classification (NCBI taxonomy): domain Bacteria; kingdom Bacillati; phylum Actinomycetota; class Actinomycetes; order Kitasatosporales; family Streptomycetaceae; genus Streptomyces; species Streptomyces sp. NPDC050619. The sequence continues at coordinate 191,196 of NZ_JBFAIR010000008.1, read as the reverse complement.
GTGCTCGTCGGCTCCGCGACGCTCGTCGCCCGTGTCCGTTCCGCCCTGCACCTCGTATCCGTCACGTCCGCTGATGTCGCCGTTCCCGGCGGATCCAGTCGTTTCGCTGTGATTCGTCATGTGCCGACGATCTCGCGGATGGCGAGGTTCCGCTTGACCCTGTGGATAAGTCCGATCAGGGACACATCAAACCCTGCTCGCGGACCGGTGTTTTGCCTGTTCAGGCACCTGATCACCTGCGCCGAGCCGGGCATACTGGGCCGGTGTCACTCCCGGCCGGCCGCGCGGCCACCCCGGGATTTCGACGTCGGGTACTGGCAAACGAGGCAGAGCAGCCCCCTCGCTGCCGCCGCCCAGGCCCACGCCGAGCCCGTCTGTCAGTGCCATCCTGTTGTATGGGACGCATGACGCACACGAGCAACGCGGAATTGCACGCGGCGGCCGATGCGGTCCTCGCCCGGCTGGTCGGGGACGGCACCGGCTCGGCCCGGCTGCGCGAGGACCAGTGGCGGGCGATCGAGGCGCTGGTCGCCGACAAGCGCCGGGCCCTCGTCGTGCAGCGCACGGGCTGGGGCAAGTCCGCGGTGTACTTCGTGGCGACGGCCCTGCTGCGCGAGCGCGGCGCGGGGCCGACCGTGATCGTCTCTCCGTTGCTCGCGCTCATGCGCAACCAGGTCGAGGCGGCCGCCCGCGCCGGTATCCGGGCCCGGACGATCAACTCCTCGAACACGGAGGAGTGGGAGACCATCCAGGCCGAAGTCACCGCGGGCACGATCGACGTGCTGCTGGTGAGCCCCGAGCGGCTGACTCGCCTGAGCGGCCTTCGGACTCCAGCAGTGTCTCGGGCTCTATCAGGCACCGCAGCTTGATCTTCGGGGGCGGCTGAGCCGGGAGGGGCGTGCTGCGCTCCTGGGCCAAGACCCCCATCGCCTGCTCCAAGAAGCCCGACTCCCTCCACCGCGTCCAATACGTCTGGAGCGTCGCCGCACTGCCAAACAGCGAGGGGATGTTCTTCCATGGAGTGTCGGTCCGCACCTTGTAGAGGATTCCCGCCAGCACCGTGCGAGGGGCAAGGTTTCGCGACTTCCAGTCAACGAGCGGGGCGACCTTCGCCCACCCTTCATCGGTCAAGACGGGAACTTCGAGCCCTCGCTCGGAGAACCAAGCGGCGAGAGCACAGGGCTGACCTTTTCGGCCCTGAGGAACGTCTCCGATGATGGTCACTTCAGATTCGATCAAGACCATGAACTCGTGCTGCTTCTGCAGAGGCATGTTGTGCAGGCGATGGTTCGCCAACTCGGCGAGGTCGATGAGCTGCGTGATCCGTTCCCCGGCGGCGTCGGATTCTTCCTGCCAGGAGGCGATGTCAGAGCGGTCCTTCTGGCGCTTGGCCAGCTCTTGCTGAAGTGGTGCAACGACCTCTGCGACTCGCTTCTCGGCCTCTTCCTCTGAAAGGTCTTCCTCTTCCGTCACAATCTGCTTCGCAGTCATGCTGATCGTGATGTTGACCGCCTTCTTCTGGGTAGCGATCTGCTTGTCCAGTTCGGCGATGCGCTCAGCGAAGTTGACTCGGCTTCCTGAGCGAACGCCGATCCAGTCATCGGCCATCGCCTTGAGCTGGTCCAAGTCCCCGAGAAGGCTCTTGACCTTTTTCCACGCCTCTTCCTCAATTGGTTCGGCGCGCAGGTATACACAGTCGCAGGTACGCGCGCCGGGGTATGCGGCGGTGCGTCCCTGGCATCGGTACTGCTTTTCGCGGCGCCCCTTTCCTCCTCCGACGTAGCGTTTTCCGCAGGTGCTGACGATCTGACCGCTGAGCGTGTAGATACGGGATGTCGGCGGCTTGCGGGGGAGCTTTTTGCTGGCGTTCTTAAGTTCGGTGACCTCTTCCAGGGTAAAGATTGGGTCGAGCTTGATGACGACGGATTCTCCGTAGATGGGGTTGCTGTCTGGGTCGCGCTGGACGCAGTGCGAGCCCCGGAAAACTTGTCGAGCTTCCAGGACGATGTCGCTCAGGAGCTGCTGTCGAGCGGAGTGGTAGCTCCAGGGTTCTCCGTTGCGCTTGCGGTAGCCGTCAGCATTGAGGGCCTTTGCGACTTCTTCCCAGTCGCGCAACTCAACGTAGTGCTTGCGTCCTTCCCGGAGGCAGTCCGCCTCGTGCTTGACGATGCAGTCCGAGTGGCAGTCCTGGCAGTCGTCGATGGCGAGGCGTGACTCTCCCTTGATGCCCTTGTTGATAACGCGGTAGCCGTAGGGGACTTTGCCGCCAATATAGCCGCCTTCCTCTGCCTTCTCCTGGAGGCCGCCTTGGGTGCGCTCGCGGATGGTCTCGCGCTCGTCCTCGGCTCGGTCGGCAGCTTTGCGCATCCGGGATCGGCCCTCGGCCGTGGTGTTGTCGTAGTCGCCCTTGACGATGGCGACGAAGACTCCGAGGTCTTCGAGTTCCCAGACCCAGGGCCAGAAGGCTCGTCCGGCGCGTCCGATGGCGCGCTCTTCGGGGACGCAGACGACGTCGAAGGGGCGGGGGACCTGTCGGGCATCCTGCATGAGGCGGTTTAGGTCGGGGCGTTGGTGGGCCTCGAGGCTGCCGCTGAATCCTTCGTCAGCGTAAGTGCCGACGTGGTCCCACTCCTTTTTGGCGATGTGCTTCTTGGTGCGCTTGCCGGTGTAGGCGATGCCGTAGCCCTTGACCTGCTCTTCGGTGCTGACGCGCAGGTAGTCGACAGCTCGGAGTCTCGCGCTGGTGGCTCGAAGTGCGGCCGCTATGGCGCCTGTGAGATTCTTCGACATGTCAGTCCTCCAAGACTGGCCAGACCCCGGGGTGGTAGCACACCGCCGGGGTCACCCATGTGATGGTCATCTTAGGCAGCTCGATCGTCAGCGTGGGTTTCGAAGAGGATCTCCAGTACGCGGCGGTAGGCGCCGGGGGGAAGTTGGCGCTTCAGCAAGGGCTCGGGCAGATCCGGACATTCAGCGTCATCTGCCGCCTTGAGCACCTCTCGATCGGGACTCAATCGAACCGCTACTGCCATGACACCACCTCGCGATTGCGGATAGCCGCGGAGTCGGCGAGCAAGTCGGACCGGCCTGTCCGCCTGGGGCGAAAAAGGGCAGGGGATATCGCGGATCGGCACATGATGTGGTGTTCCTTGCGAAGGAGCGCGCGAGGCGACAGAGCGGAATCGGCAACGCCGGGAGCCCACGCCTACCCGGCGGAGGAATCGCTGTCTATCAGCGAACAGGCACTGCGGATTTCAGGGCAGCAGCAGACGGGAGCCGCTCATTTCCTCCTTGCTTCTTTGCGGCGCTGCCCACTGTGTCCGCCACGGCCCCACCGCCAAGCACAGCCGCTGCGAACACCCTCAATGGTCGCCACGATCGCCGGTTTGGCTAACCGGCGATCGTGGTCTATGTTCCGCGCCCGCAGGGAAGTCCACGGACAGTTCCTGTTAGACCGTGTGCTACGTGGTGAGGCGGTCGTTGACTCAACATGGGGCGGGGTACGTGGAGTTGGATTGTCCCGGACGAGCCGCTGATCCCGCCGTCGAGGGTACGGCCGCAGGGTGGCGGAACGCAGGCACCCCTGATGAGACGCTGTTCGCGGCCATCGTCTACGTCCTCGTCATAGGCTGTGCCTGGCGCCAACTGCCGCCCTGCTTCGGAATATCGAAGTCGACCGCCCACCGCCGGTTTCTGATCTGGTCGAGAGCTGGTGTCTGGGGCCGCCTGCACGAAGCCGTACTGCACCGCCTCGACGACGCCGGCCTCATCGACGTCACCCGCATGGTCCTCGACACCGCCCACGTCCGGGCTAAAAAGGGGGCGAACACACAGGTCCGAGCCCCGTGGACCGGGGCAAGCCGGGTTCCAAGATGCACATCCTGTCGGACGCGAATGGACTGCCCCTCCTCGTCGGTTTCTCGGCCGGCAACACCCACGACAGCGAAGGGCTGAAACCCATGATCGAGGGCCACCAAACGATTCCCGCCTTCTTGGCCCCGCGGCGGGCATGTGAACCGCGTCGGTTCAGCGAAGATCGGGTCCGCCCGCCTCGGCGAGCTCACCAAGCACACTGATCGCCTCGTCGGCGTCGTCCGGGACGTCAGGGCCGGCATCAGGAACTGACCCGGATGCCTCCTCGTCGGCGAGATGCGGGTACTTCTCAAGGAGGAACCGCCGCCGGTACGCCATCTCGGCGGCGTCGACGATCCCCTCCATAGTGGTCCAATTGAGGGTGCCTCCGACGAGGATCCCGACCGCGGGTACGGCCTTGCCGAGTCCCTCTTTGGTGAGCCGAAAGCCGAACGCCTTCGCGAACTGCGTGGAGACCCTGGCGACAACCGCCTCGTTCAGGGTCTTCCACGTCTTGCCACGGAAGAGTGCTTGGGTGAGCCGCGAGATGTCGGCCATCGCGGCGTTCTTGGCGGTGGCCGAACTCGCCGTCCCGGCGTTGACGACAGACATCACGAAGAGCTTCTCGGCAGGCTCTTCGGGGTCGTAGCCGTAGAACAGCGAGACTTGGCCAACGGCGCGGGACGCGAGTCCGAGGACGACTGCGGTATCGGCAGTAAAAGCGCCGACGATCGCACCTCCCGAAGGCGCTGCCGCGGCGCCGCCGGAGGCGGCGATGACGAGCTGTCCTCCGGAGATCACCAGTCCCGCGCCCGCTCCCGAGAGCGCTGCGCCGGCCGGGTAGTACCAGTTCGCTGCTCGTCCACGGACAGCGTCGATCTGCTGGAGGTCGAGGCGGCGCAGGTCGGCCAGTGAGGCAACGTCGTGTCCGCACTTCTTGTGGCGCGCCACCACTCGTTTGGAGGAGAGTCCCGCTCGCGAGACCCGTCCCACCGTCTTCCGTATGGACTGAGAAGCAGCACCGCTCCAGTCCGGGAGGGCGTCGGCGGCTCCGCGAGCCCCGGCGCTGACCTTGTGAGCGCCCTTGGCAGCGATTTCCTGTCCACGCGAAACCACCGATTGGGCCCGTGGGTGGTTTTCAAGGTATTTCGCGGCACGCTTGCCGAGTTCCGCGGCGCCGGTGGTCACTTCCCTACTTCCCCAAACGAGGGCAGGATTGGGTCCGCGCTCATTCTGGTCATCTCGTGATCTGGTACCCGGGCACCCCGGGAAGCCGCTGGATAGGGTCGGGTACCCCCTGCTTGAGAGGCACTGGCATGACCGACGTTGTGATTGCGCAGACGACCATCGACGACGAGGACCAGGCGAAGGCACTGGCTCGGGGCGCGGTTGAGAGCAAGCTGGCAGCGGGCGCTCACATCGACGCGCCGTTAACCGCCGTCTACTGGTGGAAGAGCGAGATCGAAACGGCTGGGGAGTGGCGAATCTCGTACATGACGACCGCTGACCGGCTGCCGAAATTAGGCGTGGGTGTCCGAGAGGCACTCGTACGAGGTACCGCAGTGGGTCACTCTTCCTGTGACAGGCGGATCGGGTGCTGACCTGTCCTGGGTCGTCGAGGAGACGACCAAGGGCTGACGTGCTGCGCGACGCGTTCGCGCCTTGGGCGACTTCTGCCTTGGTGCGGCACGAACCTGAGGACGCGAACAGACGACACACCCGCAGGAAGCTTATGCGACACTCCACTGAGCTTGGCTGTCCTCTTTCATGAGCGTTGCAATGCGATGATTCAGCTGCCCTGCGGCAGCTTCATCGCCGTGGTCAGCTCTGCGAATGAAGGAGCCGAGCGTATGCAGGTCCCGAATTCCGCAAAGGACAGGGAGCCCTGACCAATTCCGAATGTCGTACCCATAACGAAGGCTGAATTCATCCAGTTCCCTGGCGCTCCGCCCGAAACGAACACCCTGGAAAGTGTTGGCCAAGTCGATTTCCCGCGGGCCGATCGCGGCCTCGTCCCAGTCGCCGAGCCTAACGCTAGGGGCGTCCCACAGCGTGTTTCCCGGGTACGCGTCGGCGTGTATATGGCCATAACCGAGCGGGAAGTCCAAACCCCGGTAAGCCTCCAAAAGTAGCGTCTGCCGATCCGACAACCACTCTCGTTGCGGAACTGTAAGGTAAGTACTGAAACTGAGCGTCAACTCCAGTGAGGAAAGGGGCTGAAATTCCGGCAGCTCGAAAGGCGGGGCCGGCAGATCGTGTAGCGACCTCAGCAGACTTCCTAGGTGGTGGGCTGCTGGCGCGCCCGACGCTGTCTGCGGGTAGTGCCGCCAGAAGGTGACGGCGTAGGGAGCGCAGACCACTGGCTGGCGAACATCCGCAGGCTCCGTGGCTGGGAAGCCGTTCGCGACAAGCCACCGGGTGAGCAACACAGAGGTTTCAAGACGTCCCTGCTGCGCAGCCGGGCTGACGCGTACCACCACATCCTCAGCATCCAGTAGGAACACGGAGGTAGCGTGGTGATGAAGTGGCGTGAGGGACTTGTCTGGCAAGCCCGATGCTCGGCAGGCGATACGGGCGGCGGACTCAGGAGAGACCGTCGTTGTCATGAGGCAATGACCTTCGCTCGGGTGTCGATGACCTGATAGCCGTGGGCCTCGTCTGCCAGCTCGCGGGCCCGTCGGCTGCGGGCGAATCGTGGATCCTCAAGAAGCCTAGCCACTCCATGCATTGCATCGCCAAGTTGACGGATACGGCGGTCTTCGGGCAGTTCGAGGATGGGTTGGAGCTGCTCGCCAGCACCCTCGACTTCGCCCGCGGCGATGCGTGCTGTCACGATGTCGAGGCGCGCCAGCGCCTCATCGCCGTAGGACCGCAGCTCCTGCGGCCCGCTCTCATAGAGCCGGATCGCTGCGGTGGCATGTTCTTCTGCCAATCGGTGCTTGCCGAGCAGGGCGTAGGTGCCGCCTATGTAGTACTCCTGCTTGGCCACCGGGAAGGTGAGCAGCCCACCAAAACGAGTCAGGCCGGCGGGCTCTGTCCGAAGCTCGCGGGCTCGCTTGAGCTCGTCGAGCGCGGCGATTGCTCTGTCTGAGTCTTTGACGCGAGCGGCGGTTCTGGCTTCGATCGCGGCGATCCTGGCCCGTGTCTCACCTCCAGGCGCAAGCAGCATGGCCTGCTGTGCGTAGTCCAGGGCAACTTGCTGCTGCGGCGACCATTCCGCGAACAGGGCAGCTGTGCCTTTGACCCACGCCCGCAGATCATCGCGATCGGCGTGCTCCGCCAGAGTCCACGCCGTCTGGAGCTGAGCGGTTGCGGCACCTTCGTCTCCCAGGTTCTGGGATGCGTGCGCGATAAGAAGGCAACTCGTACCGGCGAGGAGGAACAGCTCACGCGCCTGCCGAGGCGGCTGTCGACCTTTGAGTAGGGAGAAGATGCTGTCTCGTGTCGACAAGAGATCTTCGAATAGGGAGTGCAACGGAGCATGCACGTACTCGGTCGCAAGCCGGGTGACTTCGGCTTCCAGCTTTACGAGCTCAACATCACTCACATTGCTATTCGTGATTTCCTCAACGAACTGCAACGACTGCGCCGCAGCCCGTGCTGCCAGATTACGAGCATCCGATGCCTGCCGCCCGCCTCCAGAATTGCCCTCGTTCAGGGAAGTACGTTCCGGTGTGAGAGGCGTCGGCGCCGTCTGTTGGACGCCGCCTAGTGGCGCTGGAAGAAACGTGTCAGGGGCACCAATGCCATTGAGGAACTGTGCGACCTTTTCAAGGCTTGTTAAGCGCCGGCTCCCAGCTTCGAGCATTGACACGTGCCCCTGGCTCAGTCCAGTCATGAACGCAATATCATCCTGGCGCAGGCCGGCCGCTTTGCGAACGAGTCGGCTTACTCGACCGAATTCCCAAGCCGCGATGGCGGCCTGGACTTCGGTCTCTCGCCAGACTGTATCCGGAACGCGAGGGGCAGAGCAGGCAACGAGGCGCTGGCCGCGTGCACAGGTGGCGCATAGGGGCTCTTGGTTGTACTGGCTGAGACGGCAGCCACAGCCACCGCATACACGGCCGTGCTTCTGCATCGCGCCTCCGTTCCTCTTCCTGCACGTGACAGCGTATGTTCCACACGACAGGGTCGATATCACTCCAGTGATATCGGCAGTCAAGGACCGTGCAGGCCAGCCCTGTCACGCATCATCGGTGGTCAGCATCGCGATGGCATCCAGAAGTTGAGGAAGGTCTTCAAGGCTGTCGAGGACGACGTCAGCTCCTGCGGCTGCCAGTTCGTCAACGCTGGTCTTGCCTGACGCGATACCAATCACGGCCGCTCCGCCCTCGATTCCCGTACGGACGTCCTCAAGGGAGTCTCCGATGATGACGGTATTGGAGCGCGTGAACGATGAGCCGTATCTGCCTTGAGCACGGCGCTGAGCCACCGAGACGAGAGCGGGGCGGTGATCGTCATCAGAGGAGTACCCGCCGATCTCGGTGTCGAGGAGCCCTTCGAGTTGGAAGGCCCTCAGCTTCAGAAGCGCGTTGGGCTTGAGGTTCCCCGTGACAACGGTCGGCACGAGGCTCGCCTGCCCATGCACTGCCTTGAGGGCAGATACTGCACCGGGCAGAAGGACCCCGAGGCGCCGAAGATCTTGAGCGTGCGCCGCGAGTCGGTGCGGTAGGAGGTCCACCATGCGCGGTAGCAGCCTGGGGACATCCGGCTCAGGGACGCCGTTGTCGAGGAGCAGCGACCGGATTGCGAGGGGCATGGTTACCCCTGTGCCCCTGGCGGGAAGCCGGTCCGCCGGCCGCCCGACGATCTCGGAAAAAGTCTCGCGGTAGACCTGCCGGTCGATATCGCCGACGTACAACAGCGTGCGGTCGATGTCCCACAGCACGAGGATGCGATGGGCCATGGTCAACTCCTGCTCCGTTTTCCCTGCATGGCGATGGCTCGTTCCAGGACGCCTTGCGCGTAGGGGCTTTGGTCCGCCGCGCTGAGTTGGTCGAGCATGGTTTGAACGTGCTCGTTGAAGCGGGCGGACTGAAGGTGCTCGGCGAGGTCGAGAGCCTCGTGTGCCACGGCACAGCCGGCTTCGAGATCGCCTTGTGCTGTGTGGGCTGTGGCAGCGCGCGACAGGAAGAGCCCCTTGGTTCGCTGGTCTCCAGGGTTGAGCGTCTTCATTGCCTCGGTGAAGCTCTCGGCAGCACGACGTGGATCACCTAGATCGAGGTAGCAGCTGGCAGCCTGGCCGTGGATCTCGCCTTCGTTGATCCAGTACAGCCAGTGCGGATCACGATCTGAGCGCCCTTGAGCACAGAGTTCGGCCGCGCGTCCAAGCGCAGCCAGTGCCGATTGACGTTCGCCGAGCTTCGCGTGTCCACGAGCCTGCCGCGTCAGCAACATGGCTTCGAGCGCCGGAGTGCCGAGATTCCCGACTGCCTCCCGAGCTCGCTGCGCCGCCGTGACGGCACGGGATGGCGCCCCTGTGGAGTATCCGTAGATGGCGATGTAGGAGAGGGCGCCGGCACCGAGCCGGACGTCCCCCGACGCCTTGGCCGCGCGCAGGGCTGCATACAGATACCCCAGAGTTCCGTCGCGGTCACCGGAGTCGAAGGCGAACCAGCCCGTCTGCGTAGCAGTGTCGGCAATGATGGCCGCGAGCTGCCGGCCTGTTGCCTCGTCATACGACGTGTCTTGCGCGAGGTGCTTGAGGAACGACAAATGCTTGTCGCCGAGTGCCTTGAGAGTGCCGCTGCCAGCGGTCGCGTCCATCGTGCGCAGATGGTCCGTGGTGTGCTGGAGACTGCCGAGCAGTACTTGAGAGAGGCGGCTTCCCTCGGCCGCACGATGGAGTGGCTCCGCTTCGGCTGCATCCCACTGATTCACGAAGGCCGTCAGTGCCACGCCACCAGCGGCGAGGAATCCTCGACGGTGCATCGCGCTGCCCTCCATCGCTATATCCAATGCCGCCACCATACGGGCCGTGGTCCAAGGCAGGCTCGGGTCGGCATCACTGGGGACCGGAAGGGAACCATGCACGGATGACGTGAGCGTGGAACGCGGCAGAGGAAGTGGGACAAGCTCAGCTGGGACAGAGAGACCCGACAGGAATTGGACAATTCTGTCGATATTTGTGAGTCGGCGACTGCCTGCCTCCAGCATGGACAGGAACGCCTGGCTCAGGCCCGTGAGTTGGGCCAAGTCGTCCTGCCGGAGGGAACCGCGCAGCCGGATCAAATTGCTGACTCGCCCGAAGTCCCATGCAACGAGCGCGCTTCGCACATCTGGATCGAACCAGACGTGCTCCGGGACTGTAGGCAGGTGCGGTTCCACAGGCCGAGACCGGGTGCATGTGAAGCACAGCGGGCCAGTGTTGTAGTTGCTCAGCTGGTTGCCGCATCGGCCGCAACTTCGCTGTGACTGCTCCTGCATCTCGCGCCTCCCCCGCGTGAGCGCAACGTCAATTACTCCAGGTGGAGCCGGGATCACACAAGTGATATCACCCCCGGAATGTGCAGGCGGCGACTTTCGCCGCCAGTCTTGGCAGCCCCCAGTGGGGGGCGAGCCCCCAGTAGGGCGTGAGTGGAGCAACCGACCAAGGCCCACGACAAGGACTGGCGATGCACTTCACAGCGCAGCAGACCAACACCGCTTCTTCCATGCCGGGCAGCCGGTTACACGTGCTGTCCGGCCCTGCGACGAGGCTGACAGCAGGCGCTCGGAGTGCGGTCGGGCTGAACGTCGTGACCGACTGGCCGGCCCGACTCGAAACTGAAGGATGCTCCCACCTGCCGCCTCGAAGTCGTGACCACGAACTCGAAGGGCACAGGGAGGTCGGCATGAGAATCGGCACTGGGGAACAGGTCTCCCCCACCGTTCAGGTGGAGTTCCCTGCGTCGGACCGGCATGCCGCTGACGTCCGGTCGCTGGTCAAGGACCACCTCACGGAGTTGGGCCTGGTGGACGCGATCAACGACACGGTGCTGGCCGCCAGCGAAGTCTTCGCCAACGCCGTGAAGCACGGCAGCTCTCATGAGACCGACACCGTCTTGGTGGAGGTCGAGTGCGCGACGGACGTGCTTCGGGTCGCCATCACCGACTCGTCGTGCGCGTTGCCGGTCCGCCGAGCTGCTGCTGGCTGGGACGTCAGCGGACGCGGCCTAGCACTAGTCGAAGCGGTCAGCGAACGATGGGGCGCAGATCTCGCTCAGGACGGCAGCGGCAAACAGGTGTGGTTCACCCTGGCGCACTCTGCCCCCGCGTGATCCACGACTAGCGCGCCCCCACTCAACTACACGATCGAGATCAAATGCCCCGTCTGTTACCTGCTCCCCGCTTTCTTCCCAGACTGCAGATTCCTCTAGCGAGCTCGACTGGGCAAGCCATCCTCAACAGCCCGTCGTTGGGACGTTCGGCTCCCATCCCGATCCGGCCAGCGGGACGTCCCAGGACGTCCTGGCCGGGCCCTACGGGGCGGTACCGGCGTCTCTGCGCTCCCTGAACGATTCCCGTGTAGCCCGCGGCGCTGTGTCTCCCGTGAACGAACCGCCCTTGTCGGCGAGTGGCGGCTCGAAATGCCTCGGCGGCTCCTCTTGGGGTGTCGCCGAGGCAACGCCACGATCGCCAACTACGAACCTCACTGATGGAGTTGCCCTTATGCCCCGCACCACGACCTCGGCCCCTACAGCCAGCGGTGGGCAGGCGGGCGGCGTCTCCCGGCCGGAGGGCTCATTCCAGGAACTGGACCGTGGTCTGAGGACCGTTCTGTCGACGCTGGCCCCCGGGCCATCGCCTCTCGTACAGGAGGCCCTTCATCGTAAGTTGACCAGGCTGGTTTTCGCCGAGACTGCCTCCGTCAGCGAAGACCCGGACGAGCGACACGTCCAACTGCTGTTCATGCGCGGCCACTTGATGCGACTACTCGGGGCAGTCCTTCCCGTCGACGCAAACGAGCCCATTCTGGAGGACAATCGACTGGTCGCACGCGTGCGTGCCCTACTCGACGAGGAGATTCCCGGCGACGCCGTGCGTGTGGCGTCCCTACACCGGCGAATGTCCGAGGTCGGGCGGGAGCTGCTCGCCGCCCTTCCTGCTGTCGACGCCTCGCACGACGTTGTCGATGGCTGGGGCAGGACTGTGTGCGCCGGATTCGATTCGACGCGGATCCGTGAAGCCGTTCGTGCGGCGAAGTCCTGGAAGGAAGCAGGGGTTTACCCGCATCCGCGCACTCTCGTGGCGGTCACACAAGCGCTCAGCGGCTACATCACCACGCTCGTACCCTACGTCTCGATCCACCTGGAATCTCTTTCCGCCGGGAGTCGAGGGTGGTCCGCATGCCGGGAGGCGATCGAGCGCTCGCAGGAGGCTCGCGACGTCGCTCCGGGAGAGGGGCTCAAGGCGGCGCTGGAGCACGCCTTCCGTCTCGCGGTCCACACCGGGGTCCTGCTGCGCTACGCCGAATGGGACTGCGAGCGGAGCGGTGAGTGACATGACCGGGTCCTATCGCGCGGCCCGCCCTCAGCGGATTCACCGTGCTCCGGCTTCTCCACCGACTTCGGGCTCGCCCCGCAAAGACGAGCCGGCCCCTGGACGCGTTCGACGTGGCTGGCGGCAGGCTCGCGCGCACTGGGGCGCCGTCCTCCTTGCTGCCTCCATCAGCCTGCCCACCGTGTGCGTCCTGGCCGAGCTCGCCCTGCAGCTCTACGGCGGGTCGTAGCTCACGCCCCAACCAGCCGACCAGCAAAGTGGGCCGGCCCCGATAAGACGACGACTGTGTCAGAACACCTAAGGAGTACGACCATGCCGGCCCCGGACGAGACCATCTCGCCGCCGCTTTCCGCTCAGGAGCGGGAGGCTCTGCTGGGCATCTCTCAGGGAAGGACGACCGCAGAGACGGCCTGCGACATGGGAGTGTCCGACAGCACGGTCAAGACGTACATCCTCCGGATCGGCGGAAAGCTCGGAACTTCCGAGCGGGCGGGCATGGTGGACCTCGCCTACCGTCACGGGCACTTGGACGCCCCCGGGCCTGTGGACATCGTCGAGCTGCCCAAGGAGCAGCGCACAGTCCTGACAGCGCTCGCCGACGGAAAGACCGTCCAGGAGATCGCGGCTGGCGAGAAGCGTCCGCTGGACGACGTGCGCAAGGACGCTCGACGCCTGCTGCGGGCGCTGGGTGCTTCCTCGGCCGCGCACGCGGTCACGCGAGGATGGCAGCTCCGTCTCCTGGGCCCCGCGACCGGCCGTGACAACTCCGGAGACGTCGTCGCCATGGCAGGACAGGCATGAACGCCCGCATCGAGGCCGGCAGCCTGCGACCGGGCGGTGGCCGCATTCACCAGCACGCGGGGGACATCTTCACCTGCGATCGGCGACAGGACTTCGTGCCCAACGTGATCCGTACGCACCGAGGTGGGCGCTGGCGCAGGGTGGACCGGAGTAAGAACGCCGGCGAGTGGGCGAAGTTCGTCCATCGCTCCGAGATGCTCGTGTTCGACGTCGACGATGGTGGGGAGGGCGGCCCCGGCATCGTCACAGGAGTGATCCCGTCCAAAGAAGACGTCGCGGCGCGCCTGGCCGCGCTCGCTCCAGTGCCGGGGACGGCCGTGGCCGAGATCGGCACAGACTGCGGCTGGACGGCAGCCTCTCTGGAGCACCTTCTCCAGGGCGGCCAGGTGGTGACGGCCGCCGACACAGAACGTCTCGCCGAGATCGCCCGGCAGCGCCTACGCCCCTACCCGCGGGTTCGGGTGGTCAGCGGGTCTGAGGCCGGGGTCTTGGGACCGGCGGGCTCGTTCCACGGGCTCCTGTCCCATCGTGCCGTACGCCGTGTGCCGTGGGAGTGGGTCACCCGGGTTCGTCCGGGTGGCCGGCTGTGCTTGCCCGTCCGTACCGCTCTGGGCGGATCCAGCACGCTACTCGTCCTGACCGTGGCGCGGGACGGGGCGTCGGCCAGTGGCCGTTTCCACGCCGGACCGGCTCCGCAGACCGTGTGGCTGCGCGAGCACCGCCCTGGTGAGGGCACCTCCGTCGAGTCGCAGGGCAGCCCGAGGGCGTCGGAAACCCTGGACGCGAGGGGGGCGCACGTACGGCCAGCGGCCCGGTTGTTCGCCGGCCTGCTTCGCCCTGACCTTCGGATGCAGGTCGTGCGCGGCGTTGCGCAGCTCGAAGGCGACGTTGCCGACCGCCTGCGTATTCATGACCACCAGGCGTCTCGGGCAGTGGTCTTCCTCCACTCCCCCCGCATCTACGAGTGGGGGCCGCGCGATCTCGGCTCCGATCTGTTCGACGCGCTCGGTCAGTGGCACGCGGCCGGAGAACCAGAGGTTGAGCAGCTGGGCGTGACGATCACGGAGACCGAACGCACACTGTGGCTCGGTGCACCGGACGGTCCGTCGTGGCGCCTGCCCGAACTCCACACGATCACCGGCGAGGTGGAGCGGCATGCGACCTGACCATCCGATGCTCCTCCACCCCTCCGCAGCGATCTCCGAGTTGCAGGCACGGCCGTCGAGCGCCCGGATGCAGAACTACCTGCTCGGAGGGCGAGACCACTACATCGTCGACCGTGACGGGGCCCTTCGGGCGGCCGACCGCATGCCGTTCCTGGAGAGCGCCGTCCGCCACGAGCGCAGGTACGTGCTCCTGATGGTGCAGGCCCTGGCCATCGCGGGCATCCGGCAGCTGGTCGACTTCGGCTGCGGCCTTCCCCACGGCCCAACGCCGGTGGATGTCCTGACCCGCATTCATCCCGACGCCCGCGCCGTGTGCATCGACAACGACGTGCTGGTGCACACCCACGCCGAAGAAATGATGACGGCCAAGGCGCCCGCTGTCGTCGAGAGCCTGTGCGCCGACGTACGCGACCCCGAGTCGATCCTCGCTTCCAGAGAAATCCTGGAGACGATCAACTGGCGAGAACCGGTCATCCTTCTCCTCGGCAGCGTGCTCCACCACATCGAGGACACCGCGGCGCAGCCCCTGACCGTCCTCATTGACCAGTACAAACACGTCGCCGCCACCGGCAGCGCTCTCGTCATCACGCACGCCACCGCCGACGTCTCGGGCAAACCCGTGCGCCGATTCGCCAAGACCATGACGGCGGACGGCTGCCCCGTCCACCTGCGGACGAAGGAACAGATCGCCCGGCTGTTCGACGGCTGGCAACTGACCTCCCCGGGCCTGACCGCGCCACAGACACTGGCACTCGCATACCCGGTCCTGCCCCAGGCCGCGTCATACGCCGGCACGGCCCGAAAGGAGACCGCGCATGGCCGAGCTGTGTGATCAGCAGACCGGCGTGATCAAGCCGGTGACCAGCCAACTCCCCATGGTGTCCCGGCTAGAATCCGTGGCGTCCGGAAACGGGCACCCGGGCGTCGCGGTCACTGACGCTGGACGTCACCTCTGTCTGCACCCCGGAGATCCCCATGCCCAACACCCGCGCGTTCTCGCGCGTTCCCGAAAACCCCTTTGCGGGTCGGTTACCCGACGCTACGCCCTGGTGCCCGGACACGAGTCGGCGCCGGCCGCACCTGCATTTGGCAGGCCAGTGGTGACCGGGCAGACAGCCTCGCATCGAGGCGGGAACGACATGGCCCAGCGCCACCGGGAACCGGTCGACGTCCATCTCATCCTGCGGCGTGGCGGCGAGGTGCTGCTGAGCCGGCGGGCGGGCGACACCTACACGTCGGGCTTACCGCACATGCCCTCCGGGCACCTCGACGAAGACTTCGAGGACGTGGTCACCGGGCTGGTCCGGGAAGCCGAGGAGGAGCTGGGCGTCGTCATCCGGCCGGCCGATGTCCGCGTCGCGCTGGTGATGCAGCACCGCAGCCCCAAGGGTCACAACCGCACCGGCTGGTTCTTCGAGGTCACCCGGTGGTTCGGCGTCCCGCGTATCGCCGAACCGGACCGCTGCTCACAGCTGGACTGGTTTGCCCTCCATGACCTGCCCGACGACATGGTGGCGTACTGCCGGGCCGGCCTGGATGCGTACGGCAACGGGCACTCCTTCGCCCTGCACCTCCAGGAACCCGACGACCCGATCGCCTACGACGCGAACGGGCCAAGCCGTCTGCACCCCTTGCCCGCTCGGGCGCCGGACCCCTACGCCGTCGAGCAACAGCTGGCTTCCGCCAGCCGGCATCCATCGCCGAACCACCATGCCGTTGGCGCCGACGCCGGAGGCGAAGGCGCACGAGGCCCCGTAAGGAACCCCTCTATGACCGATGTGGCCGTGGCCCCCGACGAGGCCACCCGGCTCCGCAACAAGGTCGTCGACCAGCTCAAGGAGGACGGCACGATCGTGTCACCCGCGGTCGAGGCCGCCATGCGCAAGGTGCCCCGGCACATTGCCGTACCAGAGGCGTCGCTCAGCGACGCATACAGCACCTACAACGCCGTGGCCACGCAGGAGGAGGAGCACGGCTATCACACCAGCTCGGTCTCTGCCCCGCAGATCCAGGCGATGCAGCTGGAGCAGGCCGACATCCGCCCCGGCGACAACGTGCTGGAGATCGGCACCAATGGGCCGAGCGCGGCCTACCTCGCGGAACTGGTGGGATCCACCGGGCAGGTCACCACCGTCGACATCGACCCCGCGCCCGCCGACCGCGCCAGGCGGTTCCTCGCCGAGACTGGCTACACCGACGTCAACGTCGTCGTCGCCGACGCCGAGAACGGCCTGCCCGAGCACGCCCCCTACGACGCGATCGTGGTGACGGTCGGGGCCTGGGACATCCCGCCCGCGTGGACCGTCCAGCTCAAAGAAGATGGTCGGCTGGTCGTGCCCCTGCGTATCAACGGCCTGACCCGCACCTACTCCTTCGTCCGGCAGGCTGACCACCTGTTGGCCACGAGCGCTCACGTGTGTGGTTTCGTGGCGATGCAGGGCGCCGGCTCCCACGCCCAGCAGGTGATCCAACTGCCTGGGGACAAGGGCGTCACCCTGCGATTCGACGAAGGGCTGCCCACCGACCCGTCGCTCCTGGACGGCGTCCTGGACACTGCCCGCGCCGAGACGTGGACCGGGGTGAGTGTCGCCAGCCAGGAGCCCATCGGCACCCTCCAGATGTACCTGTCCACGCAGGTCCCGGCGTTCTGCTTCATGTCCACCACCCCCGAGTTGGCCACCGGCAAGATCGGTCCCACGGGCAACAGTTGGTCCATGGTCGCCATCGACGGGCCGCACTTCGCCTACACGGTCGTGCGCCGCGACACCGAGAAGAAGACCGCAGAGTACGGCGTCCACGCCTTCGGGCCCAACGCGGCCGAGTTCGCTGAGCGAATCGCCGACATCTTCCGCACCTGGGGCGAAAAGGTCCGCGGCACGGACGGCCCGCGCATCGCCGTCTACCCGGCGGGCACGCCCGATGACCGGGGCACCGGCGACTGGATCATCGACAAGAAGCACAGCCGGATCTCGATCTCCTGGCATCCGGCGTAGCCGCTGGGTGCCAGGACGTCCTGCAACACCTGACCAACACCATCCCACTGAACAGGAGGACTTGCTGTGACATCTGCTGTGACGACTTCTCGGCCGGCGCACGTGGCGGCGGTGCCGGGAGATCCCTTCGATCTGGACATCATCGTCGTCGAATCCAGCCAACTGGTCGGCACGGTGGCCGCTTCTGATGGCGGCTGCCAGGCCACGTGCGGCAGCGGCGCCTGTACCTCCAGCGGCGCCTGATCACCCCATCAGACCCCCGACACGGTGACCCAACCGTGCCGGAAGCCCGCCAACAGGCGGCACACACAGCGGCTTTGACCGCACAGCCTCAGAAGGAGAACCCGCACATGGAAAACGACGAGTTCGACCTCGACATCAGCGTCCTGGAGTCCGGCGACGGCTCGACCACGCTGGTCAACCTCACCGACGACGGCTGTGGCAGCACCTGCTCCAGCCCGTGCGCCACCGCCGTCGCCTGAGCACCCTCCGCGGAATCGACGAGTAGGGAGACCCCACATGGAGGCGAGCGCGGTCAAGCAGCAAGCCAGCCCGCCTGCTGCACCGGTCGGTGACCCGTTCGACCTGGACATCAGCATCCTGGAGTCCGGCGATGGGTCCGCCGTCCTGATCAACCTGACCGACGACGGCTGCAAGCCCACCTGCAAGGGGTCCTGCGCCACCAACGTGGCCTGACCCTTCGCATCAACCGGTACCGGTCCGCACGATGTGCGTTCGTCGTGCGGACCGGCACCGCACGGACACGGAACAGGAAGGGCTCATGAACTCGAGGCACGAGGTGCTCTACCAGCGCGCGGACGTGGCACTTGTCAGGGCCGCCCGCCACACGCGGTTGCCGCTGCCACCGTGGCCCGACGTCACTGGCGAGTCTGCGGGCCACGTGCAGCAGTGGCTTACGTGGCTCCGTGCGGTGTGGGCCCTCGACGAGGTCTCGGATGCCGTTGAGCAGGCCAGTCCCTCGCTCGCACGGCACATGGACGCACTGTGCACGACGACCGCCGTCCCGCAGGCCCGACAGGTCCGCCGGATGCTGGTGTCGGTGATCCGGTATGTGCAACGGATGACCGGCCGCGCGACGCCGAACGGCCTGTTTGCCGGGATCGCGCTGGCCACACTCGGGGAGCGACCGGAGGTGCACTGGGGCAGGGGGCACCGGGCCGTGGCCCGTGCGGACGCCGCCTGGGGAACGGAGGTGATCCGTCGCCTGGAGGCTTGCCCCGAACTGCTACGACGTCTCCCCGTGGTTGCCAGCAACACCTCTTTCGTCCGGGGGGACCGATTGATCGTCCCCTACCCTGCCCGGTCGCGAAGCACCGGCAAGCCGACGGCAGAGGTGTCAATCAGGTTCACCTCTGCGGTGCGGGCCGCGTTGGACGCTGCGCGATCACCGATCAGGTACGACCTCCTGGCGGACAAGGTGCAAGCCGGGTTCGCCCAGGTTCCCGAGCCGCGGGTCAGGGAGCTGGTCACGAGCCTGATCCGGAACGGCGCACTCGTCAGCAGCCTGCACGCCCCTTCCGCCGTACTTGATCCTCTCGACCACCTTGTACGGCAGCTGGACGCCGTCCACGCCGACGACGTAGCGCCCGTGGCGGACCTGCTCACCGACCTGCGATCCGTGCGCGACACCGTGGCCCAGCACAACCAGGCCCTCACGCCAACGGACGGACGGCGCCTGCGCCGCGCGCTCTGCCAGAAGATGACGAAGGTCGCCGCCGCAGATCACCCGGTGGCGCTGGACCTGCGCATGGACTGCTCGCTCGTACTGCCCACCCAGGTCGCACGCGAGGCGGAGCAGGCGGCCACCGTACTGGCCCGCCTCACGCCAGCGCCGTTCGGCATGCCCAGCTGGAAGGAGTACCACACCCGCTTCTTCGAGAAGTACGGCATCGGTTCCCTGGTGCCGCTGCGGGACGTGACAGACCCCGATGCCGGGCTCGGCTTCCCCGCCGGGTACATGGACAGCGAGCCGGAGGCGCGCGAGACGCTGTCCAAACGGGAGCAGCGGCTTCTTGCTCTCGCCCAGGCCGCCGCTCTTGAGGGCCGCGACGAGATCGTGCTGGACGAGGACCTGATCAGCCGCCTTCAAGTCGGGGACCAGGACGGCATGCAGGTACCGCCGCACATGGAGGTCTCCTTCCGCGTCGAGGCTGCTTCGACCGACGCCCTTGCCCGCGGTGATTTCGCGCTCTGCGCGATCCACCCGTCACGCGGCATCGGCACCACGAGCGGGAGGTTCCTCGCGCTCTTGAATGCCGACGACCGAGCGCGCGCCGCCGCAGTGCTGGAAGGACTCCCCGTCAACGCACCCGGGGCGCTGCCGGCGCAACTCTCCTTCGCCCCGCTTGACCGAGCGGACTCCAACGTCAGCCGCGTTCCTGAGGTGCTGCCAGCCGTCATCAGCCTGGCTGAGCACCGGACCACGGACGAACGCACCATCGACCTTGACGACCTGGCCGTCGGCTGCGATCGGCGCAGGCTCTACCTCGCCTCCCTCTCACGCAAGTGCCTGGTGGAACCGCACGTGGTGCACGCCCTGGACCTACGGGCCCACACACCGCCCCTCGTCCGATTCCTCGCCGAGATCAGCCGCTCCCAGTCCGCCGTCGTCACCGACTTCTCGTGGGGGGCCGCCGCAGCCCTGCCCTACCTCCCGCGCGTGCGCTACGGGCGCGCTATTCTCGCGCCCGCCCGCTGGCTGATCCACGCCTCCGAGGTACCCGACCGAGCCGCGTCATGGGAGGAGTGGCACACGGCAGTTGGTCAGTGGCGCACGCAACGCCGCGTGCCCGAGTCCGTTGCCCTGACCGAAGGCGATCAGCTTCTCCCGCTGGACCTCTCCGAGAGCGCCCACCGCGCCGCATTGCGCGCCCATCTCGCGACGGCCGAGACCGCCGTGCTGACGGAGACTTCCTCAGACGGAGGCGGTTGGTTCACTGGCCGCGCCCACGAGATCGTCATCCCCATGACGGCCACCCGCGCCCCGAAGTGGCCAACGGTTCCCCCCGTCACCGCGGACCGCCTGCTCACCCGTGATCACGGACACCTACCCGGCACCAGCCCCTGGCTCCTGGTCAAGCTCTACGGACACCCGGAACGACACGCCGAGATCCTGTCCCGGCACCTACCCGGCCTCCTCGCCCAGTGGGAGACCCCACCGACATGGTGGTTCATGCGCTACCAAGACCCTCGTCCGCACTTGCGACTGCGGATCGCCGTCCCCGAACCGCCGAATGTGGGGCAGGCCGTCACGCGAATCAGCGACTGGGCCGCACATCTGCGCCGGGCCGGCCTGGTGAACGATATGCAGTTCGCTACCAACTACCCCGAATCCGGGCGCTGGGGCACGGGGCCGCTGATGAGCCTCGCCGAAGACGTCTTCGCCGCCGACTCCCGTGCCCTCGCTGTGCAGTTCGCCCAGCCGAGCCGCCCACATCCACGAGTCCTCGCCACAGCGAACTTCGTGTCCCTCGCCTCCGCCTTCACCGGCGGCGTGGACGAAGCGATGGAGTGGCTGTTCAGATACGGGAAGATCACAGATCCGCGCCCCCTCGACCGGCAGGTCCTTCCTGAAGCGGTCCGCCTGGCTGACCCGACCGACGGCTGGGCGGCCTTGCGGGCCCGCGCCGACGGTGAGGCCATCACCGCGGCCTGGGCGCAACGAGACCAGGCCATCGCGCGGTACCGGTCCCGGCTGCGCGAATCCGACCTCGATCCCCACCTCGTGCTCGATTCGCTCCTGCACGCCCACCACATTCGGGCCAGTGGCATCGACAAGGACGACGAGCGTATGTGCGTCCGGCTGGCCCGCGCCGCAGCGCTGGCCTGGACGGCACGGAGGGGGAACAACCATGGATTTGCGTGAGACCGCCCGCCTCGCAGCCGGGGCCATCGCCGACCGGCTCGCCTCCCCGGACGACGTGCGCGACCTCGACCTCAAGCAGGGCTGGTGGCCACAATCCCTCGCGCACGGCGCCGTCGGCGTGTCTCTGCTGCACATCGAGCGCGCCCGCGCAGAGCAGGGCCCTTGGCAGCGTGTACACGACTGGCTTGCCTGCGCGGTCGACGGCGGAGCCGTTGGCGGAGCGGACGCCCACCTCTACTATGGAGCGCCCGCGCTCGCCTTCGCCCTCCACTGTGCCGCCGACCGCCCTGGACGGTACGCCCGTGCTCTGAGCACACTCGATACACACGTCACGAACCTCGTCCGCTCGCGACTTCGCGCCGCCCACGACCGCATGGACCACGGCGCGTTCCCCGAGCTGGCGGAGTACGACACGATCCGCGGACTCAGCGGCCTGGGCGCACTGCTGCTGCATCGCGGAACCAGCCCCGATCTCCTGCGGGACGTCCTCACCTACCTGGTGCGGCTCACCGAGCCGGTCAAATACGACGGCGAAATCCTCCCCGGCTGGTGGAGCCACCTTGCCCCCTCTGGCAAACGTTCCCCGGACTACCCGGAGGGGCACGCCAACAACGGCGTGGCCCACGGCATCGGCGGCGGTCTCGCACTCTTGGCTCTCACCGCCCGCCAGGGCATCACCGTGCCCAACCAGAACGAAGCGATCACCCGCATCCTCAACTGGCTGGACCGATGGCAGCAGGACGGACCAGCCGGACCGTGGTGGCCGTACTGGATCACCCACGACCAACTGCGCAACGGCAGACCCGGCCCCGGTCCCTCCCGCCCATCCTGGTGCTACGGCACCGCAGGCTTCGCACGTGCCCAGCAGCTCGCCGCCCTCGCCACCGGCGACACCCACCGCCAACACCTTGCCGAGACCGCCCTCCAACAGGCCATGACCGATCCAGGCCAACGCAACGCCACCGTCGACCTCTCCCTTTGCCACGGCTTCGCCGGACTGGCGCACATCACGCAACTCACCGCCGCCCATGCGATCACCCCCGGCCTCACCGACTGCCTGCCCAGCCTGCTCGCGCCGATCACCGACACCGCCCCTGACACCCTCGTCCACACGCTGTGCAGCCCGGCCGACGGCGGAGACATCGGACTCCTCGAAGGGGCCACAGGCACCGCGCTCGCGCTCCACGCCTTCTCCACCGAAGGCCCCTCCCTGTCCGGCTGGGACAGCTGTTTCCTGACCAACTGACCTGGAGAGACACACATGGCTCCGGAAGAATGGCCGCAGCGCGTCCTGATCTTCAACGCATGGGACCAAGCGGAGACAACGGCCGCACAGCATCTGCTGCCCCTGCTGGCCGCCAACAACGCCGAGCTGGCCCACTGGTCGTTCCTGCGGAAGTTCCCCACCTGGCGGCTGCGATACCGCCCCGCCGGCCCGGCCGCGGCCAAGCGCCTAGACCTCGCGCTGGATGAGCTGGTCTCGGCCGGCGCCCTCGCCTCCTGGAAGCCGCAGATCTACGAGCCGGAGGAAACCGTCTTCGGAGGACCGGCCGCCATGGCCGCCGCACACCTCCACTTCCACGAGGACAGCCACCACATCCTCGAACACCTCGCCCGCCAGCAGTCTGGAACGCCCGACCCACTCGGCCGACGGGAACTGGCCGTCTTGATGCTCAGCGTGGCGATGCGCGCTGCCGGCCTCGACTGGTACGAGCAGGGCGACGTGTGGGCGAAGATCGCGGCTGAGCGAGACGGCGGCACAACAGCAACCGACCGGGTGAGAGCCGCCGTGCAGCGACTCATGACCGTCGACGTCAGCCCGTCCAGCAGCCTCGCCCGCGACGGCCGACTGGAGACGCTGACCGACTGGATCAACGCGTTCGACGCCCTCGGCCGCCGACTCGCCGACCTCCACCACGGTGGGGAGCTCCAACGCGGCCTGCGGGCCGTACTCGCCCACCACGCCATCTTCCACTTCAACCGACTGGGCCTCCCCCGGGAGGACCAGCACACCTTGTCAACACTCGCGAAAGAGGTAGTCATGGGAACGAGCGACAGCACCGCGTCCACCCACAGCACCACGTCACCGGCCACTACGGTCAGCGACGTGAACAGTGACACCGTCGAAGCCAGCACCGCCCACCACCTGCGTACTCAGCTCATCGACCGGTTGGTCACAGAGGGCTCGGTTCGCACACCCAGCGTAGAGGAGGCAATGCGGACGGTACCCCGCCACGTCTTCGTCCCCGGCGCTCCGCTGGAGACGGCGTACAGCAACGCGCCCGTCAACATCAAGTCCGACGACAGCGGCGCGTCCATCAGCTGCGCCTCCCAGCCCGACATCGTGGCGATCATGCTCGAACAGCTGGAGGCGGAGCCGGGGCACAAGGTGCTGGAACTGGGCGCCGGCACCGGCTTCAACGCGGGACTCCTCGGCTACCTGGTCGGCGAGAAGGGCCACGTCACCACCGTCGATGTGGACGACGACCTGGTCGAAGGCGCCCGCGCCGGACTCGCTGCGGCGGGCATCGACAACGTCGAGGTCATCCTCGGCGACGGCGCACTCGGTTACGCGCCGAACGCTCCCTACGACCGCATTGTCGCCACGGTCGGCGCCCACGGAGTCCCGCACGCCTGGCTCGACCAGCTCGCCCCCGGCGGACGACTCCTTACCCCGCTGCGCCTTCGCGGCAGCGTCTCGCGCTCGATCCCCTTCGAGCGAGCCGAGGACGGCGCCTGGCGCAGCGTCGGCTCCGAGATGAACACCTTCATGCCGCTCCGACGCGGCATCGCGGACGACCCGCGCCGCCTCGTGAAGCTCACGGACGACGGCGCTGTGACCCTCGTGACCAACGGCGACCAGGTCGTCGACGCCGAGGCCCTGGCCGGCGTACTGGGTCAGACCCGCACCGAGGCATGGACCGGCGTGAACTTCCGGGGACCGGAGTCGGCCGAGTGGCTGGAGCTCTGGCTGACCTGCACAATGCCGAACGGCCTCAGCCGGATGCCCGCAACCCGAGCGGCCATCGACCGGGGTGTGGTCACCGCCCCGTACGCCAGCTCCACCGCTGTGTTCGAAGGTGGCACGCTGACGTACCTCACCCGCCGTACGGCCGCCGAGAAAGCCCCGGACGGCGCCACCCTGTACGAGTTCGGTGTCATCGGCCACGGGCCCGAGGCGCAGACCCTCGCCGACCAGGTCGCCGAGCAGATCCGCGCCTGGGACCGCGACTACCGCCGCCGCGAGGTGCGGTTCGAGATCCAACCGGTCGACACCGCTGCACTCGCACCGAAGCCTGGCCGCTTCGCGCTCGACAACGCGCTCAACCGCCTGATCATCGAGTGGCAGTGAGATGGACGCCAACCGGATAGCACAGCGGTTCCCGCTGGTCGCTCGTCCGCGCCCCGCGTGCCCGCCGCTCTCCGAGCGCGTCAAGGAGATCAGCACCCTGGCTGAGACCGCTCACCAAGAAGGCGGTCTCAGCCAGGCGGCCACAGCGATGAACAAGTCGGCCCTGATCGCCAGTGACTGCGGTCTTCCGAGACTGGCACGCGAACTGTGCCGACGCCACGCCGAGATCTACCTGCGCGCCCAGCCGTTGGGCGCGCAGGAAGCGCGGTATGCCTTGGAACCCCTCGTCAACCTTGCCCGTCTGCACATCCGAGACGGCGAAGGGGAACATGCCTACCGGCTCCTCGCCACCCTGAACCGCGCGGTAAAGAGCAAGACTGATCTGCTCTTTGAGGATCACCCTGTATCGTTCCGGAACCTCACGGCCACAGCAGAGGATCACCGGACCGTGTGCCAGTGGCTGTGGACGGTGCTGCTGGGCGATGGAACGCGCGCGCTCGTCGCAGCCAATCAATGGGACCGCGCACGGGCGCATGCTGTGCAGCACAAAGGAATTGGCCGTCGCCTCTTCGACGGCCGCCAGGTGGAAATCGTGTCGCGCTGTCTCCGGGGAGACCCAACCTCGGCACGCCGGATCATCGATGAGAGCACGCTAACCGAAGCCTGGGAACACCCCGTCGCGGCATGTCTTACAGCGCTCTGCCTCATGGCCGGCGGAAGGGCGTCGGAAGGCGCAGGCGAGAAGATGGCAGCGGAGTACCTGAGTCTCGACACCGCGTCTGAACTGGCCGTCTTCCGAACACGCGTTGGGCTGACAGCCCTCGACCTCTCCCCGCATTCCAGCCAGGCCGAGGTCGCCCGTCGCCTCGTGAACGACGCAGTGCGTTTCGGAGACGGGTACGTCGCGCGAGACGTCCTCTCGCACGCCGCTTGTTCCGCAGAGATGACCGCAGGAGAACAACGCAGGCTGACCGAAGCGGTCGCCTCCGCTGGGCTGGGATGCGGCGAAATGCCGCACATGCTGGAACGTGATCTCCTCGATGCCGTGGAGGTGAGCACGACGGCAGTTATGCAACACCTCGTTGGCCAGCACTCTTCCTAGCCGCGATTTCCAGCCCATGACCTCGCTCGAATGGAGACCCACCCTTGCCTCCCATCACCGATCCCGCCGTATGGCGGAATGAGGTCGTGAGCCGCCTCGTCGACAGCGGCCACCTGCGGACCCCAGAGGTCATCGCCGCGTTCCGGGGCACCGAGCGCCATCGGTTCCTCCCTGGTGTCGACCTTCAGAGCGCCTGCGTCGACGACGCCGTGGCGATCAAGCATGACGCGGCGGGCGCGATGCTTTCCTGCATCTCCGCACCCTCCATCGTCGCCACCCAGATCGAACAACTGGGCGCCCAGCCCGGCCACAAGATCCTCGAAGCCGGGGCCGGCACCGGTTACAACGCCCGGCTGCTCGCAGAGCTCGTGGCTCTCGAAGGCCATGTGTGGACCGTGGATGTCGACCAGGACCTCGTCGACGGCGCGCGGAAGAACCTCGCTCAGGCCGGGGCCGCAAACGTCACCGTCGCACTGGGCGACGGCGCCGCCGGTCTGCCCGAGCACGCGCCCTTCGACCGCATCCAGTTCACGGTCGGCGCCGGGGACATCCCCGTGCGGATTCTCGACCAACTCGCCCCAGGTGGCCGCCTGGTCATCCCTATGCGAATTCGCGGCAGCATCTCCCGGAGCTTCGCGTTTGAACGCGACGGCCAGACCTGGCGGACGGTCTCAACCAAGATGATGACGTTCATCCCCTTGCGCAAGGGCGTCTGCGACGACGTCCGAACCATGATCGATATGACAGGTGAAGGCGACGTGCGCTTGGAGACCTACAGCGAGCAGAACGTCGACCGCGAGGCGATCCGCACCGTCCTGGACCAGCCCCCAGCCGAGATCTACACCAACCTGAAGTTCCGCAAGGGCGACTCCTACGAGTGGCTCTACCTGTATCTGGCGTATGTGCTGCCGAACGGCCTGTCCCGGATGCCGGGATCCCGCTCCGCCCTCATCCCGAACTTCGGCTGGGGCTCGATGACCGCACTCGACAATGACTCCTTGGCCTACCTCACGAAGCAGGAAGGCGGGGACGAGCACGGCACGTTCTGGCAGATCGGTGTCATGGGCACGGTCCGCGCGCCGCCGAACTTGCCGACCAGGTCGCCACCGAAGTCAGCGAGTGGAACCAAAACTGGGGCAACAACTCACCTGAACCCAGCTTCCGCATGGCCGTCGGTGACGCCCGCAACCGACTCACAGCCTCCGAGTCACGCTTCGTCATGGACAAGCCTTGCAGCCGCCTCGTCGTCGACTGGCCCTGCAGAAGTTGAGCCGACGATGCCATCACAGCATTGGAGAGAAGTTCAGCCCGGTTGACCAACATCACCGAGCATGCAGAGCAGCGGTATTTCCCCTTCTGGGTGCCAACACCCGTGTGCACCATGCATTTTTCACAGGCTTCTGACCCGAGAACATCGATTACTTCCCTGCTTTACCTGTAAAATCAACGAAGGCCGGAAACGGTCCCCCGGGCGTCGCGGACATGACGCAAGACGACAAGTCTGCGCCCCCGGAGGACATCGTGCCCGCCCTGTTTCCCGCCTTAGCCGGTATGACGGCCCATCTCGGCCGCACTCCGACCAAAGCGGTCGCCAGCTGCACAGGCGCGCCATCCGTCAGGCGCGCCGACGCCTCAAGTCCCCCAGCCACACAGGCCATTGCCGTCGACCCGATTGGCAACGCGGGGTCCCTCGGACGCACGCACCCGGCAGAAACCCAATTCCGTGAGCATCACTGTCTCCCTGGTTGTTGTGCTGGCCGTCATGGTGTGGCTGCTGATCCGCAAAGGCGGCCTCAAGGCCGGCCACGCAATAGCGGCTGTGCTCCTCGGCTTCTATCTTCACGACAGCTCACTCGCTCCGTCCATCAGCCGCGTCGTACAAAGTGTGGTCGAGACGATCAGCGAGATCCGCATATAGACCGGCCGCCGGGGCACCCCCGTGGGCCCGGGCCGTACGCCGCCTCCCCCGTCGGCTGCGGTCTGGCGTGCGTGCCCCGGCGGCCACTCCCACCCGAGTCCCGGCCTGCTCGCCGCGGTTCCCGCGCCCGGTGCGGGTGCGCTGCCCGCCCGTTCCCTGCCGGCTACGCCCTCCCCCCTGTCAGGACCACGTTCCGCGAGGTCACCAATGTCTGAACTGTCATACCCGCGACCAATCGGTCACCGACGTGGCCAGCGGCGGCGTGCGCGCGGCGCCGAGCCACTGCGCACCGAGAAGGGACTGCGCCTGCGGCTGCGGCTTCTGGTGCTCGTGCCCGCCCTCTTGGTCACAGCGATCTTGTGTATGGCGGCTGCCGTCGGCACGACGGCACGCGTCCATGTCGATGGCTGGATCATCGGGGCGGTGGCAGCAACCGCTGGCCTGGCCGTGCTGCTCTCCGCGGATTGGCTGGCAGTTCGCACGGCGACTGAGCTGCACCGGCAGCGCAGCTGGTACAGCGATTCAGTGCATGGCTGGCTTCGGCACTTCCAGTCCGGTGTGGACGAAGGACGCAAGAGCATCAGCGATGCTCTGGAGAAGCTCGACCGGGGCGAGCGGCCTTCCCCTCCCGACTTCAGCTCGGCACAGGCGAACTCCGACGGCAACCCGTGGAACGAAACCGAGGCCGCTCTGTTCCAACTGCACGCAGAAACGTGGCGAGCGGTGGTGAACGGGCGGCAGACAGAACTGACCCAAGCACTCGTCTATCTCGCCGGGGGCTTGACCCTGCTGCTCGTACGCGCGCTCGGCACCGTGACGGAGCTGACCAACCAGGTCCAGGACCCGGACTTGCTGTACCGCGTGTACGACGTCAATAACTTGCTCAAACGCATGCGCCGGTCGGCCGGACGACTGGCGGTCCTGGGTGGTGTGAAGGCCCGCCAGCTGAACCAGCCGATCGGGCTGGTGGCTCTGCTGCGTGGCGCGTCGGGGGAAATCGAGAAGTACGCCCGGGTCCGCATGCACACATCCACCCTGGATGTGCAGATACCGGGCTTCGCGGGACCCGACTTGATCCACCTGCTGGCCGAGCTGGAGGAGAACGCCACGCTCTGCTCGCCACCAGACAGCAAGGTCATCGTGCGCGCGACGAGGGTGACCGCGGGCCTGGCCGTGGAGGTCGAGGACCGGGGCATAGGAATGGCTCAGGGCGAACTCGATCGCTACAACCGGATGTTGGCCAATCCACAGGACACCGACCTGGCCGAACAGCTGGCGCAGCGCCGTACCGGCCTGCTCGTGGTGGCCAAGCTCGCCCGCCGGTACGGCATCCACGTGCAGCTGCAGAAGAACCTCGTGCATGGCACCACGGCGCTCGTTGTGGTGCCGGACAAACTCCTGCTCTGGCAGAACAAACCAGCGGCCCTGTCACCGGATCAACCTGCCGCATACGTCGCTGCTACACCAAGCCCGGAGGCGGACTTCGTGGGCCGCCCCTGCCCTCGGCCGACGGGCGGTCCCCGGCTCAGTCCCCCCGCTCCGGCCCCGGCAGGAATGGCGCCATTGCCCCACCGTGCCGCGCGGCCCACCCCAGAACACAACGCTGCTTCGGCAACGATCAGTGCAACGCCACCGGGCCCAGGACACGACACGCGCCCCAGGTTGCCGCAGCGGACACCACAGGCGACGGTTCACGAACCTGTGGCCCTTGCCGCGCCAGAGGCCGCGCCCGCCTCACTGGCGCCGCCGGATCCGGCCTTTGTCAGCAAGTTCACCCAAGGCGTGCACCGCGCGGAGCAAGCCGAGGCAGACGGCGTGGCGCAGCCGTCCGAGGAGAGTACGAGATAGCCGCAGGCATCCGCCTCCCGACCACGTCCTTTCGTGCCCGCCCTCGCGCCCGGGCACCAGCCGTACAGCGTACGGAGATACGGAGATTTCGATGACCACCGACTCGACGACAGTCCAGCCGGAAGAGGTAGTGGACCAGCTGCTCAACGATCTGGCCCAGGTGCCGGATGTGACCGGAGTCCTGCTCGCCTCGCAGGACGGTCTGAGGCTGGCTCACGCAGGACCGGGAATGGACGGCACCCTGGCGGACCGCCTGGCCGCAGTGATCAACGGCATGTACTCGATCGCCAACGGTGTCGACGACGGCAAGGGCCGTGTCGAACAGGTCCTCGTCAGGAAGAACAACTGGATCCTGTTCATCATGAGTTCCGGAAGCCCGCCGGCCGTGGTGGCGCGGAACGCCGGACGCGACCCGGACAAGGTCGAAAGCGTGTTGGGCGTGCTGACCAACACGCGGGCGGACGAGGGTGCCGTCGGTTTCGCGATGGTCAACCTGATCCAGCGGATGGGCGAGTTGCTGGCCACACAGGCACGCGTGGGCGGGGTCCCTTCCGGTGACGGCCAGTGAGATGGCGGCCGCAAGCGGCTCGGCCTGGACCGTCGAGGACACAGAGGCCCCCAGCCTCTATGTCCTGACTGGCGGCCAGACCAAGCCCACACACGACTTGCAGATCGAGACGCTGCTGTGGACCGAGGGAGAACGGCCCTCCGGCCAGCCGCCAGAAGCCGAGCAGGCCATGGCGTTGTGCCGGGAGCGTCCCCTGGCCGTCGCCGAGATCGGCGCCCTGATCGGGCTGCCGTTCCAGATCACCAGGATCCTCATGTCTCGGCTGATCGACATCGGTGCGCTGAGCGCCGTGACCGCCACAGGCTCCGCTGACCTTCCCGACGTTGCTCTCCTGAAGGCCCTTCGCGATGGACTCCTCAAGCTCTGACCTCGTACTCTCACGCCCGCTCGGCGGGAAGCCCACCTCTGTCAAGATCGTCGTCGCCGGCGGGTTCGGAGTCGGCAAAACCACGTTTGTGGGCGCCGTCTCCGAGATCACCCCGCTGCGTACCGAGGCCGTGATGACCGCCGCCTCGGAGGGCGTGGACGACCTCAGGCTGCTGTTCGACAAGAAGGCGACCACCGTCGGCATGGACTTCGGCCGGATCACCTTCCCGCAGCTGAACACCATCTTGATGCTGTTCGGCACGCCGGGGCAGACGCGGTTCTGGTTCATGTGGGACGAGCTCACGCGAGGAGCCCTTGCCGCGGTGGTCCTCGTCGACACCCGTCGTCTCGACGAGAGCTTTCCCGCGGTCGACTACTTCGAGCGTCTCGGATTGCCCTTCCTGGTCGCCGTGAACGAGTTCGACAACGCCAGCCGCTATGACCCGGACGAGGTCTCATCCGCTCTCGCCCTGCCGGCCACGGTTCCGGTCGTGCTGTGCGATGCCCGCAAGAGGGCGGACGCGGCCGGCGTACTCGGCCGACTCGTCGACCACGCGCTCACCCGCTCGCATGACCCTGCCAACATCCTCCAAGGAGCACAGCTGTGAACCCCCAAGCTCGGTCCGACCTCCGGTCCGCCACCGGTCAGGACATCGACTGGCAGAGCCACCTGCCCGAATTCTTCGACCCCACAGCGCCGCCCGTCGGCGCATTCGACGCATTTGCCCAGCAGGTCGCGAACGCGGCCGGCACTCCGTACGCGATGCTCAACTGGATCAGCAGCGAGCAGTTCTTCCTCGGTGTCGCCAACCCCACCGGAGGCGAACTGCCCATGATCGGCCGCACCATGCCACTGACCACCGGGTTCTGCCCGCACGTCGTCCAGCGCCGGGGCTCGCTGGTCCTGACCGACGTCCTCGACTTCGACGAGTTCGCCGGCAACCCGGTTGTCGACGAGATCGGGGTCCGCGTGTACGGGGGAGCCCCCCTCATCGACGAACGTACGAACCATGTCTGGGGCACGGTCTGCGTGGTCGGCACCGAGCCGCGAGAGCGCTCGGAAGGCCGCCCGCTGTGGGCCCTCATCGACCACTACCGCGACCTCTTCATGACCGAGTTCTACCGGCGTACCAGTGCTTAGCAGCACCCGCGCGCCCGGCCGCACCACTCGCGACCACCACCCCGAGGGGGAAACAACGATGCCCACGATGTCGTCCACGACTCCGGATCTCACGCCCGACTACGAAGCCCTAGTCCAGCACTTCGACGAGTTCGCCGCCGCAGAAGTCGCTCCCCGAGTCCAGCGCATGGAGTCCTCCCCTCAAACCGTGGAACGCGACCTGGCCCTGCTCATGGCCGAGCAGGGCTGGTTCGGCGCCACGATCCCCCGCCAGTACGGCGGCATGCACGCGGGACATCTCGCCAAAACCCTCATGATCCAAAGCATGGCGCGGACCTCAGGCGCGGTCGGCGCCATCCTGCAGGCGAGCCAGCTGCCCGTATCCATGATCATCCACTTCGGCAGCGACGCACAGAAGGCCCTGCTACTCCCCCAGATCGCCTCCGGGGACACACTGCTGTCGATCGCGGTGACCGAAGAGGACACCGGCAGCCATGTGCTCGGCATGGAGACCACCGCCCGCCGCGACGGCAACGACTGGATCATCGACGGCAGCAAGGTCCACATCGGCAACAGCCACATCGCCCACGTCCACTGCGTCGTGGCCCGCACCGGCTCCGCCGACACGGCCGGCTCGCGCGCCCTGACCGCCTTCCTCGTCGAACACGACCGCGACGGACTGACCCTCGAACCGCACCGACCCTCCCTCGGCCTGCACGGCTTCAGCTTCGGCAAGCTCACCTTCGACGGCGTCCGAATACCCGACGCCAACGTGATTGGCGAAGTAGGCGATGGCAAAGACATCGCCTACAGCAGCAGCATCCTCTACGGCCGGCCCAACCTCGCCGCGGTGTCCCTCGGTATCCACGAAGCGATCATGGAATGCGCGGCCGGCTTCCTTGAGGGCCGCCGCCGCTACAACGGAACCCTCGCTGACCTCGCCGTCCTGCGCGACCGGGTCGGCGACATGAAGTCCCGTCTGATGGGCAGCCGCGAGCTCGCCTACCTCGCCGTACGCATGCTCGACTCCGGCCGCACCTGTGACGACCGGCTCATCAACTCCAAGTACCTCAACCACAAATGGGCCGTTCAATCGGGCCAGGACGCCATGGAACTGCACGGCGCCCACGCCCTGCGCACGGACTACCCCCTCCAGCGGCTATGGCGGGACGTCCAGCACACCTACTCGCCCGCCGGAACCGGTGAAGTACAGCGCCAGCGCCTGGCCGAAACCGAGCTCGGCGCCCCTCCCGTCCAGTGGTCCGAACGACTCGCGGCCAAAACCTCGCTCTTCCTCCCCAACAACACCGCCACCTGACTCCAGGCACCCGCGCCCTCCTCCACGACAAACGGAGCGGGAACCCCCGACGGCCCTGTCTGCCTCCAGGACCTGCCGCCCGATCCAAGCTCCACCCGTCGCATCGGGCCTGCCGACAGCACGGCCGGCCATGGAATAGCTCACGTACAGCGGCTCTCCCACCCCACCTCCTACTCAACCGACACGGAGCACCTCCATGACGAGCACAACTCGCGCCACACGTACGGCCGACACGGATGTGTCCGCGCTGTTGATCGAGGCGCGGCGGGAGCTGGACAGCATCGCGAACCGGGGCATCGTCTCCGCCCCACGTGCCGTCGCCGACGCTCTCATCACACTGAAGGAACTCGCCCCCACTCTGATCCCGCATGCCCGCACCCTCGCCGCAGGGCTCGGCGACGGGGAACGCTCCGAACTCCACGAGCTGATTAAGCGGACCGAGGCCCGCTCCAACTCCCGGCCGCGGGCGGACCTCGCGTACGAACACCTGCTGGTGCTGGTCAGCCAGTTGCAGGAGCTGCTGCGCTGGCTGGAGCGAGCGCACGGCATCTCGTGTCGGCGCACGCAGGCAACCGCCGCCAGGCGCCGCAGCAACCAAGACTCCATCAGACCACAGATGTAGCGCCCTGCACGTGGCTGTATGCGGTGCCCGGTCCTCTGCAGTTGCCGTCTGCCTCGCCCCTTTCACCGGCAAATGACACTGCTCGACGAGCCGGGAATGCCCAATGGAAATCTCCGCAGCATTCGCGGCCGAGCCATGAAGCCTCGGTTTCCCGAAGCGCCGCTCACACCAGACCGACCACCATGCTCACGCACCGCAGCCCGCCTAAACCGCGCTGGGGCGCCGACAACGGCGGCCCACCAAATGCCGCACCTCGACATCGTACGAAGAGGAATCCGTGCCCACCCCTGTCATCGATCACACCGACAGCGCTGTACCGCAGCTGTGGCCGCACCAGCAGGAGCTGGTCTCCGCCGCCGCCCGCACGCTCAGCACCGAGCCCCGGACCACGGGCGTTATGGC
The DNA here is from genome assembly GCF_040654815.1 of Streptomyces sp. NPDC050619. Classification (NCBI taxonomy): domain Bacteria; kingdom Bacillati; phylum Actinomycetota; class Actinomycetes; order Kitasatosporales; family Streptomycetaceae; genus Streptomyces; species Streptomyces sp. NPDC050619. The sequence continues at coordinate 157,401 of NZ_JBFAIR010000008.1, read as the reverse complement.
GTGCGGTCTCGGCAAGACGCGCGCCGCCTGCGAAGTCGCGCACCTCGTCGCTGCCGACGACCGCGTGTTGATTGTCGCGCCCACCATCGACCTGGTCGGTCAGATCCTGCGCGACTGGAAGGACTACCGAGGCGCCGCCCATCTTGGCCGCGTCGTCGCCGTGTGCTCCGACGACAGTGTCCTCCTGGACCACGACGGCTGGCCGCTGGTCCCCCAGCCGACGATGGTGACCACCAGTCCGCAGCAGCTCACCGACTTCACCAAGGGCCCCGGCCGGGTGACCGTGGCCATCACCTATCAGAGCCTGCCGACACTGGCCGCAGCCCATGCCCACCACGATCTCCCGCCCTGGCGCTTGATGATCATCGACGAAGCACACCGCAGTGCCGGAGCCGCCGGAAAGGCATGGGGCCTCGTCCACGACGACGTCGCCCTGCCTGCCGAACGCCGCCTGTATCTGACCGCGACCCCGCTGATCACCGGCGAAACAGCAGTCAGCATGGACGACCCGAAGATCTACGGACCCATCTGCAAGAACATCCCGTTCTCCCGCGGCATCGAGCTGGGCGTGCTCGCCGACTACCGCCTCATCGTCGCCGTGGCCACCAGCCGAGAGGTACGGGCGCTCGCCGAGGAAGATACCCACTTCCGCGTCGGGCGGTCCGGGATGTCCGCCGCCATGCTGGCCCGGCAGATCGCGGTCCTGCGCGCGGCACGTGAACACGACATCAGGAACTTGATCACCTTCCACCACCGCGTCACCGACGCCAAGTGGTTCGCCGCGACACTCCCGGCCGTCGCCAGCCTCCTCGACCCCGCCGAACGCCCTGCCGGATCGCTCTGGGCCGGCCACGTCCACGGCGGTCAGCAGGGCCATGAACGACGCGAGATCCTGGAACGGCTCCGCACCCGCGAGAACAGCCTGAAGGTGGTCTCCAACGCGCGGGTGCTCACTGAGGGGGTCGACGCGCCGGACGTCGACGGAGTCGCCTTCCTCGATCCCCGCGAGTCGGTCATTGACATCATCCAGGGCCTCGGACGCGCCATGCGCACCGGAGGCCGCACCGACAAGGTCGCGTCCGTGATCGTCCCGCTCCTCCTCGAAGACGGCGACGACCCCGAAGAGGTTTTGCTGGGCACGAAGTTCGGGCCGGTCCTGCGGGTCGCCCAGGCTCTCCGGGCCACAGACGACACCCTCGGCAGACGGCTCGACAGCGCACGGCAGGCCCTGGGCGCCCACGACAACAGCAGTCTGGACCTCGACAGGCGGGACGACGCCGATCCGCACAGAACCCTTCCCGACTGGCTGAGTTTCAGCGGGCTTCCCGTGCCGCCGAACTTCGCCCGCGCCATCTCCGTACGGATCGTCCGGTCCGCCAGCAGCGGCTGGGCGGAGGGAACCGCGGCCTGCGCCGCCTACCGCGAAACGCACGGCGACCTGGAGCCTCCCCGCGGCTGGACGACCGCGGAGGGACTTCCCCTCTACAGCTGGCTCGAACACCAGAAGACCCGCTATCGCGACGGCCGGATGACGCCACAGGAGATCACCGAACTCGAAGGGCTCGGCATCGTCTGGAACAAGCACGACCGCGTCTGGGAGCAATTCCTCGCGGACCTCATCACATTCCGCGAGGAGCACGGACACCTCGACGTTCCCCAGAAATACGTAACACCGGCCGGCCGGCCCCTCGGAACTCAGGTGACCACCCGGCGAACGACCTGGGAGGAACTGGGCGCCGAGCGTCAAGCCGAACTCCTCGAACTCGGCTTCATCCGCGACCGGCTCGAACACTACTGGAACCAAGGCTTCGCGGCCTGGCTGGAGTTCACGAAGGAACATGGCCACCCGATCGTCCCGCGTGATCACACTACCGCCAGCGGAGTGAAACTCGGCAACTGGCGCATCGAACAGCTCAAGAAACTCAAGGCCGGCGACCTGCCGCCGGAACGCGCCCAGCGCATAACAGCCAACCACCTCCATCTCGACGGACGCGAGGTGCACGAACAGCGGCATCTAAAGGCGCTCAGGGACTACCGCCAGGCACAGGGACACACCGAGGTGCCCTACGACCACGTCACAGCCGACGGGCTGAAACTCGGGTACTGGCTGGGCCATCAGAGAAAGAAGCTGCGCAACAACACCATCAGCGCAGACCTGGCCCGGGAATTCTCCCGGCTTGGCGTACGAGCCGTACTCCGCAAACCACCAGGACGCGGATGATGCCGAAACCTCCAGCCAGCATGCCGATCGGCCCGGACGACGCAGGGCCCCAAGCGGAGCACGGCAGCCGAGCCGGACCCGTCACGGCCCGAGGCGAGAAGCAGACCCTCAAGCGCTCACACAAGGCGACGGCCGTCGCCTGTGCGCAGGAAACCGTCCACAACCCTCACCACCGAAACTTACGGAGCCCGTCATGACCGAGGAGACGCAGGAACCCGTTCAAGAACCCGCCTCCCCGCCGCATAGGCGTCCATGCCCTCATCACGCTAGGCACCCAACTGCTGATGGTCAGCCGCCCCTACGCCGTCGCCGTCTCCCAGTGGGGGCTTCCGGGCGGCACGGCAGCCGCGAACGAGCTGCCCAGGCGCGCTCTGAGCCGCCACCTCGACGAGAGGCTGAGTTTACGTGCCAGCGCCGGACACATCCTTGTCATGAATCACGTCCCCGAGCAGCCGGGACACCACCGCGAAGGCACCAACTACGTCTACGAGGTGCTTCTCCCCGACGTCGAGCCGGCGGTCACCGAATCCGGCCGCTTCGGCGAATTGCGCTGGGTGGCGTGCCGAGGGAGCCGCTACGCAGTCGACCACTCCCTGCGGCGGATCAAGCAGAGTCTGCTGGCCGCCGAGACCGGGCAGTTTGCCGAGCTGCTCCTCGGCGTACCGCTCTGCAACAGCGGCGCCACCACCCTCAACGCATAGCCCCGGATTCGATAGCGCTTTCTCCCTCTCATGGGTCGCCGGAGTAATCCTTCGCGGCGATTCGGTCACGACCGCCATCTCGCACAACAGGGGTGCACGGGGGTGCCGTCCGGCCGTGGGCAGGGACGCGGCTCAAACACACGTGTTCCAAAGGGCAGTCAGCTCGTCGTCTCGATCATCATCAGTCATCCCCAACCAGCCTGCAGGTCGCGCTGTTGGGGGATGCCCACCGGTGGCCGCCGAACCCGCCGGGCACCGGTACGCCACCTCTGTTTCGTCCGATGAACCGTAGGAGGATTCATGACCCCCGCCCCGTCTTCGCCCGCCCTCTGCCCGGACGGCCCAAGACCATCCGGACGACCGCCCGTTTCAATGTGCAGGCTGATGGCCTTGCTGCCTCGGTGGGGATCGCGGACATGTCACGCCCGACACCGAGGTGGGGGCATGACCGACCCGGAACTTCCCATCGGCGCCGCTTCGTGCCTGGGCCGAGAACACCCTGGGCACGCTGGCCGCCGTACGCAACGTCTCGCCCGATTCGTCGCCAACGGCTCTGTGGTATGTGGTCCGCAGGTCTGACAACACCCGCTTCCATCTCAAGACCGCCCCGTCGCCAGGGGCCTTCACCCGGGAGAGGACCGCTTACCGCCCGTGGACGCACGCGCTCGGCTGGCACGCGCCGAGCCTGGTGGCCGCCGACGCATCGCTGCAAACGATCGTGGTGACCGCCCTGCCGGGCCGCAGCCTGCACGGCGCCACCCTGCCCCCGGCGACCGAGGTGCGGGTGCACCGCGGGCTCGGCGAGCTGACGGCCGCGTTCCACCACGGCGCGCCGCGTACGCGCTCTCTGGCATCCAGTTCGGCATGACCCACCACGACCCCGAACTCGTCGAGCACGGCAACCGCACTCTGGCCCGCCTCCACCAGCTCGCCCGTTCCTGACCCCACCCGCTCCCAACTCACGTGAAGAAGACACCCCGTTGGCCTACACCGAACACAAGGAATGGGACGAGCACTACGCCGAAGGGCAGGGTTTTCGGCAGCTCGGGGAGAGTGAGCGTGCCCTGCTGGCCGAGCACGCGCCCGCCCCAACCGACGGCGGCTGGGCTTTGGACATCGGCTGCTGGCTGGGGGGCCTAGGCGCACATCTGGCGTCGATGGGTTACACGGTCGATGCGGTGGACGGGGCGGAGAGCGCCCTCGCCCGTGCCGGTCAGGAGTCTGGGGTGCGGTGGCTGTGCCTGGACACCGAACACGACGGCCTTCAGCCCCTGCACGAGGACGGCTACGACCTGATCACCCTGCGGCTGGTGTATGCATTCTTGGGCGACCGCACCCGCGTCCTTGACGACCTTGGCCGCCTGCTGCGCGAGGGCGACGTGATCGTTGTGATCACGCCGCTTGCCGCGCACGCTCCCTCGGATCGGCGGGACATGGCCGTGGACAAGGACGAGATCAGCCTTCTGAGTTCCTGGTGGGAACACTTCCAGCGGTTCGATGCGGGCGGGCTGGCCGTACTGCTCCTGCGTGGCCCGCGCCAGGACCACGTCGAGGTGGCGGAGAAGGAACGGCCCTCTGGGACGCGGACAAGCTCTGACTCAGGCGCGGTACGGGCCCTGGACCTCGCACCGCCCGCCCAGTGACCTTGTCAGGGAACCGCCGACGAGCGCCCCTCCTGGCCCTGCATGATCGGAGAACGGATGGCACCCGCACCCCACGACTCCCCCGCCCCGCACGTCCCTGCCATGACAGACGCTGCCTACAGCGCCTCCCGGGCTGCGCTGTGGACCGGCGCAACCGTCCTGATCACGGACGCCGACGGCCGGATCCTCGTGGAACGTGTCGCCTACCGCCAGGTGCACCTGCTGCCCGGCGGCGCGCTCGACGCACACGAAGCCCCCTTGCCGGCCGCAGTCCGGGAACTGCGCGAAGAACTCGGCGTCCAGACCTCGCTGTCCCGCGGCCTGGTCGTCGACTGGGTCCCCACCACGCCCCGCTTCGATCCCGCCCTGCACTTCCCCGGCGAGATCATCTACGTGTACGACGGCGGCACGTGGAGCGCCGATCAGGTCGCCGCCATCCGCCTGCCCGCTCACGAAGTCCTGGAGATCGCCTTCGTCGAACCCGCCCGCCTGCCCGCGCTCATGGAACCCGGCGATGCCCGTCGCGCCCTGGCCGCACTCCGCGCCCGCATCAACACCGCAGGCACCGTCCTGCTGGAAGACGGCTACCCCACCGCCCCCACGCCGCTGGACCGGCTTCAGGTGCTGCGTACCCCGCGCAAGCCGCAACGATGGCCCTGGCACACAGGCTGTGTGCCCGCCGCGCTGCCTGTTGTGCAGAGCTGGGGGTGGCTGTTCGCGCCGGACGGCCGCATCCTCATCCTGATCGGCTCCGACACCGGGTCCGCCTGCCTGCCCGGCGGCACGCTCAAACCCGCAGACCGCGGCGATCCAGCGGCCACCCTGCGCCGGAAGGCCCACGAGGAAGCCGCCCTCCGCATCGGCGACCCCCTGACCCTCGGCTACCTCCACGACAACACCACCAACACCCCTACGGCTCCCGGACCCTGCGCCCGGGTACGGATGGCAGCCTGCCTCACCCACGTGGGCCCCTCCAGGTGCGACCAGGCCACCGGGCAGACCTACGCCCGGCTCCTCGCCACCCCCGAACAGGCCACCGAGCTCTTCGACTGGGGCAGCGAAGCCGCCGGCCAGCTCGCCGCGGTCCACACCGCCCGGGAGCGACTCGGCCTGCCCAGGGCCCCGCGCCAAGCGATCACCGAACTGCCCCATGACGGCGGCTCCTTGTGAGCGCCACTGCCACCGCCGGGCCGACAACACGGTCCGTGCGCGCCGCCCGTCCGCACCGCGCGCGGCCCCCGCCGGCGTTCCCGACAGCCGACACCACTACCCCCCTGCTTTCACACGCCCTGGGAGAGGACCGTGCGCACGATACGTCTCGCCAACCTCAATGCCTACAAGCTCCAGCTCAACGCCCGTGGCCGCACCGAGTGGAACGCGCGCGTCACCGCCGTCCGCGAACTCGCACCCGGCTTCCTCGGACTCCAGGAGGTTGTGGTCGACGAGGCCACAACACCCCGTGACCAGTGGGATGCCATCGCCGCCCAGACCATCACCGCCTTCGCCGAGGACTGCGGACTGACCGCCACCATCCCCGCAACCCCAGGACACCCGCACGGAGCGGCGATGGCCGCCAACGCCCATCGCGCCTGGTACACCGCCGTGTTGTGGAATCCCCACGCGGCCGGCTTCGTCCCGGGCAGCTACCGGCCCTACGGTGCCCTCGACTTCTGGCACGGCTTCACCACCGCCGGCTTCGACCTCGGCAACGGCGAACCGGTCCTCGTCGCCTCCTACCAGGGCCATCCCATCAACAAGGACGTCCGCCTCGGCGAAGCCTGGCGCATCAAGAGCATCTACCGGACGACCGGCGGTGCGAAGCCCGGTTTCGTGATGGGTGACTTCAACGCGCTCTCCGCCGCTCAAGTCCTGGGCCTTGACGGTCAGCTGCGCTACTACGACGACGAGACGTACCGCGACCAGGACCACGACGACCTGGAGTACCAGGTACTGGAGGGCACGATCGGCGACGAGCAACTGGCCGACCGGCGGCAGACCGCCGCCCTACTCCGCCGCGGCTTCATGGTCGACGCAGCCGCCCATCTCATGCTGCCCTGGCACGCGACGACCGGCCACTGGAAGGACGGCCAGGGCGACCCCGACCCGTGGGGCGAGCGCCGGATTGACCTGATCCTGGCCACCCGCCCGGTCGCCCCCGCGTTGACGGCGTACGGAGTCCACGACAGCAAGGCGGCGCGGGCCGGATCAGACCATCTGATGCCCTGGGTCGACCTCAACCCCGCCAAGATCACTGCAGAGGAGACTGGCCGATGAGGCGGTTCCTGACCGAGAAGCGGCTATGGGCCGCGGCGGACGCGCCGGACGAGGAGCGGATCCGGCCGCACGTGTTGTGGCTGCCGCACGATCAGCCCCAGGTCATTGAGTACTTCACCCGCGTGCGCGACATCCTGGACCGCTACCCCGATGTGATCACGCCGGTCGCCGAGCCCGACCTGCACATGACTGCCCAGAAGATCAATCCTCTCGACGGCAACGGCAGGCGCGTGGACGAGCAGCGGCTCCACGACGCCGCCCCCGCCCTCCAGTACGAACTGTCCGGCCTGGCACCAATCGACATCGAGATCGGCCCACCCCGCGCCTCCGCCTCCGCCGCCGTGACCGATGTCTGGCCAGAGCCCGGCTTGCACGAGTGCTACCTCCGCGTACGGACTGGTCTCCTCGCCGCCGGTCTGACCCTGCCACCCGAGGAGACCTATCACTGGGGTCACATGAGCGCCGGCTACGGCCTGACGGACACCGACACGCCCGAGCTGGCGAAGCGTTCGGACCACCTGGCCTCCGAACTCGGCCGGGGGCTTCGCCCAGGCAGCCGTGTATCGGCGACCGTATCCTCCCTGTGGCTCGTCCTGGAGAAGCAACATCCCGACGCCAACACCTACACCTTCCGCCGCATTCGCGAAATCCACCTCGGCCGCCCCAGGCAATAGTCGACGCGGTGCATCTCATCGATGTCGCCGTAGACGCCCAAGCCAAAACGATCACGTGGGAAGCCCTGGCGAAGATACCCCTCGGCGTGTGATCTCCGGCCCACCGGTAACAACGATCCCGGCCAACCCTCAACCCGAAGATGAATCCATTGAGAACAAAAGTGATATAGAACAAGTGGATCGTGGTCGAGAAGTCGACGGTACCCAAGCAGCCCAGCGGTGACGGTGAGGACCGCCTCGCCCTCGCCTGCAACGGCGAGACCCTCACCCTTGGTGCTGTCGTGGACGGCGCGAACAAGAGTGGCCGTGACTACGGCGGAAAGACGGGCGGCGCACGGGCCGCAGAGTGCGTTGCCGATACGCTGCAGACCCTCCCGGCCGACTCGGCCCCGGCCGCCGCTCTCGACGCGGTCACTGATCAACTCGCCGACCTACGCCGGGACTGGTCGATCTCGGCGGACGACTTGCTGGCACCCAGCGCCGTCGCCGCCGTTCTCCTCCCGGAGCGCGGCCAGATCTGGCGCGTCGGCGACGTCCACGTCGCAATCCGCCGCGACGACCACTGGGAAACCCACCCTGCGGACAAGAAGATCGACCGAGCTGTAGCCGGCGCGCGGGCGGCACTGTTGCACTGCCGGCTGGCCCAGGGCGACAGCATGGACGCGCTCGCCGCAACTGACCCCGGACGGGAGATGATCATGCCCATTCTCAGGGCCCAGAATGTCTTGGCCAACACCGACGGTGACAATCCGCTCGGCTTCGGGGTGCTGGACGGACGTCGGGTTCCGCCGCGCTACCTGGAAGTGTTCAACCTGGACGAGAGCGTCACCGAGGTGGTGCTCGCGTCCGACGGCTACCTGTCGGCCGCGCCGACCTTGAAAGAGGCCGAGGCCAACCTTTCCGCCTCTCTCACCTCAGACCCGCTGCGTATCGGCGAGCATGCCTCGACCAAGGCGGTAAGCCCGGGGGCAAGCAGCTACGACGACCGCACCTACATCCGTGTACGCGTCGGACAGTGAACCGAAGAGGCCGACGACGTCCCTCGACGCACGCGACGCCATGAGAACAACCCATGCGATCCGATCATGATGTCGAAGGGCTCTACGTCCGCGAGACGCTGGCCCAGCTCAGCTACGAGGGCGTCGCGTTCGGCCGGAGAGAAGAGCCTGCTCCCGCACGGTCGGTGATCTGGTCGTGATGTGCAGCCAGCGATGTTCGACTGGGATGACGGGGAATCCGGTGTCCAGAAGGGTCTGGTTCGAGTCCGTGACCAGCTGGGTGAGGGCATCATGGCGGGGGTCGTCCCAGTCCACCTCGACGTACCAGTGGGGTCCCGGAGTCTCAAGACACCCTTCGCTGCTTGAAGTTGAAGGGTCGCATAGATCGGAAACGTTGTCGCGGACGCCTCCAGGGGGTGTTGGTTGTGGCCCGTGTTCGTCGGCGGCATCATGCGTTGCGAACTTCGGCGCCGCCGACCTTCGCTCATGGGCAGGTGCCCGCTGGAGACCGGTACGGCCTATCGAAGGGGGAACTTGCGCGATGCAGGACGAGGGGCAGGAACTGCGGGCGATTCTCGGTGAGGAACAGATCGCGCTGCTCAGCAGAGTGAATCAGCTGGCGGAGATGGCCGAGGAGGCGTTCCTAGAAACGGTGATGGCCGAAGCCAAGGGCCGGGCAGACCCGGTCACCGCGCTCGCCCTGCGCCACCCCGACATGCGCGTACGCTGGCTCAAGGCCATCAAGTCCGCGATCACGGCCCTTGACCGCCAGTTCGCGCAGAACAAGGACGATCCGGACGCGAAGGACTGGCGCAAGAGGGCCAACACCGTGCACAGCTCGCTGCGGCAACGCAAGTACGAAGCCGAAGCCGCCAACCCTCGCAACCGGCACAAGGCAGAGGCCCCGGAGCGGCGGGAACGGCGGCTGGAGGAATCCGCCGCTGAGCGCCGGCGTCGCGGCGAGGTCGGCCAGCTCGCGGTCCAGCGCCTGCGGGAAGCCCACCCGGAAGAGTTCGATGCCTATCTCGCCGAGGAATACCACAAGGCCGACATCAAGCTGCCCGACGCCCTGGCCCGTCGCATCGCCTCCGGCTCGGACGACAGTCATGAGCCTCAAACGGGCCACGGCCCACTGGTTCCTTCTCGGCCTGGCCGCCAGATGCCACTGAATGTCAGACCCCTGAGTCACCATGAGAGGGCGGTATGAGACTTGATGCCCGACTCTTCGTTTCGCCCGGGGTGGGCGGGCAGGTCGCGGCGGCGCCGGACGGCTACGGCCGGGGCAGGGTGAACAAGCCCTGCTCGGTCTCGACCAGGATCGCGCGGTCGGTCAGCCGCTTGAGCTTCAGGCGGATGTTGTTGATGTTGTTGGGCGCGACCGTCAGGTCCATCGCCTCGCAAACCTGCCGCGCCCGCAGTGGATGGTCGGCCGCGGCGAACACCGCCATGATCTGCTGGTAGGCCGGATGGTCCGGCAGTTTCGGTGCCGGCGGCGCGGACGGTCGCGGGTCGGGCAGCTCCAGCAGTGTCTTGCGAGTGATCCGGACTTCCTCGGCGGCCCGGTCGAGTTCGTTGAGCTGTGCGGTCAGCTGCGCGATCTGCTCCTTCGTCGCCTCGGCCTGCGCGGTGATCTCTCGCTCCCGCTCCTCCAGCCGTGCCAGCACCGCCCTGAGCGTCAGCTCTCCGCCGGTCATGCGGTGCGCCAGGCCGGCGTGGTCGCCCCGGTCAACCGGCGCAATATCACCGCGGTCATCGCCCAGTACACCCGCGACTCCGAACTGCGGGGCCGGTGTTCATAGTCGCGCACCAGCCTGCGGGACAGCATCAAGATCCCGTAGGTCTGCTCGACCCTCCACCGCTTCGGCTGTGGGACGAACCCCGTCTCCTGCGGGTTGCGTTCGACGATTTCCACGTCGATCCCGAGCGAGGCGCCATGGACGACCACGGTGTTCTTGAAGCCCTGATCGACCAGAGCCTTCTCCACGGTGTCGGTGTCGGCGGCGACCTTGTCCAGCAGCGCGATACCGACGGCGTTCTCGTGCGCCGATGCGGCCGCCACGACCACCGCGATCACCAGGCCCAGCACGTCAACGGCCAGGCCGCGCTTGCGGCCCGGTACTTTTTTTGCCGCATCACGCCCCGTCGACTCAGCGGGCACTCCGGCCGCCGCGTGCACGCTCTGCGTATCGAGTACCACCAGGCTCGGGTCCGCCTTCCGGCCCGTCTGTTCCCGCACCTGCCAGCGCAGCAGGTCGTGAATGGTCTGGTCGGTGCCGTCGTCGCGCCAGATATAGAAGTAGTACTTCACCGCGCCGGGCGGCGGAAAGTCGTGCGGAAGCAAGTCCCACTGACAACCGGTCCGGCCCTGGTAGAGCAGCGCGTTGACGATCTCCCGCATCTCGTACCGGCCCTGATGGCCGCTGACCGAGGGATGCGCACCCTTCCACGCGATGATCACCGGCTCGACCAACGCCCACTGCTCATCGCTCAGGTCGGTCTTGTAGGACTTGCGCTCGCTCACGGCGACCAGCCCAGCACGCCCATGGCCTCCAACCGGCCGGGATACCGCACCGCCACACGTTCAGGTGACGACAAAAGACCTATGCACTCACATACCGCCCTCTGAAGGCCATGAGCGACCACACCATCAAGGACCGGCAGATCCCGACCCACGCAGAGGCGGTCGGGCCCGGCTGGGTTCCGCTGCTGGCTCGGCTGCACACCGACTTGCCGGAGCTCGTCCCCGACTACCAAGTCGAGGACATCAGCGCCGAGCTCTTACGACTGCGCCTGGTACTCGCGGACCGGTTCGATCCCGAGGCGAGTTCGACGGAGAATTCGCTGACACCTCGGGTGCGCTCGTTGACGCTGCGGCACCGCATACCTCACAGCGAACCTGTGAGGTATGCGGTGCCGCAGGCCATTCGCGACTGCGGGACGATGATCTAGGCACCTTCATCCGTACCCTGTGCGACGACTGCCGCTCCTCGCACCGAATGCCCCGACGGAACTCGGCCTCGCCCAGCTGCGTGATGGCGGCCCGCACCAGGTACATCGAGGCGGTCACGCCGCTGAAGACCTGCCCAAACCCGGTGGTCGGCAGCGCCGCGGGGGCCGATGGCGAAGTTGGCCGCCGCGATCGTCGCCTGCTACCCCAGCAGCGCCGTGTCCGCGTGCTCTGCTGCGCAGCCACGCCTTCGGCTCCGCCACAGCCAGCTGCAGTTGCTCCGGCGCGTACGCGTTGGCTCCACCCATCGCCTCCTTCTCCCTAGCGGCGAGCACTAGGGTCCGTCTTCAAACGACTCTCGCCCAGAACAGGAACGATGCGAGAGTGACCGCTGCCTCGTATGAGGTGGCAGTCTTCTCGTATCGGGTGGCGAAGCCACGGAAGCCTTTGAGCTGATTGAAGCAGCGTTCGACGAGGTTGCGCCGGCGGTAGATCTCCCAGCTGAAGCCTGGTGGCCGGCCACCGCGGCTCCCGCGGTGCTGCCGTTGCCGCTGCTGGTCGGTCTTTTCCGGGATCGCGTGCGCGATGCCACGTCGCCGCAGGTAGTTGCGGAAGCCGCGAGAGCTGTATGCCTTGTCGGCGATCACATGGTCGGGGCGGCGGCGTGGTCGCCCCGGGCCGGTGTGGAGAACGTGGCGGCGGCTACCGGGCCACTTCCACGGTGAACTCCTCGTTCGGGCAGTCGGCCAGTAGGTCCTCGATAGCCTTCCGCTCGGTCTCGTCGACGGACAGCCCCCACCGGGTCTTCACCACGACCCAATTGGTGTTGTACGCACACCAGTTGCCTTTCGCCGGCGGCTGCCACTGTGAGGGATCCTTTTCTCCCTTAGAGCGGTTACTGCTGCCGGAGACCGCGATCAGGGAGCGCGGGTCGTCGAGGTCGTTGGCGAAGTCCTGGCGCTCCCGGGCGGTCCAGCCGGTGGCACCGCTGTCCCATGCCTCGCCCAGCGGGACCATGTGGTCGGCATCAAGACCGCCCGGCCCGTTGATGTATTTGTCGTCGTAGGCGCTGTACCAGCGTCCGCCGGTCAGCTTGCAGCGCTCTCCCTGCTCCGGCGTTTCGACGGCCTCCTCCAGGAGCAGCTCCTTCCGGGCATCGCAGCCGTCGCGGTCGGCGTCAATCCAGTGCCGGAAGTAGCTGCGCTTGTACGGGGTCGTGTCCTCCTCGGCTACGTCAAGCGTGTCCAGCGCATCGCGGACGGTCAGGGTGACGGTGTCCCCGGGCGCGGCGGCCCGGGCGGGGACAGCGTGGGCGGAGGCGGGAAGGAGCAGAGCAGCGGCAGTGATGGCGGACGCGGCGGTACGGCGCACAGGTGTCCCCTCGAAGAACCGACAAGGTGCGGCTTTTCTATCGGCGTGATGCGGCGACGCGCCCGGGATCAGCTGCACATCCACCGGATCGAGCGCATTACCGAGGGAACGCAACTGCTCGCCGATCCCTCGTCGCAGGCGGTGGTGCACACGACAGGATGTCCGAGACAGAGGTGGACCGGCCGGGTGAGGCATGGCTCGGTGAACTGGGCCCTGCGAGCAACAGGTCCGCAAGCGATGGGCACGGACAGCTGCTGACGATGCTTTCTGGAGCCGCCGGGTTTGACGGACGGCGGGCTGCAAGCCTCGTAGGCTGAGGCGGGTACGGTGCCGTTCCCCCGTCGGAACCGCACCCCGCTGCCACTTCTCGAAGAGCGAGAGCGCGGTCTCCTCTGCGGGCAGGTCTGGACGGGCGATGCCGAGCCTAACGGTGGGCCTGCACCGTCCGGCCCGTCACGGGCCGACGTGGACGCCGACTTCAGCCCGCCTCGGGCTCGGCCGGGATGACGGCCGGCATTCGTTGGCTGCCTCACCCTGTTCCGCGGAGCATCTCACCATCACCTTGGTCCTCGCCCGCAGCACCTCCGCCGCCCCCATCTCATACCCGCACCTCGCCGACATCCTGGGCGTCCCTCTGGGCGCCCAGCCGCCGCTCACCGAAGCAGCCCACGGCGTACTCGTCGACCGCAACAACCGCGGTCTGTCCCTGCCCGCGAGCGGCCCGGACGCCCGCCAGGTGGGCTCGGTCTTCCTTAATCCGACCATCACGGACAACCAGGCCCGAGCCGTGCGGGCCGCCGGCGGCCCGGTCAACCGCTCTCAGGGCAGCGGGCTGTAAGCCAGCGCGGGCTGGCTCCTGGAAAGTGCCGGGTACCGACCCCGGCGCCCAGGTCGCCCCCCGGCGTGTACTGCTCCTCCCGCCGGCCCCTGACACTCACCGCGCGCCGCGGCGCCACCAGCACTTCCTTCGACGCCGCCCTACGGACGCTGGCGGCCTGCTCTTCTCCAAAACAACCATCCGGCTCACGCACCAGCACGACTGGGCTATAACGCTCGTTCTCGCGACCGAGGACGAGACCTTATCGAACCAGGAGCAGACCACACACCGGGTGGTGCTGGCCGAGTTCGAGTCCTGGGTGGAGCAGAACCTGGACCGCCGCCACCTCAACGATGTAGATGTCGCATTGAGCGAGCACGGCTGCCTGACCGACGTCGGCCGCTGGGTGTACACGCAGTGGCACGAGCGCCTTCCCCGCCTGCACGAAGTCGTCGTCCAGGGGCCCAAGGACTCCACCAGAGAGACGGATGAATTCGGTTTCCCCGTACGTCAGTGGACGAAGTACACGTACCGCCCGGAGGGCTGCGCGGCCTGATTCCACCGGGCTTCGTTGCGGGCGGCCCCGGCGCAGCAGTCGCCGAGCGGCTGCCCGCACTCGTAGCCGCTGCCGCACGCGCCGGTAGCAAGGCCCAGCAGCCAGTCGCTATCCGGAAGCGCGTTGGCGGAAGGCGTTGCGGACATCGGTGAGCGGCTGGCGGTAGTTTGGCCAACCTGTAGCGCCCTGGTGAGTTGGGACGCACCTTCCTCCAGAACAGCCGCAAGTCTCTCGTCAAGATCAGTCGACTCGGCCAGAGCGGCTTCCAGGTCGGTCGACCCCTCCTTCAGGAGCTCCTCAAGGCGGTGATTCACCGGCGGATTCGCACTCACTCCGTAGCTCCCGAGTCTTCGTCGTCGTAGAGGAGTGCCGTCAGGAGCGTCCAGGCGTGCCGTCGCCCGGACGACTTCTTTTCGGAGCATTGGTCGGGTGGCCCGGGGCATCCCATCCCCGGGGGAGCGGACCCGGTGTCAGTGCCGTAGGCGACCATGGCGGGCATGCCGACGGAACCCGTCCCACCACTGAACGGCAGATCCCCGCCTGGGCCTCCACCGTCGGGCCCGGCTGGGCCACACTGCTCGACCAGCTCCACCAGGACCTCACCGCGCTCGCCCCGGACTACCAGATCGACTCACTCAGCAGCCGCTTCGGAGGACTCCGCATCTACCTCGCCGACCTCTTCGACGAAGACGGCGAATTCGACAGCGCCTTCGCTGACCGGGCCGGCGCCCTCGTCGACGCAGCCGAAGCCGCCTCCGAGAAGACCTGCGAGCAGTGCGGCCACTCCGGACGGCCCCGTTTCCACGGTGACCAGACCCGCACCTGGATTGTCACGCTGTGCGAGACCTGCCGCGCCCGATCGCGCACACCCCGGGTGCCGGACACCGCCGCCGCAGACCACCCGCCTCTTCGGTGCTGATGTAGGTTCGCATTTCGGATGACCCTTTCTCAGTGACGGTGGCCCCTGTCCGGCCCAAGGGACGGGACGAGGAGACGAACTTCTGTCCCGTCCCATCGGAGCTGGCAGGTTCTCAAGGAACTGGGTCGGATTCTCAAAGGGAGTGTCGCTGAGGGCTCGATTCTCACGGTACTTGTCAGTTCCGGCACTCGGGAGGTTGAGGATCTCCGCTGCTGCCCGGTCGATGTCCATCGAGAAGCCGCGATCGATTGAGACGCCGCACCCCGGCCGTCTCAGTCAAGTTGGCGACGCCGCAGCTCCCAACAAGATCATGAGAAACCTGCGCTGCGACAGGACAACTTCTGTCCTCTCGCACCGGATTCTCACTCGTTCTCGTTCGTGTTGTCGGGTTCTCATCGCGTGACACGCTGAGCGGTGCCGGTTGCTTCCTTCGCGGGGGGGGTGGGGAAACATCACTTCGACCTGATCGCCCTCAGGGAGCGGCACCCGGGCCCCGGGCAACCACACGCCCTCCGAGCCCACGCCGCCCTCGCCCTGACGCTCCGCGTCGCCCTCCGAACCGTCGCCTGCGATCCTCGCCCGCGAACTCGGCATCCGCGTCATCGTGGCCATCCAGTGGCAGCGGGCAGGCGGCGGAGACTGGGCCGCCTACGCCGCAGATGCCGGCCTGCACCGCCCGGAGCACCCGGCCTCCCGGGTGAGGAGCCGGGACTGGGCGGAAACACCCGAGCTGGGTTGTTGATCGATCAGCGCGACGCTGACGGCGCCGACCAGCCCCGAACTCCTCGATACCGCCACCGAGGCCGACTGCGGCAGTGAGAACCTGTCCCGGCAACAGAGGCCGCGATCAGATGGGGATCCGGGCCCACACTGCCTTGCCGTCACCTTCCACGGTCCACCCCCATGTGGACGACAGGCTTGCGACGACACCTAGCCCCCGCCCGCAGGTCTCCAGTTGGTCAGCAGTACTCGGGGCGGGTACCTGAGGGCTGGGATCCCTCACGATGCACATCACCGTTCGCGGGCTGGTGGCCAGTGCGAGCCACGCACCGTCTGCTGCCGCGGCCGTGTGCCGCACCGCGTTGCCAGTCAGTTCCCCCACCACCGTGACCACGTCGTCGACCACGTCCCCCAGGCCCCATCGGATGAGGTGGTGTCGGGTGAACTGCCGTGCCTGAGCCATCCCTTCACCAGTCGCAGCGATCTTGCTGGCAGCAAAGTTGCCGACAGAGATCCCCATGACCAACCCCCAGTCGAGGGCCTGCGTTTCGCCAGGGACCGCTACCCGGGCAGATCCAGCCAAACTGACAACCAGAGCGCCACGTCGGTGCTGCACAAATGTTCGCCCCCATTTGTCACATCAACGAACAGGAAGAACGCCCTTGCGGGGGACGGCGCGCATGAAAACCGCCCCCTAAGATCGACCGCATTCCATGCGCTCATGAAATTTCATGAGGCTTCAGAGCTCGCCTCGGCCTGCCCGTACCTGGATTGAGCGAGGCCGAGCCCTGAAGTCTGCGGCGACAACAACCTGCGAAAGGACGAGAATTGGCATCGTACGCAAATGGTGTGGCGGCCGACTCGATCCCGGGCGTGCGGTGGGTGAAAAGTTCGGCGAGCACACCTGAGGGCGGTAGCTGTGTAGAATTTGCCGCCCTGCCGGACGGCGACACCGCCGTACGCAACTCACGCTTCCCCGATGGACCGGCCCTGGTGTTCACCCGTTCGGAAATCGAGGCGATGCTCATCGGTGTCAGGCAAAGCGAGTTCGACCACCTGATCGACTGAAAGTCGACGTTCCAGGCTTGCGGTCACCCGCGCAGGGTCCTCACTCTGGGGCCCTCACGTTGAACCACGGGTGACCAAGGAGTGTGGGTGTCGGGCGGTCAAGTCCTGTGGGCTGTCGGGGACGGCGACGATCCGGGCAGCCTTCCCCCTGGCGCGGAGAGGGTCGTAGGGGCCCACCTGCGTCAGTTGCGCAAGGAGCAGGGCCTGCGGCTGGTAGACGTCGTTGAGGCGGGCTTTGTCGGCTCGGCCCCCACACTCAGCCGCATTGAGAACGGCGAGACGCCGCTCAAAGCAGACCGGGTGCTGGCGCTCGCCCGCTTCTACGGAGTGAGCGACCAGGCGCAGCTGGACTCTCTGGCCAAGCTGGCGAGCCGCTCCCGGGACACCCAGTGGTGGGAAGAGTTCCGTGATGCGATCCCCGGCTGGCTAGAGCGCCTGATCAGCGTGGAACACACTGCCCACGAGATCCGCACCTACGAAGTGCAGTACGTGCCGGGCCCGTTGCAGACGCCGGCGTACGCGCGGGCGTTGATGCAGCGCGCCTTCCCGGACGCGACCGTGGAGGACCCCAAGCGGCAGGCCCGGCGGGAGCGGGCGGTCAAGGTTCGGCAGAGGCGGCGGCAGCTCCTGCACGAAGCCGGTGCGCCGGACTACTACGCGCTGGTGGACGAGGCGGTCCTGGCCCGGCCGGTGGGCGGGGCAGCTGTCATGCGCGGACAGCTGCGCGAGTTGTACAACCTGGAGGAGAACACCGAGCGGATCCACATCCGGGTGCTGCCCTTCAAGGCCGGCGACGAAGCGATGGCTCCGGCGCCGTCCATCACCTATCTCTCCTTCCCCTCGGACCGGGAGGAGGACATGGTGTATCTGGAAGTCCGCAGCGGTGGCAGCTATGTCACCAATCCCGAGCAGGTGGAGCGTTACCGGCTGGCGCTCACCACGTTGTGGTCCAAGGCGGCCAGCCGTGAAGGCACGCTCGCGCTGCTGGAGCATTACATCAGCGAACTGAACGACTGAACCGCTGGCTTACGGTTTGCGGGCCACACCTCCATAGGCGATCCAGGTCAGGTCGGCCAGCTTCAGTTTCAGGCCGGGCCCGGGCTTCCAGTGGGCGACATCACCGAGCGGGCCTCCGACTGGCCTCAGTCCGTCGAAGAACCGGTCGACCTCGGCCGTTGACCGCACGGTCCAGGGGTGGCCGGTGAGCCGCCGCATGAGACGGGAGGCTTCCTCGCGGCGCACGGCGTCGTCGCTGACCAGGTGACTCAGGGCCAGGCAGCTGCCGGACGGCAATCGGTCCATCAGGTTCTTGACGTGCCGCCACGGGTCTTGCTCGTCGGCGACACAGTGCAGGGCTGATACGAACAACACACCCACGGGTGCCTGGCGGTTGAGGAAGCCGGCCTGCTCGCAGCAGGAGAGGATGGAGTCGGTGTCGAGCATGTCCGCGTCGAGGATCAGGGTCCGTTCGTCGTCCAGCATCATGCGGGCATGCGCGAGCACAACGGGGTCGTTGTCGATGTAGACCACACGGGCGCTCTTGTGGACCCGCCGCGCGACTTGGTGGACGTTCTCCCGCATGGGTAGTCCGGCTCCATGATCGAGGAACTGGTCAATCCGGCGCTCGGCAGCGAGGTGGCGCACCGCGCGCAGCAGGAATTGGCGGCTGAGCCGGGCGAGCTGCCGGATGTTCGGTGCGAGTTCCGTCAGGCGTCTGGTGGCTTCGCGGTCGGACTCGTAGTGGTCGGTTCCGCCCAGTAGAAGGTTGTTGACGCGTGCGTCGCTGGCCTGGCTCACATCGATTACCACGCGTGCCCCCGCATGCCGTTGCCCGCCGCACGCCCCCACGCAGGATGAATGCCCTGTAGGAGTGCGTGTCAAGTAGGCACTCCATGCTAGGAGTTATGTACCCCGTGTTCCACCTCGGCTAACGGTTTCGTGTGCCCCTCAGGAGTGAAATTGCATCCCGCCGTACCGGGCAGGATGCCTCTCCGGCGCCCGCGTACGCGGGCGCACATGGATTCGCCTTCCTCGGTCCGTCAGTCTCAGGCCGCTGCGCCGGTGCGCACGGCCGCCTTGAGCAGGCAGGTGAATTCGCCCGGCTGCCAGCCCATGACGTCCGCGGCCATCGCCGCCGGCAGGCCGAGCCGGTAATGCAGCAGTACAGCGTCTGCTTGCCGCGCGGGCAGCACCCGGTACAGCTCCGGGCCGCCGGCCACAGCCGCTCGGCTGGTACGTGCGACGAGCAGCCGCCAGGCCAGGGCAGACGGTGACGGGCTCTCCAACGCTTCCGCCCACACCATGGCCAGATCCCCCAACGCCGCCTGCACCAGCATCCGGGCCTGTCGCTCGTCGCCGACCCGCACGGCCACGTAGCGGGTGTAGACATCCAGGTGGCGCAGGCAGAACGCGGCGAAGGCGGCCGGCATGCCGATCTCCACTTCGTCCTCCCCGGCCCGGGATGCTGCTGCCACAACAGCTCCGACACGTGGGCAAGACCCGGCAGGGGAGGGACGCTTCCTCGTCGGGAGTGCTTCCCGTCTGCGGCCGTCCGAGAGTCGGTCAGGTGAGGTCCTTGGCACCGCGAACCCCCAGGTCCGGAAAGAAGTCGTGCGCGAGCAGGAACGTGTACTGCACGTCCTCCCACAGCGGGCGCACCTGCTCGGGGTTGCCGCCCAACTGCTGCACGAGCTCGTGTGTCGTGGCCCAGTCCGGGACCAGCTCACCGCTCAGTACAGCGGCGAGGGTGCCGCCGTCCGCCTCGTCGGCGGTGGTATCCGGGCGGCCGTTCGCTCGTCCCGCGGCCCACTGCAGGCCGCGCAGCGCGCCGTGAAAACGGGTCAGCGAAGCCGTCGCGGAGCGTCGGCCTGGCTGCCTGTGTCCGCGCGCCCACTCCCACAGCAGCCGGAACTCCTCCGGCCTCCCGCCGGCCGCCGTCACAACGGTGAACACTGTCGGCCAGTCCGGCACTCTCTGGCCGGCCAGTAACCGCGAGAGGGAGGAGGCAGAAACTCCGGCTTCCCGGGCCACCGTCTGCAAAGCCTGGTCCTGCATCCGCATCAGAAAGGACACCGCTGCTCCCAGGCGCTGACGGTGCTCCGACAGCCCCATGGGCGACCTCACCTCAGCAGGCGGCGCTGCAGATAACGCTGTCTGGCGGGCCCGATGCCGCATCTGCCTGCGCAGTGTCCGCGGGCCCCATTTCGCACGCGCAGTCGCCTCACTGACTCGCGCCTTGCGCGCCACCTCGCTCCAACTCGTCCCCGTGGCCCGGGTATCGTGCACGGCTGCCCCGAGATAGTGCTCCACTTCCACGCCCACAGCCATGGCTCGCTCCAGCAACTCCTGGAGATCAGCCTCGCGGTGTTCGGCCTCGACCAACTCCGCAGCCAACACCTGCACCCGGTGCGCAACGCCCGGTCCCCAGCGCGGCGAGTACACAACCGCCGACTCCCCGCTCCGCTCACGGCTGCGCATTCGCTGCGCCCGCCGGCGACAGGCATCCTGGCAGTACCGGCGCGGCCGTCCCGGCCGCTTCACTCGTCTGAACCGGCGCCCGCAGAGGACGAAAGCGCACGTGCTGTACTCGAAGCGCTCACCGTTTCCCGGGCCAGATCCACCTTGCGTCATGATTTCGGTCCATCCGCTGAATCTGTGGCGCCCCAGGGGCGGAAACCCCACTCGGGCTCCGCCCGGGGCAGGACAACCCGACGGTGCTGGAGCGGGCCCGTTGTCACGAGCCCGCCCCGCACCGCACACATCAACGGCGGCGGAACCGCTGGTAGCTGACCAACGAGCCATCGACGACCGCCCCAGCCACGACACCCCACCACACCTCTTGGGGCACCACGGGGCCACACGCGACCGAGACCACGGCCAAGGCCGTCGTGGCAACCGCGTTCCAGTGCAGCTTGACGGCCAAACAACTCAGCGACCGTGTTTGAGCCACCAAAGTCAGCGGAATGCTATTTTCTGTCGATGCCGGAAGCACCTTCATAAGCAGCCGGCGGATATGAATCACTGTCCCGTTCCTTCCGAGTGTCGGACATGGTTCACCTCGTCGGGGTCCCTCTTGCACAGGGGCCCCGACTCATGTGCGGTGGAACGCTATAGGCCCGCCTGGAACGACGTCACACCAGCTTCGGGCCATGAAAACGGAATGAGTCACGCGCGGTTGACCGCGCCAGGAGATCCTCCGCGACAACGAATGACCATTCCAGATCATCTATAGACAGAAAATGGCCGTGCCAGCCCGATGCGGCAACCAGGGCGATTCATTCGACACGGACACGAACTCATCACACCCTCGGAGAAGTAACCCGAAAGAGTGACCATAAGTCGCTTTATTCCGAGGGTCGATGAAAACGGCGCGCCCACGAAGCGGACCCGGTGCCAGTCCGTCCGTGGAGGAGCCTCGATGCTCCTCTTCCGCAGGACATGCTTCCTCCACGCCAACGTGACCGAAGCTGCACCTCGGCAGCGGAAGGACCGCCCGCAGTGCCGATAGCGAAACGCCCGCCGCCCGAAGGCGGCGGGCGTTTCGCTTCTCCGGTACAACCATTGCCCTCATATGGGTGGCAGCCCCCTGCATCTGCCGCCAGCGCCACATGGCAGGCGCTATCAACGACACATGATCAGAACTGTGTTGGGTGGCCTCGCCGCCGCCGCGCTCGCCGTCATGCCGCTCGCCACCCCATCACCCGCACACGCCGCAGAGACCCTGACGCTCGCCGAGGCCGTCGACACGCGTACGGCGGGGCGTGCGAGCACCTGGCCTCGCCGCCGGGCTACCGGCCGCCCCCACCCGGCCGCCGTCCCAGACCAGTCCTGGAACGGGGAATCTGAGCATCCCGGCACTGGCATCCTGGCGTTCCATCGCTGTGCGGGTCAGAAGCTGTGCATGACTTCGACGTTGCCTTTAGGGGACTGATGTGACAGAAGAACTCAAACCCACCTCGAAGACAGAAACCCGAACTCGCCCCATCCGCGTCACCGTCGATCTCCCGCCCGCTGACCACCAGGCCCTCAAACGCTGGTGCAACACCGCGGCTCTCGATCTCGACCTCACCACAGTGGCCCTCGCCCAGGTTCTCCGTGCCCTCGCCGCGGAACTGACCGCCGATCCCACGGACCGCCTCGATGGCCTCAACGACCGACTCCGCGCACGGCTCGCGGGCGCTGGGGAACCCGAGGTGGACCTCACAACCACGATCCCGAAGAGCCTCCAGCAACGGCTCAGCCTCACGACTGCGGTCCACAACACCACCGTTGAGGCGGCCGTGACCGAGGCACTGCGCATGTGGCTTGCCAAACACCCACCGCGCCGCCAGACCGTCCTCGACGCCGCGCAGCAGCTCGCCGGGCTCGGCCTAGGCGACGACCTGGCGGGCGAAGGCGACGCATTGTGAGGTGAGTACCTCGGCGAACGCCGGTTCAGGCACGGGCGGTTACACGAAGGCACATGCCGGTGAGCATCTGCGAGAGCTCGCCTGTCTCCTCGTACCCGTCCAGCAGCAGCCGGGCCACATGCTCGGCTTCCTCAGAGGTAGGTGAATCTGGGCGTTCTGACTGCGCGGGACATCCAGGATCTGGATCATGAGGAGGGTGGAGGACTGGTCCGACTGTCATGACCCGGCCGAGCTGCGCATCCGTCTCGATGTCGCCTTGGAGGAGAACGCCGAGCTCCGCGAGGAACTCGCCCGGGCCAAGGCCGAGAACGGGCGCCTGCGAGCGCGCCGTGGCGGCGCTTGTCCCACTGAGCCCGCTGTCTTGCCGCCCGTCGCGGACCCGTTGCCGGTCGGGCCCGTCCTCGGCGCCAACGGACTGCCGTACGCGGATGCGTCGTCCGGCAGTGAGGCGAAGATCGGGCTGTTCCGGGCGCTGTTCGCCGGCCGTGAGGACGTCTACGCCCGGCGCTGGGTGAGCTCGAAGACCGGCCGTGCCGGGTGGAGCCCGGCCGAGGACGACCCGTTCGACAAGAGCAAGGACGATGCGGACCGGGTGTTCTGGCCGCTGACCGCCGAGACCGTCTACGGTCACCTCGATCCGTCCCGGCAGGGCCGCAGCGAGCTGCACGTGGGCCTGTACCCCTTGCTGGCCGACGACACCTGCCGGCTGCTGGCGTGTGACTTCGACGGCAAGGACGGCAGCGACTGGCGCGGCGATGCCACCGCCTACGTTGGCGCGTGCCATGAGGCCGGGGTGCCCGCCCTGTTGGAGATCTCCCGCTCTGGAAAGGGCGCCCACGTCTGGACGTTCTTCACCGCGCCCGTCGCCGCCACTACCGCCCGCGCCCTGGGTATGGCGCTGCTGCGGCGGGCGATCGATGCCCGCGGACAGATGGCTCTGTCCAGTTACGACCGTCTCTTCCCCGCCCAGGACTTCCAGCCGATCAAAGCCAAGGGCGGCTTCAGGTTCGGCAGCCTGATCGCGCTGCCGCTGCACGGCGTCTCCCGCGCCACGGGCACGACCGTCTTCGTGGATCCCGACACCTGGCAGCCATACCCGGACCAGTTCGCCCACCTCTCGCGCACCGAACGGCTCACGCCAGCCGAGGTCGAGGCGCTCGTCGAGAAGCTCGGCCCGGTCAAGGCCGGGCCGTCGGCGACCGCGCCCGAGCTGGGGCCCAGGCCCCGCAGGAAGGCCCTGGGCAAGGCCCCGGCCACGGTTCCCGCACGGCTGGCCGCCATGCTGGCGATCTCCACCGCCGGGCTGCCCCCGCAGCTCCTCGCGGCGCTCAAACACGCCGCGTCATTCCACAATCCGGAGTTCTACCGCAAGCAGAACCAACGCTTCTCGACCTGGAACACGCCCCGGCTCATCTGCTGCTTCGATGCCACCGACCCGGACTGGCTCAAGCTGCCGCGCGGTCTCGCCGACGAGGCCGCCCAGCTGATCACCTCCGCGGGCGGCGCACTCACCATCAGCAGCGACCTGCCCGAACACCCCGAGATCAACGCGCGCTTCACCGGCGAGCTGAGCGACGTCCAGCAGCAGGCCGTCAAGGCGATGACCCCGCACCCCACCGGGGTCCTCGTCGCTCCTCCTGGCTCCGGCAAAACAGTCATGGCCTGCGCCTCAATCGCCCACCACCGCACGCCGACGGCCGTGGTCGTCAACCGCAGCGAGCTGCTGGACCAGTGGAAACAGCGCCTCGCCGCGTTCCTCGATCTCGGCGAGGGACAGGTCGGCTCGCTCGGCGGCGGCAAAGACCGGCGCGGCCACGTCGTCGACCTGATCATGCTGCAGACTCTGTCGCACCGGGATGCGGCGCCCGACCTGCTCGACGGGTACGGCCTGGTCATCGTGGACGAGTGCCACAGCGTGGGAGCGCCGGGCGCCGAAGCGGCGATCCGCGGCGCGAAGGCCGGACGCTGGATCGGTTTGTCCGCCACCCCGTACCGGGCGGACCAGATGGACCCGGTGATCACGATGCAGTGCGGCCCGATCCGCCACGAGATCGAAGATGCCAGCACGTTCGCCAAGCACTTCGTCGTCCACCCCACCACGTTCACCACCGACGAGCCGGGCAACGACGGCGCCTCCTTCCAGGCCATCTACACCGAGCTCGCGAACCACACCGACCGCAACGCCCAGATCGCCGCGGACATCGCAGGCGCAGCCGCACGCGGCCGGTGCAGCCTGGCCCTCACCAACCGCGTGGAACACCTCCACCAGCTGGCCAGCGCCCTCAAACCACACGGCGTCGAACCCCTGATGCTCCACGGCGGACTACCGCCTGCCGAACGCGCCCGCATCCGCGCCGCCCTGGACGAAAACACAACCGAGCCGCTGGTGCTCCTGGCGATCGACAAGCTCGTCGGGGAGGGCTTCGACCAACCCCGCCTCGACACTCTCTTCCTCACCAGCCCCATCTCCTTCAAGGGCCGCGTTATCCAGCAAGTCGGCCGCATCACGCGCAACACCGAGGCGAGGAAGTCCCACGTCGAAGCCCACGACTACCTCGACGCCGACGTCCCGCAACTGGAGCGTATGCACCACAAGCGGCGCCGCATCCTCGAGCGCCGAGGCTTCACCACGACCCCGCTCGAGCGATTGCCCAAAACACCGCCGTCGGCTCGGCACGTCGCGCAGACAGTCGCGGTGCCGATGACGCGTCCCGCACCGGCCGTCGCGGAGGTCCGGGCATGGGCCCGCGGCCAGGGGCTGGATGTGCCGGCCCGGGGCAAGCTCCGCCAGGCGATCTGGGACGCCTGGCACACCGCTCACCCAGAGCGGCTCTGTCCATAAGTCTGGGGTCCGGCGAGTCGGGCGACACAGAAGGTGGTCAGGACGTGGCGGACTGCTGACGCCGCCCGAACAAGGATGGGCTTTGTGATGCATCAGCGACACGTGATCTTCCTGGTGCCCTAGGGTTGGCGCCTGTCCCGGTGCCGTTCTGGTGCCGGGTCTCGTGCTTACTGGACGGAGTTGGATCATGCGCATGGCGTGGTGGCCGGTTCGGAGCAGCTCATCTCCAATGCCGCGCATACCGCTGCGGACCAGGCTCAGGGAGGCTGGCGCGCCGCTCGCCGTACGTGCGTTCCGGCTGCACTTCACGGCCCGGATGCTGTCCTGGACCGGCTCGGCCGTGGCTCCGATCGGCATGGCTTTCGCGGTGCTGCACCTCGGCGGCGGAGCGTCCGGGCTCGGTCTGGTGCTCGCGGCCAACATGGCGCCGCAGATCCTGCTCCTGCTGATCGGCGGCGTGGTGGCCGACCGGTGGTCGCGCGCCACCGTGATGGTGTGGACGAACATCCTCAGCGCGGCGGCGGAAGCTGTCGCGGCCGTCCTGCTGTGGTCCGGCGCGGCGCAGGTGTGGCATCTGGTGGCGGTGTCCGCGCTGTGTGGCGCGGCGAGCAGCTTCTTCACCCCGGCTGCCGGCGGCGTCGTGGTGGAAGTGATTCCCGCCGAGCTGCGGTACGCGGCGAACGCCCTGCTCAAGATCGGCCAGAACACGGTCAAGATCGCGGGCCCAGCGGTGGGCGGCGTACTGGTCGCCGCTGCCGGGTCGAGCTGGGTGATCGGCTGGGACGCCGTGACCTTCGCGGCGGCGGCCGTTCTGTGCGCCCGTCTCGATCTTGCGCCCGCGAAGGCGAAGGTGCGCACCGGGTTCGTGGCTGATCTTCGAGAGGGCTGGGCCGACTTCTGGTCGCGGCGCTGGCTGTGGGTCATGGTGCTTCAGGGCTCGGTCGTCGTGCCGGTGTGGCTGGTCGGTTACCAGATGCTCGGCCCGGTCTACGGCAAGGACTTCCTAGGCGGTGCCGCAGGGTGGGGTCTGGTGGTCAGCGCCTTCACCGGCGGCCTGGTGGTGGGGGCCGCCGCAGCCCTGGTGTGGAAGGTGCGGCGCGTCGGCGTGGTGGTGTGCGTGGGGACGGGCGCGATGGCGCTGCCGCTGGCGGCGATGGCCGCCCATCTGCCGCTTGTGCTCGTGGCGGTCGCCGCGTGCGCGGCCGGAACTGGTCTGTCCCTGAGCATGACGGTCTGGGCGAGCCTGGTCCAGGAGCGCATCCCGAAGGAGAAGCTGAGCCGGGTCATGTCGTACTCCACGCTCGGGCAGGTGCTGCCGGTCCCGCTGGGGTATCTGGCCGCCGGGCCGGCGAGCGCGTACTTCGGGGTGCGGGCGACGCTCGCCGCGGGGGCCGTCGCGATCGTGGCCGCGATGATCGTGCCGTTGCTGTTGCGTCAGGTCCGAACACTGACTCTCGCGCCGGTGGAGGTGGCGGAGGAGACGCTGGTGAGCGCGCCGAGGTAGAAGGCCCGGTCGTTTTCGACGGCTGCGGTGAAGCTGCGCAGGCCGCGGTCGCGGGCGGCGGCGTCGCGCTCAGCCAGGGCGACGTCCGCGGGCAGGCCCCAGTGGGCAAGAAGGTGGGCGGCGATCCGGTCGGGGGCGAGATGCGCGGTGGTGTGACCCGGGTGTTCGGCGAGTGCGGCGGCGTTCGTCCGCAGAGCGTGCAGCACGTGGTCTTCCGTGGGCAGCTCGGCGTTGAACAGCGGGCCTGCTTCGGCGCGCGAGGCCGGGTAGACGGGCCAGGCGTCGTCGAGGCGCGCCGAGCGCACCACGAGGAGGATCAGCTGCTCGCCCCGGTCGGCATGGACTTGTTCGTACGCGGTGAGCCAGTACGAGAGCTGCTCGGCTGTGAGGTCGGCCAGCGCCAGGCCGCGGCGGGCCACGAAATCCTCAACGGCCTTCTCCTGGACGGCGCGTTGCCCGTCGGCGGCGAGGAGGCAGGACAGGACGTGGGTGCGCCAGCGCCGGGGAAAAGCGGGGTCGTAGAGCTGCTGGTGCTGGAGCAGCGGCAGGAACGGCAGGCCGTTGTCGGTGGCGGGGGCGAAGGCGGCGTTCCAGTAGCGGACGAAGCTGGTCTCCCACGGTTCCTCTGTCCATCCAGGCGCCGTCGCCTCTGCGGTCGTGAACTCGTCTCTGGCCAGGACGCGCAGGGCGGTCTCCGCGTCCTCCCGCTTGAGGTCGTGCGGGGTGCTGCATCCCCAGATGTCGGCTATCGCGTAGACGTCGCCGATGCCGCGCTCGGCCATGAGACGGCCCAGCGCGGTGCGGGTCCGTCGGCCATACGGCAGTTGGCGCGCGGTCTCGGTCAGGGCCTGTGCCTCGGGCTCGGTGATGCGGCCGGCATCTGCGGCGCGTTCGAACGCGGCACGGAGGTTCACCAGGGCCTGCGTCAGCGGCCGGCCGTCCGGCTCTTGGAGGACCGCGACGTCGTCGTCGGCGTCCAGCAGCCCGCTGCGGAAGGCCCGGTAGATCCGCCCGATGCCGACCATGCCGTACGGGGCCAGCTCGGCGGCGCGCAGCGCGCCCATGCTGGATGCCCCGTAGACGGCGACCCTCCGGGCCAGGAGCATCAGGATCTCCTTGTGCCGCACCGGTGCGCTCTGGTGCCACAGCCCGTCGATGATCAGGACGCGGTCGCTGGCCATCAGGGGAAGGCGGAGGAGGTCCCCGTGCTGGACAGGCGGGTGCACGACCGCGCCTGGCAGGATGCTCGTGATGCGGGCCGAGGTGATGGTCGGGCCGGCGAAGACATGCGTACTCATCAGGCGGCCTTCCGGGGGCGGGGCACGGTGTGCCGGGCGGTGTAGCGCAAAGAGGGAGCGCACACCTTGACCACGGCGAACTCCGCACGCTCGTAGGACCCCCACGTCAGATCCACCACCAGAGGTGCGCGTCCGGTCGCGGTGGTCACGGCGGTCGCCAGATCGTGCGCGAGCTCGGTGTCGGTGTTGGCGGGGGCGCCGTAGCGGCCCTCGATCGCCGGCCACGGCACCGGGTTCCCGGCGGAGGGAGCAGGGGCACGGTGCGGGCCGGGCCGGTAGGTGAGCGGCTGGTTGTCCTCGCGGCTCCCACTGATCAGCGTGAGCCGGGTCTGTACGGCCTCGGTGATCGCCCGCGACAGCGCAACGCCCGGGTCGGGGTGGGCGCCGGACCCGGCGACGACGGCCGCGGACTGGTCCTCGCGCCATAGATGGCAGCACATCACCGGGATCCCGTACCGGTTGGGCACGTGCCGCAGCTCCCACCAGCAGCCTCTCTCAGCGAGCCGCTCCAGGAGGGCGGCGCAGTACGGCGCGTTCACCGTCGAGGCGTCCACCAGCTCGGCCTGGTCCGCATCGGTGAGGCCGGACAGGACGTCGCGCTCGATCACCTCGCACAGGCCGTGCACGATCGCCTCGGCCCGGGTGTTCCCAGACGCCAGGCCGTTCGTGGAGGCGCTGGGCAGATGCTGGCGCCAGTCGTCGTGGACCGTGCGGCCCAGCCGCACCGCGGCCAGGGGCACGAGGGTCTCAAGGTTGTCGAGCGCGGAGCGCGCGGTGATCCAGTCCAGACGCACGCGGGCGGTCACGAGGCTGCCGGGATGCTGCTCCAAGTCCGCGACCGTGTACGACAACTGGAGGTCTGCCGCCGGAGCCTGGGTGAGGCAGACGGGCGGGAGGGCGCGCTCGGCGTGCCACACCTCGATGGCCTCCATGGTGCCGGAGACGCGGGCCGCGTCCAGGGTGACGCCCTTGCCCTGGGCGACCGACAGCGTCCGCGCGAGCGGTCGTACGGCCATCGTGACGGGGATGCCGAGATCGTCGAGGCCGGTGACGTCGGCGACGCGCGGGATGCCGAAGCCGGCCAGCAGCGGCTTGACGTCCTGCCAGGTCTGCTCGGGCGGGCGGGTGCGGTGGGTGCCGTCGAAGCAGTGCGTACGCATGCGTCCCCCTCTTCTCTGGATGCGGTGTCTGCTGTGCGTACAGGGCCGCCGCCCCGCGCCCCGGGCGGGGGCACAGCGGCGGCGGTCCGTCGTACGGGGAGGCGGGCCGGATCAGACCGCCGGGAGCTCGTAGGTGTGGGTGTCGGGGAAGGCACTGTCCGGCACGGCCGGGTCGCCGCCCGCGTTCTGCGGCAGCTGGCCCTCCGCGTGGAGGTCGGTGATGAAGTCCGCCGGGTCGACCGCCCTGGTGGTCGACGACTTCGTGATCTGAGGGGCCATGAGCGTTGTTCCTCCTACTCGAAGGGACTGCTACACCGTGAGGTCGGTGAAGCAGATGGTGAGCAGCACCTCGCGCGAGCTGGTGTCGAGCGGGGCGCGCCAGTGAGGGGCTCGACTTCCGTCGAACCCAGCCAGGGTGCGGTAGCCGATCGGGAACGGTTCTCCCCCGTCGGGGTAGGGGGTGCCCGCGAGGCTTTCGACAACCTGGTCGGTGCTGAGGAAGCGCAGATGCGGCAACCAGCCCATCGGGCCCAGGTTGGGCGTCAGCCCGCACGACAACGTGATCTCGCACTTGCCGTCGTCGCGGTGCACGTGCATGTAGTCGCCGGGGCTGTAGTACTTCAGCCCCATCCGGATCGCCGTCATCGTGGCGTTGCCGGTCGCCTCGGCCGCCACGTCGGCGAGCCCCTTGGAACGGGCCAGGGCGTTGACCGCCGGACCGCCGGGGTGGACCCGGCACCGCTGCGGAGACGTGATCGAGCCGTCCCGCATCGCCAGCAGACCCGGCCTCCGGTTGTGGCGCACCACCGCGTACTGCTCGCAGCTCTCTGCCTCCGCGGCGACCTCCTCCCACAGGCCCTCGTCGACGACCTCCGGCGGCACGTCCACCCGCCCCGTCGCCAGCCACTGCTGCCGCAGCATGCCGCCCCCGCTCACAGGTCGAAGAATTCCATCGTGACCAGCAGTCCCTCGCCGGTCATCGGCCGGCGCCAGTGCGGGACGCCGTAGCCGGCGAACGCCCGCACCGCCCCCTCGCCGCCGTACGGGTGCTCCAGCGTGGTGAACTCGCCGCCCTCGGGGAACATCCCGTGATCGGCGACCACCTTGCCCAGCACCTCGCCGCTCGCGTTGTACAGGTGCGGCGCCCACCCCATCGCCGGCAGGTCCTCGGTGAGCGCGAACGCCGCGGTGACCGTCGACTTGATGGAGTCCAGGTGCAGGCCCTGGAAGTCCCCCTCCCGGTAGCGGACGACCGCGCCGCCCCGGGGAACCAGCCGCGGGATCCCGGTGTGCTCGCGTACCGCCGACAGCAGCTCCTTGTCGTACGCCAGCGTCTCCAGGGCCGGTCCGGGCTCGATGAACGCGCAGTGCACCGGCGTCGCGAAGGACCCGTCGCGGTGCGCGGCCGTGTGGTCGTGCACGTGCGGCGTCGCTTTGTCCAGGCGCTCGGCGGCCTCCGACTTGATCGCGGTGAACCTGTCCGCCGACAGGACGTCGGGGATGACGATGGTGCCGAGCCGGTTCCATGCCGCACGCCGCGGGCTCTGCTGGGCCGGGGCTTCGGTGTTCTGCATCACGAGGAGACCTCTTCCCGTCGAGGAGTCGCCGGGGGCCGACTGGGCAGCCCTCATGACGCTTAGTCAACTCCCGTACGTGGTAAGTCCCCAGTGCCACAAGCGGTGCCAATTTCCTGGCACCCCGGGGCCGGTCGAAGGCCCACCCGCGCGCGTCGACGACGTTTGGGAGCAGGCGGATGATGGCACCGGACGGGATAGGGAACTTGCTGCGCAGCAGCCGTGAGCAGGCGAATCTGACCCGCGAAGAGGTGGTTCTGCGCATCGCCGAGGTACTCGGCGAGGACTTCGACCCGGACAACCTCAAGCGATGGGAACTCGAAATCCGGCTGCCAACCAAGCGATACCACAGCAGTATTGAAGAGGTGCTCGGCATCCCCGTCTCGGAGATCGTCCGCACCAGGGCCATCTCGAAGGCGTACCGGCTGCAACAGAAGATGGCGACGAGGCACGACGGCCAGGAGGTACCGCCCGTGAAACGACGCGTATTCATCACCGGGACACTCGCGGTGGCCGGCACAGGAGCACTGGCAGAACTCGCTGAGGCACACGAGGGCATCGACGCTGCTCTCTCGGGGTCCAGCAACGCCGCCGACATCGCCTACCTGGAGTCGGTCTTCGAGCGGAACACCGGCGGCTACCGTGGACGCGACCCGCAACGGGTCCTCGGGCAGATGCAGGACGACCTCAAGCTGCTCGGCCAGGTTCTGGACCGCCCGCACACCGCCCGGGACCGGGCCACGTTAGTGCGGACCGCTGCCGGGATCACCGGCCTGGTCGCGATCATCCAGCACGACATCGGCGCGCAACAGGAAGCCGAGAGCTGGTTCACCACAGCGGCCCGCGCCGCCCAGGAGTCCGGCGACCGCCACATGCTCGCCTGGGTCCTGGCCCGCCACGCCATGGTCGGCCTGAACTACGGCGCACCGTCCTCGGCCGCCCGCCGCGCCGCACGCGCCCAACGCGTAGCCGGCACCACGCCCAGCGCGGCAGCCGCACTGGCCTCCGCCGTGAACGCAAGGGCCCTGGCCAGCCTGGGCGATCACAACGGTGCACGCAAAGCCGTCGAGCAGACCCAGGACATGGTCGAGCAGCTGGACAACATCGCTCTGGCGGACAACTGGTTCGGATACCCGGCCCAGAAGCACAGCGTCCACCTCTCCCAGGCGTACACGCTGCTCGGCGACACCACGTCGGCCCGCGCCGAGCAGGAAGCCGCCCTCGCCCTCACCGACTCGCCCTCCGTCATGACCCGCGCCCTCCTGGCCCTCGACCACGCGCAATGCCTCCGCATCGACAAGGACCCCCAAACCGCCGCAGACATGGCAACCGCCACGTGGAACAAGCTCCCTACGGGCTACCGGACCGGACTGGTGCAGACCCGGGCCGAGGCACTGCGCGACGCCCTCACCGGCCGGCCCCGCGCACGACTCACCGAAGCTCTCAGCGCCTGAACACGGGACAACCGGCTTTTCCGGGCAACCTGCCACAACCGACACCGCCCGGCGGCATCAGCGACTACGTTTCCGATCTATGCGAGCCTTCAACTTCAAGCAGGGCAAGGCGTCTTGGGACACCGGGACCCTGCTCCACTGGTACGTCGAGGTGGACTGGGACGACCCGCGCCATGATGCCCTCGCCCAGTTGGTCACGGACTCGAACCAGACCCTCCTGGACGCCGGGTTCCCCGTCACCCCGGTCGACCATCGCTGGTTGCACATAACGATCGACCAGATCAGCAGGCCCGCCCACCTGATCGGCCAAGCCGAGCGGGACAAACTCGTCGCCGAGGTGAGCCACCGCGTCGCCACCATCGCGCCGTTCGCCATCATGATCGGCTCCGTACTCAGTTACGCCAGCGGCACCATCGCCGACACCCATCCCGATCACCAGCTCGCGGCCCTGCACACCGCGGCCCGGGACAGCACTCGCGCCACGCTCGGCGGGGACGCCTGCCAGTACGAATTCGGGATTCAACATCTGACCACGGCCTACGCGTATGCCGAGGCGGACTCCGACGCCGCGCAACGCCTCCTCCGACGAGTGCGACCGAGCCATGCCCCGTTGCACATCAACGCGGTGAGCCTTGTCGACGTCACTGCGGACCCACAGGCCAAGACGATCACATGGGAGAACTTGACGCGGGTCCCCCTCGGGACAGCTCTCTGACTCCCCGGAGACCCGCGGCCCCTCAGGCGCCGTACCGGGCAGCGAAAAGGACAAGATCGTGAGACGGAATGCCGGGCCAAATGAACGAGACAGCGCAGGAACACGCAGGTGGTCACATCGGAACGGGACATTCCAATTGCGGACCTACAGCAACGCGACCCAGGACGACCCCCTGACCCACGTCGGCGACGAGTGGTTCCACATAACGCTCTACCAACTGAGCCAGAAGCCCGCTTCCGAGATCCCGGAATACGAACGGCAGGCCCTCGTCACCTCGCTGACCGAGCAGATGAAGGCCATCGCTCCCTTCACCATCATGGTCGGCAGCCCGCTCCCGTACGCCTCAGGTCTGATTTTTGATCTCGGCCCGGACGAGCCACTCAATGAACTGCGCGCCGCCGCCACCCGCGCATTCGAAATCGTGCGCGGACCCGGCGCCACCACCTACGACACCGGCGTGCTCCACCTGACAGAGTCGTACGCCACCGCCAAGGTCACCTTGGATCACTTCCACCAGATCCACCGACGCGTCCGGCGCGTCCGCCCCAGCCACGCCCCCTTGCGTGTAGACAGCATCGCCCTCGTCGACGTTGTCGCGAACGACACCGAGAAGACGATCATGTGGGACACCTTGGCCACGGTTCCCCTCCTCGGGGACTACGGAGCGGCTGCGTGATGCTGGATACCCCTGAACCGCAGCGCGCCGCCCGGCCACCCAAGCGGCCGAAGGCCGATCACGCCGGAGCAACGACGGAACTCGCCTTGGCCGGCTGCGAGCCGGTCGAGCAGTATCCGGGACGGACATCTATCCCGTTCCTCGTCCGCTGCCTCATCGAAACGTGTCCGGGCCGCAGGCCGTTTCGTACTTACCTGAGCCAGGTGCGCGCACTGCGCGGTGACTCAGCCTGCCAGCACTGCCGCGCCCGACGCCGGGCGAACGAACGCCGCGCCGAGATGATCAGCTGTGGCCGCATCCTCCCCTTGGAGGTCATCCACGACGTCAAGCAGCCGGTCCGCGGGTGGTGCATGCGGTGCTGGAACGTCGTCGACAAGCCCCGCCTGGACAATATCCGCTCCGGTCAGGGCGGCTGCGAGCACTGCGGCGGGAAGAAGCGGTTCACCGAACAGGAGGCGCGGCGGATTGCCAGGGCCTGGGGCTACAAGCCCCTGCCCGACATCGCTTACGAGAACGACGCCACGAAGTGGCCCGGTCTATGCCTTGCCCAGGGCCACTTCTGCACGCCCAACCTGAACATGCGGTTCCAGAGCGGGCCGTGCGCTTCCTGCGCCGACTACGGGTTCAAGCCCAACCGGCCGGCCCTGCTCTACCTCGTGATCAGCTCCCGCCTGGAGGCCGCCAAGATCGGCATATGCGAGGACAGCCCGAAGAACCAGCGGCTGTACGAGCACGGCCGCACCGGCTGGACCCTGCGCAAGATAATGCAGTTCCCTCTCGGGCGGGACGCTCACGAGTTGGAGCAGGTCATCGTCAGATCCTGGCGCGAGCGCGGCTGGACGACGGTCACGGACGGCGGGCTGGCCTACAACGGCTACACCGAAACCGTGTCCCTCCACGTGATCACTGAGACCGACATCTGGGCTGAAGTCACTACAGCGGCTTCCGCTCTTCGCACGGGGGCCTCGACGGCTCCACCCATTCCCCTTGACCGTATCGACGGAGACCGTTGACCCCGACCCTCATGCGTGACTCTGGTCACATAGGTAGAACGTGGAGGACCTAACAATGCGACGCCCCGCCGCTTTGGCGGTGGCGACACGCACCCCTTCGGCACATGCTTGGAAAGCGACACGACCTGCGGGGGACACAGCGTGTGCAGCGACTTGCACCGGAGCCGTCATCGACACCTATCCGGATCAGGGACTCATTGCGCTGCAGCATCTGTCGCGTGCCGCCCTGCGGGAGGTCCACGACTCTGCGGCCATCGCGCACTGCGGCGGTCGCGCACACGCGGCGCTCGCCTACGCCTACGCCAGCGCCGACCCGCTCCAGAGCGATCTGCGCATGATCAGCCCCAGCCACGCCCCGCTAACCGTGTCCCACCTCCACCTACTCGACGTGCGCTGGACAGCCCACCCCACACCGGACGACGGCGTTTGTTGGGAGATGAGCTGGGAACCCGTCACCGTCCTCCCCTTGGGAACCCCATAACCAGCCACCTGGATCCGCCCCCCTTGTGATGACAACCCAACCGGAGCGGTATTTCTGTGAATTGCAGTGCCGTCCCCTCACGCAAGTGGCGACCATGCGCGCGCACCGGAGGGTTCACCGGCAGCCACCATGGGATGCCAAGCGAGGTCGTGGACGTCGAAGTGCCCGCCGTCACCGAGCTGTTGCCGGGGCCGACGTGGATCCATTTTGCAGGTGGGCGCGGGTCTACGGTGGCCGTGGTGATGCGAACGTCGATACCGTTCGGCGAGGCTGTCCCATCAACTTCGCTCAGGAGAAGGGGAATACGGGTGGAGATCATTTTCACGTCGCAGTTAAGTCATATTCGGGGGCACCGGTGACGATGTCCCCGGCTCAGTGGGCGGCGGTTTTGAACTACCTCGAAGCCGTACTCCTGAAGGACGCGCCGAAAGCCGCGGCCAGCGCGCGGATCCTGGCCGCGCCCGGACAAGTCGCCTCCACGATCGTCACCCTGGCCGACGAACTGATCCCGCCACTCTTGAATCAGGCATTCCAGATCAGCGACACCATGAGCGAGGCCGAGTGCGAGACGGCCGTGGGAACAATGGCCGACGACCGCGGAGTGCAGGCGTCAGTGCTGATCCATATGGCTCTGCGTGCGTGGGCCGACGACAACCCGACCGACACCGAGGCCCAGGACCTGGCCTTGGTGCTACTGGGCTGGCTGCAGCTGATGGCCGGAGCACCCCCCGGTGACCACGAGCAGGTCCTGCTGATGCTCGGAGCTGCCCGGCACGTCATCCAGGGAGGAACGCCGTGAACCGCGACGAACTGCTTCAGTCCGTCGACTACCTGGAGGCCGTCGTCCGCCAGGACGCGACTCGGCTGGCGCAGATCCGGGCGAGCGTGCCTCCGCCGGTCTCCCTCGACTTCGTTGCGGCCAACTTCGCCCTGCACTGGATCGCGTCCGTCGGCCAGGTCCCCGCCGCCACGATGTCCGTACTCACCGATCTGCGCCGTCCCGCCCCGGTCGCAGGCACACTCGACGATCGGTTGATGACGCTGTACGGGCAGACGCTGCTCCACTGGGCCCGTCACCGCGGCAACCGGGACGACGACGCCGTCGCCCGGCAGGTCCTCGGACTGATCCGCGCCACCCAGAACACCGACGATGCCGGAGTTCTCGCCCTGCTCGCCGCGATCCGCAACGTCCCGCAGGCCACGCCCCCGTAAGCCCCGGACCCGAGATGGGCTGCGCCGGTATACGTAGGCGCACGGCCGGCGTGTACCGGCCGCCATCACCGGTATACCGATCTGACTAGCCGATCTAACTACTGGTGTTCGCCTCAATCGCCCCAGAGTCCGCCGGTGCCGTCTTGAGAAATCCCGGAACGAGGCGTCGGTGATCTCAAGGATGTACCGCTGTTCGTCGTGAACGGCGCAGAGCCGAGCGGGCGGGCGCGGCAGCAGCAGCGCGCGGGAACCGGAGCTGGGGCATGGGCGGGATGTCCATCGCTCAAGCCACCAGTAGGACCACCCGTAGATCCTGACGCGTACAGCTCGGCGGGGCCCGGGCTGGTGCTGGTCACCCTCACGGTGTAGCCGATGGGCTCCCACGCAGAGTCAGGCTGAACACGAACCCACACGAGTGCGCTTCAGTCGCTCGTTACCGCACCGAAGATGATGGCGCCCGGTGCTGCCGCACCCTGTCGTGCAGGACGGCGAAGGACTCCTCGGTGCCGGCGTTGCTCGCGTCGGCCACCGCGACGGAGGCACTCTCGCCAGCGTACGGCACCTTCGGCGTGGCCATCAGGTGCAGGACGCTCGAGTCATCAAACCTGTAGGGTTCGGCGGCCGAGTGAACGGTGACAAGGACCTCAAGGCCGTCGTCGGCGCTGCGAACCTCGGTCTCAACCATGCCCGGCGCGACCACGGCCTCGGCCACAAGAACCGTCATACGCGTGCTCTGGCACCGAGGCGGTGTCAGTCATCACCAGGGAGCTATTGCGGTGATATCGCCTCTCACGGGGGTCAGGTGGGAACCACAGCCTGCATGATCACGCCAAGGGTTGCCCAGTCGACCAGCGCATCACCTGTCGGACGGGAGGGGAGCAGGTCCGCGACACGGTGGACCTCCACTCCCACCTCCGCGGTGTCATCGCAAGCCTCGTGCCGGGCCTTGAGCTCCTCACACTCGTCGTCGGTCAACTCCAG
Organism: Streptomyces sp. NPDC050619; assembly: GCF_040654815.1. Taxonomy (NCBI): domain Bacteria; kingdom Bacillati; phylum Actinomycetota; class Actinomycetes; order Kitasatosporales; family Streptomycetaceae; genus Streptomyces; species Streptomyces sp. NPDC050619. Next base: position 120,174 of record NZ_JBFAIR010000008.1, on the reverse strand, counting down.
GTAGCAGGTGCGGCGCTGGGCGGCAACGAGAGCGGACTCCGGCCGGTTGTCCAGAGAACGGAGCCGGGCTCTGCCGATGACGAGGCCGAGCTCGCGGGCCAGCGCCGGTACGCCCTGGTCTTGGTGCTCTCCTCGGCGATGGAAGGGATTGCCGAAGTCTGCGGTCGGCAGGCACAGGGGGAACCTCGTCGGCGCGGTGACCGGCGGTGGGGCACCGAGGCTGAGGGGGTGGCGCAGGAGGACGACCTCGCTGTCTGTCCATACCGGGTGCCGCCGAAAGGCGATGAGGCTGAGCACGTCACCCCGGCCGACGACCAACTCCTCGGTGACGAGATCGTCGGGGTGCCTCACCTGTGCGGTGATCGCCCACCAGGAGACTTCCCCGGGACGGCGCGGATCCGGGGGCGCCCAGTCGATCGTTGCGGCATCGAGGAGCCGACCGGCCTGGCGAACAGCATCCCGCCATTGGTAGTAGCCGAAGTTGCGTACGACGGGGAGCCGTACCTGGCGTTCCCCGCCCTGGCGGCGCTGGCCGCGGCCGAGGCGATTGAGCACGGCGGCGGCAGCATCGGCCGGAGTCGGTGCCACGGGGACGGCACGCTGCCCCGCCCACCGGCGGGTCGCCTCGTCGGGCGTGGCCATCTGCAGGACCAGACGGTCACTGGCCCCTTCAAGATCAAATGCGGGGCCGGGCGTGTGGAGCGCACCGCGTGCGGGGGCCGGTGCGCGCGTGCTGATGATCTCGTCGGCCCATGCGTAGGCGTCGCGAAGCCACTGCTCCTGTTCGTCAGAGGGCATCTGGCCGTCGGGCCGGTGGGGGACGAGCACAACGAAGCGGTCCACTCGCTGCCAGCCGTCCTCAAGCTCCGCGATCAGGCTGTGCTGCCAGGACGCATCCGGCTCCGGGCCGGCCAGCAGCACGCAGGCTCCCCACTCCATGGGCATGGGCTGGCCTGCGTGCACCACGGCGAAGCGCCGGTCCCAGTGCGGCAAGGGCATGACCTCCGCCGGGGCGATGTCCGCCCTGCCATGACGGTCATCGAAGCTGATCGTGAACGAGGCCGGCGGCTCACAGCACGCCCGTTGGTCGTCATCGACGCTCCAGGTGACCCCGTACAGCCGGCCACTGCGCCCCTCGTGCACACCGCCGGTCACCAGCACCTGGCCGTACAGGGGCGGCGCACCGCTGGCCGGCAGGAGCAGTCGGTCGAGGAACTGGATAAGGCGCTGCACGCTGTGCTCGAACACGGTCTTGCCCGACGCCTTATAGCCGCCGTCGCGGCCCATCGCGTCGTGGGCCGCGAGTTCCTCCGACGTGAGGGTGTCCTCGAAGGGGATGCCGTGGGGTGCCTGCAGGGCGGCCCACCGGCGCCAGATCCGGCCTTCCAACGGGGCGGGTGCTGCAAAGGCGCCACGGTCACGGACGACGACCTCGATCTCCTGCGTGAACAGGTCTTCCAGGTCCGCGCGGCCGGTGAAGTTTCCGTGCTCATCGACGAGTTCGTCGATCCGGATTCGGGTCGACTCTTTCCTCGCGTCCGCCACCGTGGAGGCGACGTGGTCCAGGGGGCCGGGCAGCAGCGCGGTCAGTGTCTGGTGCAACTGCTGGGGATCGCCGAGCCTGTAGCGCACGGACCACAGGGAGATGTCCTCGATCGCGGTGCCGTCCTCGACAGCTACCAGCGCAAGAATCAACGCGAGGACGTCCCGCTCGCTGCCGTCCAGCGCGTGCTGCTGCAGGGCTCGCGCATACGCCGCTTTCCAGTGCGGTACAAGGCTGTTCGGCATGCCGAGATCCTATCCAGCAGGCAACTGCCCATCCTCATGGCTGTGATGAACCCGCGAGCCCATGATGCCGGGGGACGCGCCCGGCGGCCGACGCCCCCTGCCGCTGAGCGGGTGCGTCTTACGGCACTGCTACAGAAGGGGCGGCATCCCTCCACCGGCTGCGCCGAATGGACTTGGAGTGGGGTGAGTTCGCTTCAGTACTCGACGTCCCCGCTCACCGCGGCCATCATCGTGGACCGCACCGCCCCCAGGTTGTTCCAGGCTGGCCCCATCTCCTCCCACAGCGAGCGGCGAACAGGCTCCTTCTCCCAGGCAGCCGCGATGTCGTACCGCAGACGGGCCGCCACGTCCTTTGCTGCCGCACCTGAGTACCGGATGCGGTAGCCGATCTCCTCCGCGGTCGGCTCCGGCAGGTTGGCTTGCTCCCAGGCGGCCAGGACCGCGTCCGCGTGCTGCACGACCGGCTGCGCGCCCCGGACGTAGAGGTCAACCAACTCGGTCATCGGTGAGTCGGCGGCCAGGCACTCACGCCAGAGGGGCAGGAATTCCTCCCGCAGCAGGGTGATCTCCTCGGCCAGGACGGCGACATTCTCCGTGTGCAGGCGCAGCGTCCACGGCTTCGCGCTCGTATCCCGGGGAAAACGCGGGTGCTCCGCCTCCTCCAGGCGCTGAACCAGCTGGAAGAACTCCGCACCGCACTTGACTTCCTCAGCGGTGGGCCGCCATTCGTACCGGTTGAGCGAACGCGCGATCTCGCCCACCCTGCGCTGGTCGGGGGTCTGGGTCATGGCCGCTACCGTATGAGCGACGCCGTCATGCTGCCAACACCGGCCCGAGCCCTCAGCCTCGGCCGCGTGGGTCGCCGCAGGAGCCGACGCAGACTCCCCGGATCACCCGACAGGTCCTGGCCGAGCTGGTGGGGCATTAGGGCCCCTGGGCATGAACAGTGATGGCCGATGGCACAAGCGGGGCAGCCGGACCCTCTTCGCCGGTGGACCAGACAACCGAATCCGCCTCGCGGTGGACGACGCCGTACGGCCCGACGGCGCGACGGTCGCGTATCCGCACGTCGCCGCGCCTGACTTCTCTGAACTAACGGGGTTGTGCATATGGGCGACGGCCTGATGGAGGCCGGTACCACGTTGCCGGCTGTTGTGGTGCACTTGTAGTTCTTCATACGGCCGATGACGTGTACCACGCCGCATTTGAGACAATCGCCGTCGCCAAGCACCATCATGCCCTGACAGTGCCTGCTCAGCCCGGACGGGCACCAGGCGTGGGCATGCGCCGTGGTGTCCGGCACCGGACGAGCCGCCGCGATCACCGGCCGGGCGTCCGCGTCCACAATGACCTGCACGTCAGTAAGTCTTGTCTACTGTCCGCGAGGCGCGGGAGCGGGCCCGTGTTCGGGCGATCCTGTCCATGTGTACCAGCGGCATAGGAAGGTGCGTGTGTTCAGGGATGCGGTCCAGATGTTCCTTGGCCGTGCATGACCAGTCGCTGGCTGGAAAATGATTGACAATATGCAGCCAAACGTCTCTCGCTCTATCAAGGTCACGAGTTCGCGAATAGGCAAGTCTCCGTGCGCGAGGAAGAGTAGATCGCGCCTCCAAAGCAAACGCTAGATGCGCCCACTGTCGAGCTTCACCGCCTGAGTGCTTCAATGCGGCTTCCAAGTACCTAATCGCAGCTTTAGGATTCCCTTCTTGATAAGCCACCCAGCCGTAAGTGTCGAAGCACATCGACAGTTGGGCTGGGCCTCGCGCTTTCTCCAATGCTCCGTCCGCCGCCCAATGCGCCTCGTCAATCTTCACCTGCTGGTCTGCATAGAAGAGGGCAAGCTGCGTTGTCAGCTCCACCAGCTCGTCTCGAAGCTTCTTTTCCTCGTCCGTTCCCTTCTTTCGGTTGATCTCATTAATGCACGCGGTCTGCGCAATATTCAATTCCTGCTCTATCTCCTCAGGTTGCACTCGTTGAGCCATCAGATTCGCAAGACGGGCATGCCGAAGCCCATCGTATGAGCGCCCGCTTTGGTCAGTCGATGCCCGCAATATAATAATCGCTTCATCAACTCTACCCAAAAGGAGCAAGATATCAGCTATCTCCTCGTGTAGCTCAGCATCAAGTGACTTACTGGGGAACGGCTCACGGGTGAGCTCCATCAACTCGGAAAGGGATCGATCGAGTAGTTTCACCCTCTGCTCATTCGCCCTTCCGTCCTGAGCTTGCATGCGATATATGCGCGCGAGCTCTGTCCGGGCGCGAACTCGGTCGTCTCCCGGAGGGTCGAGTTCAATCAATCTCGACAAATTGATTACAGCAGACTCGTACTGCCCCCATTCCCTATATATTCGCGCCAGAGTAAATCGCGGATAGGCGTAAAGGGGGGCAAGTCGCAAAGCCTCATAGCAGTCCATCGCGGAATCTGATGCCCTACCTGTTGCTGCGTATACTTCGGCGCGTCCTGCGAAGGCTCTAGCCTGCACAGGAAGTCTGGGAGGGTCTCCCACTATCTCAGTCGGACCTCGAGACGCGTGGATATGAATAACGGCGCTGGGCTGTTTTCTGATCAGCTTCTCATAGTTACTGATCGCACCCTCGTACGGGCGAACCGCCTCACTCTCCATGCGAATCTCTCTATAGGCATCACCGAGTTCTGCCTGCGAATCAGCCAATTCGCACCGCCACAGCGGTGGAACTGGGTAGCCTCCTGGCAACCCGCGCTCAATTGCCATTTCCAAGCAATCGACTGCGCGCTTTCTATGTTCGCGCTTCTCAATTGAGGAGGGCAGAAGCGATGCGAGGTGCCGATGGGCCAGACCAATTAGCCAAGTAGCGTGCCTCATTTCAGGTATGATGGCCGCCCAGCGGGTATACAGCTCTTCAATCTCGCGTATGCCGTCTCTCATAACGGCCACATCTCCATTCGCTGTAATTGCCGATTGAATACGCGACCATGATGACACCCACCGCTGACGGAGACTAGGCTTTCCATTCCGGTTCAACATCTGAGCTGACGTCTCGTCGCCCCCTACAGCCAATCGTTTATAGAACGCCGCACCGGCCGCAGCCGCAAACTGGAGACGTGTGCTGTTTTGAGAAGAAGACCAGCCTGAATAAAGTTCGCTCATCTGCTCGCGGACATCGTTGTTCGTTGGAGCCAATGCAAACCCGACACCCGCGAAACCAAGCGCCTCGGGCATTTCGCCTCGAGAGCGCAAGTATTGGGCAAGTGCTAGCCAGGGATCGGGATCGTATGGGTCCTGATGTGCCGCCAGGAGAAAGATGATCACCGCTACCTCGGCCAGGTCACCCGTTTGCCCTTCACTGAGGATCCTCGCGACCGCTTTTAGTGACTCGCGATGATGAGGATCGCTCTGCAAGGCAGCCATATACGCATCGTGAGCCTGGTCTGGCTTAGACAACCTTTCCAATATCTGTCCGTGCTGGTAGTGGAGATACGCATTGTCTATTCCCCACTTCATCGCTGCTCGCATCCGGTGCTCAGCCATTTTCAGCTGAAGTCCACCCGGTCCTCTTCCTAGTTCGGCGAGGGAAACTCGCGACTCTGCTTGCTTAGCAATCAGCGAGGCAATGCGTTCGACCAAGGGGGCCACAGCTGTCTCGTTGCCGTCCACAATCAACCGCTTAGCGCGCTCGTCAGACAAGTCTCGCTCTGCGCGTCGGAGATTCCGTATCGCCTTGCGGACTTCGGAAGCAGACTTCTTTTCCATCCCGTACCGAAGTTGTGTCACGCCTATCCAATATCGTGCCACGCTCCGTTCCATAACATGGGAGCCAGAGGGAAATGCCAGCGCCTGGCACGCTGAATGAAGTGCTGTCTCAAGTAGTCGAATCCGACGTTTTTCTTCTTGGGTTTCTTCAACTTGAGCGAGAGCGAATCGAGCGAGCTGGAAACGCGCAGGAGCCATCAGCGGATCGAATTTCACAGCCTGTTGCCACAAGATGGTTTCTGCTGACGTCGCAGGAGATGTGCGGAGCTGAAGATCCTGGTATACCCTATCTCGTTCGCTCTTTGCTAGCCCCAAATTATGGTAAGCGGCAGCGTAGCGTGGGCTGTGAACAACAGCACCGCGAAAGTGAACTTCAGCCCTATCGAGATCGTGAAGCTTCCCTTCAAGTAGAAAGTTCTGATAACACTCCAGGCCATTTACCAACATCTCGAAACTATGGACGTCGGCCCCAGAAGCCGTCTTACCAGGACGATCAAGTTCCATGCGATGGGCCAATTCTCGCGCCAGTTGCGCACTCGCCTTCTGTATATCTCCATCCTCTACATCTGTTTGCACCGTCCACGATCCACCATGTGGTCCGGACTGATTTACAACAGCGATGAGGTGTTCATTCTGCATCAGCAAAGTTCCTTGAAGAGTTCGACCGAATAGCCGGGTAAGCCAGGCTATTACGGGAACCAATATGCCCACCTGCAGTCGAAATGGACCCATGGTGACAGTGCCAACGTCTGAGACTTTCATATCTACAGGCATCCCGGCAGCGGGCAGGCCAGTGCGGAATGGTTCTCGCGTCGGAGAACGCCGGACAGCCTCTCCTCTTCGGCTAGCAGTCTTGACTACGTCGACAGGTTCACGGAAGGGGTCCTGTCTGACCAAATCAGAAATGCGAAGCATTTGCCCATGAAGCGCTTCGGCAAATTCAGTGATGATTGGTTCTATTTGTTCCCGGTCACCTCCTTTTACTGGGCTTCGGAAAGGAAGGATTCGCACATTTCGATAGCGACGCAGGCTCGCAATAAGCAGCGCAACTGCGGCGCCCAGCACGACAAAATCGATGCCTGAAACGCTTCCCAGGAGTGAATCCGGTATGCCGAACAGTACAGCAATGAAGAGGCCCAGCGAAATAAATTGAAGCACAACGCTAGGGCGAATCGCATTTCCGGTTATTCTAGCGAGCCGGATGGGCAGACGGTAGTCCGGTGGCCATGACCTGATGATTCGAAATGCCTCATTAGGCAAGTAGATGAGTGCTGGCGCATATCGCCTAAGCCGCGAGAAATGCTGGTTCGGATGCATGCTTCGCTCCGCGTGAATCCGAGGAGTTTCAGGAGGTTCCGAAAAGTTGATGCGGGCTCGGCTACCTGCGCGGTAATGAGACTGCTAAGGTGATGGAGTGCCACTGTTCCCCAGCGGGGTCGGAACCGGAAATGGGCCTTGTCAAAACGTGCAGGCTATGCAGAGTCCGTGCCCGTGCCGCGTACAATCACTCTCTCTCAGGTGCGCCCGTGTTGCATCCCGGGGCCAGGAAATGTGACGGTTCGACGATTTAGGGTGAAATCGCTGCCCAAGCATGTTCGAGGGCCGCTGCCAGGAACTTCGACAACCACACCGCCACCGGCTCCACGATCACGCCAGCAGGATCCAGGAGTCGGTAGGGCTCGTACGGGTTATCGGTCTCCTCCAGAAAGCCAATCTCCGGCAACACTAAGCGCGCCGATCACGAGGCGAAGCCTCTGAGGCAGCCATGCCCGGACGCTTGCAGAAGTCCGCCTTGACCGCCAAGCACGGCCAGCCCTTCACCCGCTGGTCGATCCGCAAACTTGCCGCCTACCTGCGCCGCGTGCACGGACGCGTCATCCGTATCGGCCGTGAAGCCTTACGATGCCTGCTCCTGCGCCGCGGCGTCACCTTCCAGCGCACCAAGACCTAGATGGAGTCGCCCGACCCCGAGCATGACGCCAAGCTCGACCGCATCGAGCACGTGCTGGAGCACTTCCCGGACCGGGTCTTCGCCTTCGACGAGTTCGGGCCCCTGGGGATCCGTCCCACTGCGGGCTCCTGCTGGGCGAAGCAGGGCAAGCCCGACCGTCTGCCGGCGACCTACCGCCGCACGCACGGCGTGACCTACTTCCACGACTCTAACTCCGTCGGCGACGACCGGTTGTGGGGCGTCAACCGCCGCCGCAAAGGCACCACCAATACGCTGGCCGCGCTGAAGTCGATCCGCGCCGCCCGGCCCGACGGCGCCCCGATCTACATCGTTCTGGACAACCTCTCCGCCCACACCGGCGCGGACATCCGCCGCTGGGCAAAGAAGAACAAGGTCGAGCTGTGCTTCACCCCGACCTATGCCTCCTGGGCCAACCCGATCGAGGCGCACTTCGGCCCGCTGCGGCAGTTCACCCTGGCGAATTCGAACCACCGCAGCCATCCCGCGCAGACCAGAGCCCTGCACCGCTACCTGCGCTGGCGCAACGCCAACGCCCGCCACCCCGACGTACTCGCAGCCCAGCGCAGAGAACGCGCCCGCATCCGCAGCGAAAAGGGTGTCCGCTGGGGCGGACCCCCTCGCACCCGCAGCCTGACACCGCCTGGTGGCCAGTGACTCAGAAGCCTCGGAAAACGCCGTCATCGTCGACGGCGCCGGCGAACTCCTCGAAGTCCATGTTCGCCCCCGAGAGGTTGTTCTCGATGCCCCACAGCTCGGCTGCCACAACGCGGACACACCGCCCACGCTCGCCCCGCAGGTCCACCACGAGGAGCGGCAGTTCAGTCGAGGCGACAGCTACAGAGTCCGCCAGGACAAGAAGTGGATGCTGGTATTCCGCAGGGACCAGGTCGAGAGCCTGGTCGGGCGTCAAGCCCTCGTACCTCTGGTCATCGACGAGTGCGACGCTGGCCAAGAAGCCGTCCTTGCTGGGCGAGTACAGCGCCGCCCGCAGAGTGTCCCAAGCACCGTCTGCGGAGAAGTCGGTGCGCACAACGAGGGCTTCCAAAGTGCGGGGGAGCTGATTCATGCGCGGACAGTACCGCCAACCCGGTGAACCAATCCGGCCACGGCACTAGCCAGAAGGCGGCGACGGACGGTTCGGCCGAGTTGATGGTGGATCCATCGTGTGGCAGAAGTTCCGTGGGGGCTATGTAGCCGTCGCCCGGTTCAAGGCGCACGCGAAGGCAGCGCAGCCGGTGGCCAGCAGCGACGTAGCGGCGCACATCCTCGGTGTGGGGGTAGTGGTGGTCAAGGTCGCTGAAGAGGGTGCGGCAGATGTGCTGTACGTCGCGGTCGCCAATGAGCAGGTAGCGGGTGCCGGGACCGAGGTTGAGACACAGCCGTCGGCGGCGGTGGTGGCGCGTGGCGTACGGGAGCCGGTCGAAGTTGTCGACGTGGAGGCCGATGCGGCGACCGGTGGTGGAGTCTTCGGTAGTCGTGGTCCAGTTGCCGGGGCTCGCCGTGCATCCCAGAAGCGTGGTGGGCCAACCGCCGTTGAGAGGAACAAGGCTGGCGGCGGTGGCGAGGCGCCCGGTCAGGTCTCCGGGATCGAGGGCCGGGAGCGGCCGGTGGACGAGTTCGATCAGCGTCTGGTCCGGGGTCCTACCGTCGGGGCGAAGGCTCTCGGCCTCGGCGGAGGTGAGGGGCTCCCAGGCGTCCCGGGGGACGAGGGCGCCGGTGTCGTAGCCCGGCTCGCTGTGGGTGAGCCGGACGGAGGCGACATCGCATCGCCGGCGGAGGTCGCTGACGGTCCCGAATAACAGTCGTGGTCCCATGGCCGTGCCTTCCGGAAGGACGGATGTGCGGCTACTGGTCGCTGAGGTCTTCGCCGTAGGTGACCTCCAGCTGCGTGGCGAGCGCCTCGGCCAGCTGCGGCGTCTGTGTCCGATCGATGATCACGTGCTTGAGCGAGGCGACACCGGTCAGCCGGGACAGGTCATTGCCCCGCAGGTCCAGGCCGCGATAGGTACCGCCCTCGAATTCGGCCTGGCGCAGATCACAGTTGTCGAGCAGGGAATCAGCAAGGTCAGTCGCGGTGAACGTCGCCTCCCGCAGGGAGCATCCGGAGAAGATCACGGGCCCGGCGGCGCGGACGCGGACGAGGGTGCTGTAGTCGAGCTTGCAATTGTCGAACAGGACGTCGTCGAGCGTGACGTCCTCCAGCGTGGCACCGAGAAGTTTGCAGTCCCGGAAGACAACGCGGGTGAGCTTGCTGGCAGACCAGTGCAGGGAAGACAGGTCGCAGCCGATGAACTCCACGGAGTCTGGAACGCATCGGCGTCCATCTGCCGCCGGCACCCGCCCGGCAGCCCCCGAACCCGACCGCCCTCCAGGGTTTCCTCGACTGGCAGCACATCCCCCGGCCTCGGTCCTGGCGCATCGCTACCCACCCCGCAGGCTGAGGTGATCGTTCTCAAGGTGGTGACCACCACCTTGCCCCAGACCGACCCGGGAGACTGACCGCCGAGTCAACTCTGGCACGGCGCCTCCCAAGGACCTCCGGTTCCGTTTGGGCACATCCCAAGGCCGACCGCGGCGCACCGCAGAGGGCGCGAGGTCGTCGCATACCGGAGCGGGGCCGGCCGGGACCGGCGGGCGCCGGGTGAGAAGACGATCACTCTCCGGGAAGGGCACGCCGACGGACGGAAGGCGCTCACACACCGAAGACTGACGGGCCGACCCCGCCGCAGACCATGCTGATGCATATCAATCGTTGTTGCAACCTCTTCGCAATAGAGGCATAGGCTGTCTCAGGACGATCACTCACCCGGAAAGGGGACGTGCCTGATGGGCACCTACGCGCTTCCCGACCTGCCCTACGACTACGCCGCGCTGGAGCCGGCCATCACCGGGCAGATCCTGGAACTGCACCACGCCAAGCACCATGCCGCCTATGTCAAGGGCGCCAACGACACCCTCGAACAGATCGCCGAGGTCCGCGACAAGGACCAGATCACGCCCACCTCGCTGGTCGGGCTGGAGAAGACCTTCGCCTTCAACCTCTCCGGCCACGTCCTGCATTCGATCTTCTGGCAGAACCTCTCGCCCGACGGCGGCGACCGACCCGACGGCGCCCTCGCCGACGCCATCGACGAACACCTCGGCGGCTTCGAGGCGTTCAAGAAGCAGCTCACCGTCGCGACCGCGTCCGTCCAGGGCTCCGGCTGGGGCGTGCTCGCCTGGGAGCCCCTCAGCAAGCGCCTGATCGTCGAGCAGGTCTACGACCACCACGGCAACGTCGGCCAGGGCACTACCCCGCTGCTGGTCTTCGACGCCTGGGAGCACGCCTACTACCTGCAGTACAAGAACGTCCGCCCCGACTACGTCACCAAGCTCTGGGGCCTGGTCAACTGGGAAGACGTCGCCGCCCGCTATACCGCAGCAACCGGCGCCTGACCCAGCATCACAACCTCACCCGGCGGGCCGGAAGCCACCATGGCTTCCGGCCCGCTCGTTTTCGCGGCCCTCTAACCAAGATCAGAAAAACACGCACTCAAGATCCCCGACAGCGTCAGGCACTCAGCTTGTCCTACCTTCCAAGCGTGGGTCAGAGCTGGTCATTCGTAAGATCGGCGGACCCAGGGGTTCTGGGTATGGCTGTGAGCTTGTCGCCGTTCGATGACTCAAAGAACTTGGCCGCCCGGAGCCCCGCGACGACTCGACCGCTAATTGGGATACGCAACTCGATCGCTGTGTAGGACAACGTCTGCGGGATCGATGTGTGACGACGAGCTGGCGGAGGTGACCGTGCCCCAGATCTGGGCCGGAGTGGACATCGGCAAGAATTCCACCACTGCGTGGTGGTCGACGAGCGCGGCGAACGCCTCCTTTCACGCCGAGTCTTCAACGACGAACCGGCCTTGCTGGAGCTGATCGCAGACGTACTCGCGCTCTCCGAGGACGCCCTGTGGGCGGTGGACATCAACCACGGCGGCGCGGCGCTGCTCATCGGTCTCCTGCTCAGCCACGACCAGCCGATGGTCTACATCACCGGCTTGGCCGTCCACCAGGCGTCGGCCGCCTACCGCGGCCAGGGCAAGACGGATGAGAAGGACGCGTTCGTCATCGCCGACCAGGCGCGCATGCGTAAGGACCTCGGTCTCCTGCGGCCCGGCGACGAGATAGCCGTCGACCTGCGCACCCTCACCGCCCGCCGCCTCGACCTGGTCAACGACCGCACCCGTCAGACCAACCGGCTGCGAGCCCAACTGCTGGAGTTCTTCACTGCGTTGGAGCGGCCACTGAACCTGAGCAAGAAGGGTCCGGTCATGCTGCTGACCGGCTGCCAGACGCCGGCCGCGATCCGCCGCAGCGGGGTCAGGCGCATCGGAACCTGGCTGAAGAACCGCAAGGTGAAAAACGCCGCCATGCTCGCCGAAACAGCTGTCGAGGCGGCCAGGTCCCAGCACACCGCCCTGCCGGGAGAGACCCTCGCGGCCGCCATGGTCGCCCGCATCGCCAAGGGCGTGCTGGCCCTCGACCAGGAGATCGCCGAACTCGACGCGCTCATCGAAGCCCGGTTCAACGAGCACCGACACGCGACGGTGATCCGCAGCCTGCCCGGCATGGGCACCCTCCTCGGCGCCGAGTACATCGCTGCCACCGGTGGCGATCTGGAGGCTTTCGGCACGGCCGACCGCTTGGCGTCCTTCGCCGGCCTCTCACCAGTGCCGCGGGACTCCGGCCGCGTCAGCGGCAACATGCGCCGCCCGCGCCGCTACCACCGCGGCCTGCTCCGGGCCTTCTACCTCTCCGCGATGGCCAGCCTGAGAACCTGCGCCGCCTCCCAGGCTTACTACGGGCGCAAGCGGAACGAGGGCAAGGGGCACAAGCAGGCCCTGCTCGCCCTGGCCCGTCGACGAGCCAACGTCTTGTGGGCCATGATCCGCGACGGAGAGTGCTACGAGGTCCTACCAACCGTCACGACCGCAACTTGACATCGTCATTGGGAAGTTCTTTAAGGTTTTTGCCCGATCTCAGCGAAGGGTGATCGTTGTCGCCGGCGTCTGAGGACCAGTACGTTCGTGTCGCCAAAGGTTGAGACGTCTGGGGGTCTGGTGCTGGACACGCTGGTGACGACGGCGGCTGGGGCTCTGTCCGCCACTGTGGGCGTTTTGGTCGGCGGTATCGTCACGCGTCGCGCTCAGGATCGTCAGTGGCTACGTGACCAGCAGCTTGTCGCCTATCAAGAGCTGTTCAGTCACTACGCCAAGTTCACAATGGAACTCAGGCGAGCGCACGGTGACGGGCGCGGCTGGGACTACGACTGGGGCGAGTGGAACGCGGCTTTGATGCGCGTAAGCATGGTCGCCCCTCGGGAAGTCGCGACCGAGATCGATGATTTCGGCCGCGCCATTGACTCCTTCCTGGACTTGGTAGCGCGGGGACGCGACCCACTGCGTGACCCGGTGAGTCCGGAGGAGTTCGAGCAGGCCAGGCAGGCGCCTGCCGAGGCGCAGGTCAGGCTGGTCAACACCATACGAAGGACACTGAACAATGATCAAAAAGGGCTGAACTTTGGAATCGGCGGGTAAGGCGCCTGGGCTCGGGCTCTCGATGATTGCTCCGACCACGACGAGACCGCACGGTCTGCCCTCGAACGATCCCCGAACGTGATCACTCGAACGGGGATTTCCGGGACGTGAACATGGTCTTCGCCTGATCCTGTGCTCCGACCAAAGAGGCACTTGACCAGCACGAAGGCCGTGGGAGAATGAGTCTGCTGCATCACGATGCCCGGCGGGAAGCGTTCGACTTCGCGTCACACTTCCGGGAGGACTTCTACGCGTGTCTGACCCGGCGCGGTGACACGCTGTTCGAGCTCACGGACGCGATGCTCTGCGAGAACGGGCCGGTGACCTCGCCGGTCGACCTGACACTGCTGGCCGAACACCGGCGTGGGCACGGCGCGTTGTACGACGCGCTGAACTGCGGCCGCATCGACGCGGACGGGCTGCGCAAGGCACTGGCCGTGCTGCCGCAGCCCAAGGCCGCCGACAACCGGCTCGTCCTGGCGGTCGATGTGAGCCATTGGCTGCGCCCCGACGCCCCGTGCAGCCCGGACCGCTTGTTCTGCCACGTCTACGGGCGCAACGGACGCTCCAACGACCAGTTCATCCCCGGCTGGCCCTACTCGTTCGTCGCCGCCCTGGAGACCGGCCGCACCTCCTGGTGCCAACTCCTCGACGCGGTCCGGCTCGGCCCCGACGACGACGTCGCCGAGGCCACCGCCGCCCAGGTCCGCCGCGTCGTCACCGACCTGATCGCCGGCGGCCAGTGGGAAGACGGTGCCCCCGACATCCTCGTCGTCTTCGACGCCGGCTACGACGCCCCGTGCATGGCCTACCTCCTCGACGGCCTGCCGGTGGAGGTACTGGGACGGATGCGCTCGGACCGGGTGATGCGCAAGCCCGTCCCCACGCCCTGGATCTCGCCGCCGCAGGGCGGACGGCCGCCCAAGCACGGCAAGGAGTTCCGCTTCGCCAAGCCGGACACCTGGGGCGGGCCCGACGCGGCGACCGTGCAGGTCACCGACCGCTACGGCACCGCGCAGGCCATGGCGTGGGACCGCATCCACCCGAGGCTGACCACCCGCTCCGCGTGGATCGACCACGAGGACGAACTCCCCATCATCGAGGGCACGTTGATCCGTCTCCAGGTTGATCACCTGCCCGGCGGCCAGGAGCCGCTGCCCGTGTGGCTGTGGCCCTCCAGGACCGACATGACCGGCGAGGACGTCGACCTACGCTGGCAGGCATTCCTCCGCAGATTCGATCTGGAGCACACCTTCCGGTTCGCCAAGCAGACGCTCGGCTGGACCCGCCCCAAGCTCCGCACCCCTGAGGCCGCGGACCGGTGGACATGGCTCGTGATCGCCGCCCACACTCAACTCCGGCTCACCCGCGACGCCGCATCCGATCTCCGCCGCCCGTGGGAGAAGCCGGCCGAACCCGCCCGGCTTTCCCCAGCCCGCGTCCGCCGCGGGGTCAGGAACCTCCGCGGGCGCCTGCACTGCCCGGCCCGTACACCCAAACCCTCAACCCCCGGACCAGGCAGGCCACTTGGCTCGAAGAACCGGCGGCCCGCCACCCGCTACGACGTGGGAAAAACGAACAAACGACCCGAGAGCATCGCCGAACGTAACCAACTCAAAGCTCGCAAACCATAAAAACAAGCTCAGTTCGTCAGCGCATCGCGCTGAATACAACTGCGGCGGCCAGCCCTCCGAGCAGGGCACCGACCGTCGTCTGGGCGGGAGTGTGGTCACGGAGAACGACGCGGGACCAGCCCACGGCCGCGACGCCCAGGACCAGCGGTGCCACGTCCCTGCCGTACGCGAGGAGCAGGATCACGACCACTCCGCCGGCCACGGCGGTGTGGACCGAGACCTTCCACCAGATGGTCACGATCATGGTGATGACGAGGCCGACGAGCATCGCGACGACCAGGGCGAAGACCTCGCGGGGCGCCTGGAGAGCAACGAGCAGTGAGATGCCGATCAGTACCGACGCCATCGTTGCGAGGAGAGGGACGGCGCGCTGCTCGCGGACACGTACGTGCTTGTCGGTCCAGTGGCCGCGTTTCACGCCGAGCATGATGACGGCGAACGGGATACCGCCGCAGAACAGGGCGGCCAGCATGCCCCAGCCGATCCCTGTGACGCTGCTCGTGCTGTGCCAGCCGATGATCAGCAGTATCGCGATGACGAGGTTGGCCGGCGCGAGGGTGTCGGTGATGAGGCGAGCCGTGCGGGACTCGGTCACTGTGTCGTCTCCAGTCGGGCGTGGTCGAGCTTGGCGGCGAAGGTGCGGATGAGGTCGGAGTCGTGAGCCCGGGCGAGTTGTTTGAGCGCGTGGATCTCGCTGGGCAGATCCCGGCCGCCGCTGGCGGGCGGAAGGGGCGCACCGGACGAGGGCTCGCTGGCCTGCCGGGCTTGTTTGGCGCCGGTGATCCAGCAGGCTTCGGCGGCGATGTCGGCCTGGGCGCCGATGAGGCCGGAGGCCGCGACGTGGGCGCGGGCCTGGTCGCGCAGGCTGTTGGGGGCGTGGTCGCTGAGGGCCAGGACGGCGTCTCGGATCTCGATGGTGCGGCGATACAGCCGGTCGTGAACGTGACGGAGGTGGAGAATGTCGGATGCCCTGCGCCGGGGTGGGTCTAGGCGGACGGAGGGTACCGCCTCCGTGAGGCTGAGCCAGAGCGGGTACAGCTGCAGCAGGTCGCGGTATTCGCGGATCCAGCGGTGCAGCCGTCCGGCCGCGGGCAGCGTGCTGCCGCTCACGATGAAGACCAACGCGCTGAAGAGCAGCAGACCGCTGATTGCCTCACTCGTGCTGGCAGGAACAGGGCGGTGTCCCAGAAATCCCAGGACCACGGAGGCCACGCGGTGCACGGCATAGACGATGCCGATGGTGGTGCCCATGCCCGTGAGACGCAGGCCACGGCCGAGCATGCCGGTGCCGGGCTGCCGGCCCCAGCGCCAGCACAGCCGAGAGGCGCTGAACAGTGCCGCCCCGAGATAGCCCGCCCACACCACTGCGTAGGCGGCGATACGCCAGTCGGTGGCGTACTCGGTGAGCAGGTCCACCACTTCGTGCGGCTGAGGAGTGGCCAGGAACAGCACCGTGATGATGACTGCCGCGCCGACGGGGACGAGGAAGTGCAGGCGGGAGGACTTAAGCCCGGGCGCCGTCTCCTCGGCCATGTTGTGCACGAAGGTCAGTACCGCATGCGCGGCGACGATGCCGCCGAGGTGCTTGCCCAGAGAACTCAGGTTGTTGACCCGGAGGGCGGCATCCACCGGTACGGCGACGAAGGACAACCTGAGCGTCATGGCAACGGCGAGGGCGAGAAAGGCGGTCCACAGGACTCGCTTACGTGAATCGCGCCATGCGGCCGGGGTACGCCATCCAGTGACCAGCCACAGCAGGACCGCAGGAAGTGTGTCGATCATTCCAGGGCCCTCTTACGAGTCGCTGAGCGCGTCGCCCAGGCGCTTGAGGACACTGCTGCGTGCGGTCTTGCCGGTGCGGGAGGCGGCTGCCCTGTTGGCGATCAGCCCTGCGAGTCGCTCGGCGTCCCGCTCGTCCCCGGTGCCATAGCTGGCCCTGGTGAGGAGACTGACCACGGTGGCGGGGTCGATGTCCGCGAACAAGCCGCCTGCCGACTGGACACCGTCGATGATCGACGTGTGGCCCAGGAGCATGTGGCCTATCTCGTGCAGGATGATGTGGTCTTGGTGCAGGGGGCTGGTCGCTGCCTCGTGGAACACATGGTCGGCCTTCTCAGTGGCGATCCAGACACCGCACGGGGCGTCGGTGCCGGAGATACCGGGGACGCTGTGCAAGTGGAGCGCACGGCCGCGCTGCGCTGCGATCCGGTCACAGAAGACCTGGACGTCGAACGGGTTCGGGATATCGATTGAGGCGAGCATGTCCCCGAAGTCCGGGCGGTCTTGACGTCTGCCGCCCGGCTGCTCTTTTCGACTTCGCAAGGACAACTCGACTCCGCAGGGGGCGCTGTACGTGACCGCGGCAGAGGCGGCACCGGAATCTTGTATTCCGGCACGGGAACGATAAAGGAAATATGCCGATGGCATGCTCAAATTCTGCTCAACAGCGTCATGATCAAGGAATGCACCTGATTCGGTATCACTTGATCAAGGCCGAATAGAGCGGCAATAAACTCCGGCACCGTCGTCACCCATGCGCGGAAGCCGCAGAGTGGCGTGCGTCACATCTTCGACCGGACAGTGGCCGTACACCTCCCGGTCGCGTCGCGTTTACTGACTGGACGCCTCGTCGTCGGCGAGCCCTTCCAGGGTGCGGGCCCGCTCAATGAACCCCTGGATCGTCGCAAGGGTCTCCGTCGACAGACCGGAGGCCCTGAGGGCGACATCTCGCACGCGGTTGTCGCGCATGGAGGCGAGCAGTGACAGCTCGGCGGCGATCCGCTCGGAGGACTCGTCACTGAAGAAGTAGGCGGGGGCGACACCGAAGAAGCTGGCGAGGGCCTCCAGGTGCTTCATCGTCGGGTTGTCCTTCTTGCCCGTCCGCAGGCTCCAGATGTAACTCGCCGAGATGGTGGGCCCTCCCGACCGCACGATGCCCGACGCCACATCTTCGTAGCTGTACGGACCGCGGCCCCTGGGGTGGACCGTGACGAAGAGGTGATCGAGCTTCTCCGCGAGGGTGCGCTGCTTCGCGGGCACTCCTTCGCTCATGCGGGCCCATCCTTCACTGACTTCAAGGGTCTACAGCTTCGACTGACGTGAACGATACACCGTCAGGCGCAACCGCTCCATTTTTGCCAGTTGACGTGATCCATCTTCCCTGGTCTATTGTCATCGCGTCGACATCGACTGCTGCGAATGCACAGAGAGCGCTTTCGCAGCTCAGACGGCCAGGGAGGGGGACGCCGTGCGGACACCGCCAATGAGGACCCGTGACGCCGCAACGAGCCGAGGGCCAGGCCACGCCGCCCGACGGTCGGCAGGATGCCCTGAGCGCGCCCGTCGCCGTGCCACACGGGCGTGCGCTCAGATCATCGAGATGGCCACCAGGGGTCCTGGCGCGGTGACGACTGAGAAGAACTCGCGCTGTCTCCTGCGGACAGCGATCCGACCCGCTTCGCGCCCGGCCGCGCGACTTCTACAGGGTTTAAGAACCAAGTCTGGATCTTGACGCAGGGTCGTGCGTATGTTCGTCGTCCCCCGGGCAGCCCGCCCGGCACGACGAAACCGAGGAGCAGCGAGCGGCATGCGCGCACTCCGGGCATCGTAGGCCCGCATACAGCGACGGCGCCCGAGAGGTGCAACTCCCGGACGCCGAACGCTTCACGGCACAAACCGCCCCGGCAAGGGCGGATATCGCCACCATCACCACGCTGATCCCTTCCAGGGGGCGTCTCAGCGTGGCAACACCAAAGGAGAGTGTTACATGCGCTCTGCCCTGCGCAAAAGGCCCGACAGCCTGGCCTGCGCGGCAGCCGCCCTCTTTCCCGCGTCCGCCCGCCTCGGGCGTGAGCACGCTGCGGCCACCGTGCCGGTGCGCACGTCCCGCCTGTCGGCTGGGAGTGGCCGATGAGCAGCGACGCCCGCGAGTGGGTGTGGGAGCACAGTTCCAGCCGGGGTACTGCTCGCCTGGTCCTGCTGTCGATCGCCGACCGGGTCGCCGACGAGCAGTGCGTCTCCTGGGCCTCGCTGTCCAGCCTGGCCAAGCGCACGCGCGCTTCCGTCTCCACAGTGCGCGAGGCCATCGACCGCCTGGTCCACGCCGGTGAACTGGAGCAGCTCGACGACCTCACCGGCCCGCAGCGCAGCACCGTCTATCGCCTCCCCTTCGCCGCCAAGGCCGCGGCAGAGACCGCGGAGGACGAGGACGCCGACCATGCGCCCGAGGCCACCCTGCCGCTCCGGATCTCGGCCCTGCGACGGTGCGGAATCCGCCCCCGTGAGGTGCCGGAATCCCCCACGAGGGTCCGGAAACCGGTAGTACCGGAATCCGGCAGGTCCCGACGGAAACCGGCACCTCGACGTACCGGAAACCGGCACAGCGATGTACCGGAAACCGGCACACAGAACCGTAGTGAACCGGATTTGAACCGTAGGTACAGCAGTGGTGGTGCTGCCGTCCTCTCGGCTGCCGAGTGGCAGGTCGACCCAGCCACCCACACCTGGACCCGCCAGCAGGGACACCTCGACCGCCTCGGCGAGCAAGGTCTGCAGGCAGCCGACGCGAAGTGGCGTGCCCACCGCGCCGCCTTCAAGCCGAGACCGGCGGACGCCTGGGCTGCCGACTGGCGCTCCTGGATCGCCCGAGAGCACGCCCCCAGCCGCCCGAACCTCTACGCCGTGCCCGGCAAAGGCCCCGCCGCGCCGAGCGGCATGACGCGGGCCGAGGCCCACACCGCCGCCCTCCTCGCCGCCCTCGACGAGCCGACCGGAACGGAGGGCTGACCGTGGACCGCCGCGAAACCGCCGCCCTGCTGGCCTACATCGGCCGACTCGACCCCCGCACCATCCGCACCGACCAGGGCGAGGCCCGCGACCAGCTCGCCCAGTGGCACGAGCTCCTCGGCGACGTCCCGATGGCCACCCCGCACGGCTGGGACGCCCGCGTCGCCGCCCGCCAGCACATCCGCACCTCGCCGTACCAGATACTGCCCTCGGACGTCGCCCGTCCCTGGGAGAGGTACCGGCGTGACCGCCTGGCCCGGCACGCCGATCCCACCCCGTCCGTCGACCCGGACAACCAGGCCGCCTGGACCGCCGAGCTGGTCGGCACCCGCCGCGCCGTCGCCGCCGGCACCGCGCAACCCGCGCAGGCCCGGGCGATCACCAGCGGTCGCGACGGGATCGACCCGAGGCTGGAGGCGCGGCTGCGGGAGATCGGCTCCTGCATACCGCCCGCCGCCCGAGCCGCCCTCGCGCCCTACCGGCCCGCCCGAGCAGCACGCGAAATGGCCGTCGCCCTGGGGCTGCCCGACGCCCTGAGCGCTCGCTGCGAGTGGTGCAAGGCCCAGCCCGGCGAGCCGTGTCGCCGCCGCCGGATCGGCCCCGACGACGGGGTACGTACCACCGCCCCGCGCGCCACCCCACACCCCGGCCGCCTCGACCTCGCCGCCGCCCAGCAGGCCCAGCAGGCCCAGCAGAACGAGCAGGCTCAACAGCCCGCCATGGCCTGACCGGCGCATCCGGCGCGTGCATCCCGTCCGATACACCGCCTCCCAACATCACCGTCCCGCCCCGGCTGCGGCGCACGCCCGCGCGCCGCAGCCGGCACCCGACGCCGCCCGCCGAGCACCGCCCCAGCCGGCCGACGCGGCAGCACATCGGAGATCGCCTTGCGCCACATCACCACCCACGACGCGCCGGCCACCGGCCTGCGCGGCATTGGAGACACCAGTTGGCACACCCGCGGAGCGTGCCACGGCATGGATGTCGAGGACGCCAACGCCGTCTTCTTCCCCGGGCCCCGGGACCACGAGGACATCGCCGAGGCGAAGGAGCTGTGCGGCTGGTGCCCGGTACGCCGCGACTGCCTCGACTTCGCCCTGGAGAACGTCCTCAAGGAGGGCGTCTGGGGCGGGCTGACCGAAGCTGAGCGGCGTCCCTTGCACGACGGGCTGCCTCAGCGTCTCGACTACCGGCGCGTAACGGCCTTCTTCCAGGGACGTGACGTGCATCTGACCGAGGCCGAGCGGCAGGTCGTCATCGACCACGCCTACGTGCGCGGGTGGCGGCCCGAACGGCTCGCCGCCGCCCTGCAGATCAGCCACAAGCACGCTCGAGACCTGCTCCGGCAGTCCGCCAACAAGGTCTTCGACCGCGACCGCACCTACGGTGTGCCGCGGCCCAAGAAGAAGCGGAAGAAGACCACCCCGGCAGCAGGCAGCCCCGCGCCCGCTGCACCCGGCACACAGCAGCCGGTAGCCCGCCCGGCAGCGTCGACTCCGGCGCACGCCTCTCTCGGAAAGGCCGCATGACCAACCCCGTCCTGGCCCTCAGCGCCGTTCCGGACCTCCCTCTTCTCCTCGCCACCGGCGTGCCCGCCGCCCTCGTGCTGGTGCTGGTCGCCTGGACGATCCGGCGCCGGGGTACGCGCCCGCAGAAACGTCTCGGCGGTCCGGCGGTCAAGGTCGCTGCCCTTGCTGCCCTCGGCTGCACCGCCTACAGCGCCGACACCTCGTGGCGCTTCGCGGCCGACTACCTCGACATGGCTGGCACCGCCGAGCGGGCCGGCATGTTCGCCGCGGCCGAGCTGGCACTCTTCGCGACCGCGCTGATGGCACGCCAGAACCTGGCCACTCAGGGTGCCCCCGGTCTGCCGGGCACCCTGGTCTGGGTGATCACCGGAGTGCAGGTGATCCCCGCCTACGCCGAGAGCGGCCCCATCGGCGGCACAGTCCGGGCCTTCGTCGGACCGGTCATGGCGGCGATGCTGTGGCACCTCGCGATGGGGATCGAGCTGCGCCTGCGCACCCCGGGCGCCGCCTCCCACGGACTGATCGCCATCCTGGGCCGGGAGGCACGCGAGCGTCTCCTGTCCCGCCTCGGCATCGCCGCGCGAGACCGCGACGCCGCACAGATCACCCGGGACCGGGCCACCACCCGCGCGGTCGCCCTCGCCGCCCGCCTCGCCGAGCGCACACCCGAGCAGCAGCGGAGCTGGCGCGGCCGGCGGCTCACGCGGAGCCTGTCGAAGGCGGTCGGCAGGGCCTCGGTCGGCACCGACCCCCTCCAGCGCGCGAACCTGCTCGACCAGCTCGCCGCCCGCCGGCACGCACTCGCGCTCGCTACGGTCCCGCTGCCCTCGCCTTGGTCCCCGGTACAGAGCACCGCAACGGCAGCCACGGTCCCCTCGCAGTCAGCCTCGAAGGCGCCGGTCCCCGCAGCCGGTCCCCACGGTCCCGACGAGTCGGACGGGGGCACGGGACCGAGCGCCCCGAGGGGACCGGTCCCCGAGCTTGCGGACTCGAAGGCGTCGGCAGGGTCGGGGACCGAAGGCGAGAACGCGGGGACCGCAGTGGGGACCGAGGCCCCAGAAGCAGGCACGGTCCCGGGGACCGGTCCCGCCAACCCGGAAGCCTCGGAGGGGGACGCCCGAGGCGGAGGGACTGAGCGCCTGACACGAGAAGTAACTTCTCAGGACCCTGATTCACGTCAGGGACCGAGCGCCGCCGAGTCGGGGACCGAGCCCACCGGGGACCGGGGACACAAGGTCCCCCTCCGGCGGAAGACGACCGCGAAGACCAGGACGAAGAACAAGGGGAAGCGCGGCCGGTCCCGCACCCCGCAGACACAGCGCCCGCCGCGCGAGCCGGAGCAGTCGGTGGACCAGCTCGTCCAGCAGGTCCG
Organism: Streptomyces sp. NPDC050619; assembly: GCF_040654815.1. Classification (NCBI taxonomy): domain Bacteria; kingdom Bacillati; phylum Actinomycetota; class Actinomycetes; order Kitasatosporales; family Streptomycetaceae; genus Streptomyces; species Streptomyces sp. NPDC050619. The sequence continues at coordinate 97,787 of NZ_JBFAIR010000008.1, read as the reverse complement.
CCCCCACATCCCCGCCCTGCTCGAACGGGACGGCAACGAGTCCGTCACCCGGGTCCAGCTGCGGGAGATCCTCCGCCGCGAGGGCCTGGTAGGCGGCCGGAACGACCGGCTGAGCCTCGTCCTCCAGGAACTGCGGAGCGACGACACCACCAAGACAAGGAGCACCGCCCGATGAAGACCTGCCACCAGTTCGACACCGTCCGTGCGGAGTACGAGCGGGAGATCGGCTTCATGCTCGCCCACTCCAAGCGGCACGAGGGCAGGCCGGCGGCGAAGTCCAGCGCAAAGCAGGCTGCCTCGACGAAGCAGCGGATGGCCCGGGCGCTCAACAGCCACGTCGGGCGCTGCCCCGAGTGCGGCTGAATCGTCAAAACCCCAGCTCAACGCCCCTATCCGCAACGGGTGGCCCGGCTCCGTGCCGGGCCACCGCCCCGCTTAAGGAGGCAAGCCGTGATTCCGCGTCTCCCTCGCTCTTCCGAGCCCAACGCCGCCGAGGCCAGCGCCTGGGCGGACGTCCTGGTCCGCCGGCGACTCCTGCACGCCGCCGTCCTCACACCGAACGGCCAGTGGCTCGTCCAGGACCGGCCCGACGGACCCGTCCGCGTCCTCATGGGACCGGCCGACGTCGTCGCACTGGCCGCGACCATCCAGCACCACACCCGCACCATGAGGCCCGAATCCCGATGACGAACCCCACCCAGAACGGCACCACCCCGGAACCTGATCCCGACTCCAACTCGGTCTCGGGGCGAGCAAGTTGGGGCGGAAGCGTAGCTTCCGCCAACCCCGCCCCCAAGGGGGACGGGGAGGACCTGCACCAGGGGGCGCAGGTCCAGGAGGCTTCGACCGAGGGCGGATCGAAGCCGGGACCGGAGGAGAAGCCGACCGAGCGCCGCAGCCACCGCGAGCGCGCTGCCCACGCCCGTCAGCGTCCGCGTCAACCGCGCGCCACGAAGCGCCTGCACCAGCCCAACACCCGTTTCAACGAAGAAGAGTTCGCGCTGATCAAGTCCGCCGCCGCCCGATGCAACCTGTCCGTCGCCGGCTTCCTCGCCCGCGCCGCGCTCGCCGCAGCCCGCGACCTCGACCGAACCAGCGCCGAGATAGCCGACGAACGCGAAGTGATCACAGCCCTGTTCGACAGTCGGCGTCGGCTCGGCTGGGCCGGCAGCAACCTCAACCAGGCGGTCAAGGCACTCAACTCCGGCGCGGACGCTCCCCAGCTCGATGCGGCCGTCGCCGCGGTACGGCGGGCCGCCGACACCGCGCATGCAGCCGCCACACGCCTGATCGAACGCCACGGCGCATGATCCCCAGCGTCAACAACGCCGGATCACGGACCTTCGGCCTCCTCAAGTACCTCTACGACACGGGCAAGTACGAGGACCACACCGACCCCCACCTCGTGGCCTCCTTCGACGGCATGGCCCCCGACCCCGGCCGCGACCCGAACGCCACCCTCGAAGACCTGCAGCAGCTCCTGGACCAGCCCGTGATGGCCCTCGCCGAGCATGCCCGCCCGGCCAAGCACGTCTGGCACACCTCCGTGCGCGCGACGGCGGACGACCGGATCCTGTCCGACGAGGAATGGGGTGAGATCGCCCGGCGGATCGTGGCCGCCACCGGCATCGACCCCGGCGACGGGCAGCCCGGCTGCCGCTGGGCAGCCGTACGACACGCAGACGACCACATCCACATCGTCGCCACCGTGGTGTGCGAGGACGGCAGCCGCCCCGACGACTTCCGCTCCGGCAAACGCGCCCAGGCCGAGTGCCGTCTCATCGAGAAGGAACTCGGCCTCCACCAGGTCGCCCCCGGCGACGGCACCGCCGCCCAGCGGCCCACCAGCGCCGAACGCCACAAGGCCGAACGCCAGGGTCGCGAGCGCACCGCCCGCGAGGAGCTGCGCGAGACTGTACGGCGCGCGGTGTCCGGTGCGAGGAGTGACGAGGAGTTCTTCGACCGGCTCGCCGCTGCCGGCGTCCTGATCCGTAAGCGCGCCGCGCCCTCCGGAGACCTCCTCGGATACAAGGTCGCTCTGCCCGACGACCTGAACAAGGACGGCGAGCCGGTGTTCTACCCCGGCGCGCGCCTGGCCCCCGACCTGTCGCTGCCCCGCATCCGGGAGCGCTGGTCCGGCGACACCGGGACCGATCCGACTCCACGGCAGAAGGACACGGTCCGTACGGGGCCCGGCGCCCCGGCCTCCGCCCGCCGCGGGACGGCATCGGCCGCGTGGCAGGCCGTGCTCATCGTCGAGCACGGCGACGACGCGGTCGCCGCCGCCCACATCGCCGCCGCCGGCGAAGTCCTGGACGCGCTCGCGAAGACCTCCGCCGCACACATCCGCCGCGAACTGCGAGACGCCGCAACAGCGTTCGAGCGGGCCTCTCGCTCCCACGTACGCGCCGTACGCGGGCATGACCGCGCGCTGCGGCAGGCCGCCCGCGACCTCGTCCATGGAGGGCCCGCCCTCGGCCGCGGTGAGGACGGTGCCACCACCGCGATGGCGATCGACATGCTGTTCTTCCTCATCACCGCCGCCGCCCACTGGCACGCGAGAAAGGGCCATGCCCAGCAGGCCGAAGCCGCCGCCCAGGCCGCCGGGCACCTGCGCACCGCCTACCAAGCCGCCGCCGCCCAGCCGCTCAGCGTGCTCTACCAGCGAGGCCGACGTCTGAGCCGGCCGGTGCTCCAGCGGCAGACCGTGCTGCTGCGCGAAACGCTGCCGGGGCTCGCCGAGCAGATCCTCGCCGAGCCCGGCTGGTACGCCCTGGCCGCGACCATCGCGGAAGCCGAAGCCGCCGGCCACGATCCGGCCGCTCTTCTGTCCGCCGCGGTCGGGCGTCGTGAACTCGACACCGCGGAGTCGGTGAGCGACGTGCTGGTGTGGCGGATGCGGCGGACGGCCGATCTGCCCGCCGACGCCTCGCCCCTGTCCGAGAGCGGCACCGCTGGGGTCCAGCCCGCAACGCGCAGGACGGCCCCCCAGACTTCCGCGCCCGGCCGCCGCCGCAGCGGGGAGGAGACACCGGGCAAGACCCGGTGAGCCCTGCCAGCCGGGGTGCAGCCTCAGCGCACGACCAGGAGCAGGCGCACCGCCACCTCCCCACTCGCGACCCACAGCATGGCCGTACGCCACAGCGGACCCCGGCGGCGTTCAGGCCCGCGTTGTGGGTCACGGGCGCTGCGCACACTCAGGAGGAACGCAAGGGCGCAGGTGCGGCGACTCGAGCCAGTAGGCGACGCGAAGTTGGGCGGGTCGAAGCCGACGTGGCGTGTTCGGGCACGCCGAGGGGACATCACTCATCCGCTCGGAGACACGCGCCGTGCCCACTCGTCATCCCCGCCCCCAGGAGGCGGAAAACGCCTGACGACCTGCCCGAAGGCGACTGTGGACTTTGTGAATTGAAACCGCCAGGGGCGTAAGGCACGATCATGAAGCGAGCAGGACGAGGCACAGGAGGACGCCAGGGTGTTTCACCGAATACGCCGCCGGGCCAAGGAGCCCAGCGAGGAACAGCGCCGATTCTTCGAGCTGTCGGCGCGGCTGCAGAACCAGGTCCCGCCCGGGATCGGGGTGCCGCCGGCCGAGCCGGAACACATCGAGCCGACCGCGGTGGTGGACGACTTCCTTCCGCCGGAGCTGCGGGTACCCAGCCACGACCAGGTCGACGGCACCATGATGCCGTGGAAGCAGCCGCTCGTTCTCGACGGCGAGATGGTCGCCTGCTCCGAGTGCGGCGCGTACCGGGACTGGCTCATCCTCTCCACCCGCGACCAGATCTGGCTGCGTTGCCGGGTCGGCCACCAGCAGCAGGAAACCCGCCTCGACACCGCCTGGTTCAGCCGGAACCGCGGACCGGCAGACGCGACGCACGCCACGTTCGAGGAATGCCTGCGCCACCTCGGGCACTGACCCCCACTCCTACGACCCCACCGGGCCCGCGGGCCCGCACTGACCACCCGTCGCCTAGCACCAAGGGGTCAGTTCCGTCATGCGCGTTCGCGTCGCCACCATCGCCCTCGGCATCACCGCCGCCCTCCTCACCGTGTCCGCCTGCTCCACCGACACCACCGGCGCCAAGCACGCCACCGCCCGTACCGGGTCGCCGGCCGACACAACCCAGGCTGCTCCGCTCACGTCGGCCGCGCTGGAGACGCGCCTGCTCGACCAGAGCGACCTCGGCAGCGGCTACCTGCGCAAGCCGGAGCGCCCCACCCAGCACGACGACGTCACCGTCATCGGCTGCCCAGCCCTGAGCGAACTGGGCGGCGACACGGCCACCGGCGCCACGCTCACCTTCCCCCGCAAGGCGAAGACGGCCTTCGCCTACGGCGGCAGCTCCTCGGAGATCTCGGAGGAGCTGTACAGCGACAGCGCGAACAAGCTGTCCGAGGGCATCGGCCGGATCTTCGACGCCATGACCGGATGCCCTACCTACCAGGTCGTCGCGGGCGGCACCCCGATCGACATCGCCTCGCAGAAGCTGCCCGCACCTCACGGCCTCGGGGACGAGCGGTGGAGCCAGCTCCTGACGTTCTCCACCGGAGGACGGAGCACCGTGGTCAAGCAGACCGCGATCCGCGACGGCAGCCTGCTGCTGGTGATCTCCGGCTCCCCGGCCCTCGTCGACCGCCACCTCGGCAAGGCCCTCGCCAAGGCCACGGCAGCCGGTTGACCGGCCGCCGACGCACTGCTGCCCTCCGACCAAGATGGTCGGGGGCAGCAGTGCTGTGCGGCTCGCCCCGCTGCACGGTCCAGCAGGTTCTCAACGGGACGTTAACCATGCTGCGAGTCCACTCCCCATCGTCGTGACGAAGGCCGTGACGACGGCCGCCACTAGCCAGGGCGGGATGCGTTGAACGATGACGTGCACTCCACCGCAACGGAGTTCAAGGGCTGGTTGCTGCTTCTCTTCGGTCCGAGGCATATCGCTATTCAGCCGCACAGGAATGTGGCACCACTACGCCAAAACGTAGCCACCTTGCCCCACTTCAACGGGCCACCGATTACCACATGTTGAGCGGCACCACTACGCCAAAGCGTGGCCACCTTGCCCCGCCTGAGACGCTGGCGCTACCACGTGAGAAATCACCACCGCTACACCGAGCAGACCCCACTTCACCCCACTTCCCCGCCTTGGGACCGGAGGCGATCACCGATGACGGGCAGACCTGACACCTTGTACTCGTCGCCCGGGTCGCCCTCCTCCGACTCGACGGCTCGCCCGAGCCCCGAAGGGAAATGCAGAAGCCCGGCCCCCATTCGGGAGGGCCGGGCTTCTTCCGTCTGGCTGAGGGACGCCGTCGATCGCTAGTCCGGCGCCCGCAGCAGTCGCTCCCGGGTGGCCTCGGGCAGCACCCTGCGCAGGACCGGTGCGGTCGAGCTGAGGGAGGCGGCGAAGGCTGCCGCGAGGTCGTGCGGAACGCTGGAACCGAAGGAGGCCGCCCACAGGCAGGGTGCGCCGAGCGCGGGCTCGGCCCATGCCTGCCATCCGGCCGGTCCTGCCTCGTCGGCCTCGGTCGTCAGGGCGCGCGGGTCGACGTCCTGGATGAGGGGCGGTACCTCACCGAGGCTGATGTGCGAGGTGAACGTCGGGTCCGTCGCTGCCGCGTGGGGCTGGTCGATGTCGCGGATCCAGCCGTGTGCGGCGACGGCGTCGAGGACCAGCTCGGGGCCAGCGAGCGGCACGGCGGGCTGGTCTCGGGCGTCGAGCGCAACGAGGAAGTCGGCCACGGCCTCGCCGGGGACATCGAGGGTGAAGTAGGCCGACCATTGAGCGAGCGGGGTGCTCGTCTCGGCGCGGGCGGAGATCTGCCAGGCGATCGGCAAATCTCCCAGGTGGAACGGCTCGTCCGCCAGGCTCCACTGGGCCCATCGGAGGGTGTCGGGGCTGATGTGCAGGACGGTACTGCGCAGGACCTGGCGGTCCTCCGGCGCCTCGTCGGGCTCCTGCCGTCCCCGGACGATCGTCAGGCTCGTCCAGCCCAGGCCGGCGAGCGTGTCGGCGACGGTGTCGCAGAGGCGCCCATCGTCACCGGCCAGATGCCGGGGACCGACCCAGAACGCGGGCTGGCCTCCGGGCGGAGTGGACGGGGCGAGCGGGAAGTCGGGGTACAGGGGCGCCTCCAAGGGCTCGGTGCGGATCTAGTTGCCGCCGACACGGCGGCGGGGGCGGCGCGGGGGCGGCTGGACGGGGCCCTGCCAGGTCAGGGCGACGGCGACCTCGGGCGGCAGATGGCCGAGCTGTGCGTCCTCGTCCCGCCCCTCGGCGAGGTAGACGACGGTGCGGCCGGTCTCGTCCACGGACTGCACGACCTGCGCCAGGCGGTGCGCCATCGGAAAGAACGGGTTCATGGCCTGGCGGACCGGAGCATCCCGGTCGCAGGCGGACAGCAAGTCGATGAGATCACCGACGGTCATCTCCGAGGACGTCACGAACAGCCTCCTGGGGTGAGGGGAAACGGTGAGCGATGAAAGGGGCGGAAGCCCGACAGCCGGCCAGCCGGCTGGCCGCCAGAGCGAGGACTACTCGTGGGCGCCTGGCTGTCGTACGCGACGTGAGGTCTCCAGCACGCGCCCCACGGCGGCGGCGACGATGTCGGCCGGCGTCTCGGTGTCGAACGACAGGTGGTACCACGCACCTTGGCCGTGCCGGTGACGGCGATCTTCCATCCCTCGCCGTCTGTGCCGGGGCGGCCGAGCGGGAACCAGCCGAGGCAGAAGCGACCGTCCTTCGAGCTGACGTGCACGTCCGCGCGGTTGTCCACAATCAGGTGGAAGTCCTCTGCGGAGAACTGGTCCGGACGAGCGTGGGCTGGCCGGGGCCGAGTTGCCACTCGCGCAGCCGCAGGGCTTCAACGGTGGTAGAGAAACCGGGGCCCACGGGCGCTACGGTCACGGGCAATCACCTATCTGACCTGGTGTTTCTTGCAAGGTCGTTTACGTTGACATGCCGCCGACCGCGTTGGCCAGTCTTTCCGCGATCTTTCCTGTCTGCCCCTGGCGAACTGCTGTCCTTGGACAGTGTGGGATCTCAAGCCCTGTGGCCGAGTCTCACCGTCAATGGCCACTCGCCGGCCGATCGGCCACGGATCTGAGATTGACACCGCCGCAGTGACGGACGCGCTGATCGGCGACCTTGCAACGACGGAGGTAGCGGAGCACGAACCCCGGCGGCATGCGACTGCAAGGAAGGCCGTTCCGCTGACCGTGGTCATGGACGGCTGTCGCCGCAATGCAATCCGAGGGCGAGGAGGTCAGCGGTCCCGAGGCGGGCAGAGAGTCTTGGCTGCTCTGTCCGGTCCAGGTACCGCTACCTCGGCGAAGTTGAGTCGGCGACGCAGACGATCCGGATGGGGACGCCGAGGCCACCTCCATTGCTTAATTGGGTTTACGACTGCGCGTTGAGGTCCCTGGGCGAGGTTCGGCCCACCCCCGCGTGTGCGGGTAGCCCAGGCCGCGACGTGCCAAGGTTCGAAATAACAGCAAGAAGTGCGGACCACCCCCGTGCGTGCGGGGAGCGCGCTACAGTGCTTGGGGTGGCGACCCTAATAACTTGACGCATGTCTCACGATTGAATGAGCGACGTCGGGTACATAGTTTGCCGCCAACGAAAGAGCGGGATCACGCCCGGCAAGGCGTGACCCCGCGAGGACGGGTTCGCGAGACCCGGCCAACTGGCCGCGTATGCGGTCAGCGAAGGGTGACCAGGGACCGGCTACAGGCCATGGCGCCTCCTCCAGTCGCTGAACCAGTCGGCAACAGCCCGACCGGCCAACGCTGACAGGAAGGTGATCAAGACCTTTGCTGGTCCCTTCCCCTTGTCGCGAGACTCCCCGTCGTTCATGTGTGCCTCCAATGCACCAGTGGGAGTGGCATGACCACGAACTCATGTGCTGATGCTTGGAGTTGCACGCGCCGGACGGGCCGACATCGCAGAGATGACGATATGCCTTGCGGTCGAGCCGGAGGCTCACCTTCCCGGGAAGTCCTGAATTTCACCCCTTCTCCTATATACAGCCATTAGGCCCCTTGGATTGCGCGCTCGATGCGCCACAACGCGCGTACAGCGCGCGATGGAGAGTCGCGGCAATCTTCCATGCCGGGAATCTTCACAAGCGGAGGGAGAACGTTCGCCCTTGCACCGAATGTCAGCACCTCCTCTTACGATCCTCGCGATTGATCAGGAGGAGGGCGCGTGGTGGATGTAATCCGTCGCGGAGAACGGGGCAAGCAGAAGACGTGGCAATGGGTCATGGTTCTGACCGCGCAGCGAGGACTATGCACCTACTGTGGCCGGTCTCCTGCTACGACGATCGACCACGAGGAGCCCATCACTGATGGGGGAGCGGACATCTGGTGGAATTTCGTTCCGGCCTGCGATGACTGCAATCGCTGGAAGAGGGGCCGTAGCGCCAGGCGCTGGGTAGCGGACATGGACCTGCACCACAGGTACCCGAAGGTGGGCTTTGCAACGCGGGCTATGCCGCCCGCGGTCTACGCCGGCATCTCGAGGCGCGTGGAGCGTGTCCAGCGGGAGATAGCGGACATGGATCGCCGGGAGTGGTTCCGCCTGCACTATGGGAGTGAGCGGCATCGGAACAGAACTGAGTTGTCCGAGATCCTTGCGCGCTGCAAGGCGGAGTTGCGGGGGTACCCGCACTATCCCTGGCGCACACCGAGGCTCGGCACGTCACGGAATGTCTGTACGCGCTTGATGTGCTGCGGCTACCAGCACCCGAAGGCTGAGCACATGGTGGCCTTTCTGGAGCGTGAGGAGCGCGACGCCTTCCGACGAGCCGTCTTCAACGAGCGCGTCCACGAGGGGGATGTTCTGGGGCGGCTCATCAGGGAGTACCTCCTTGACAAAGCGTGTTGTGGCGACGATGGCGCGGCATAGTCATGCAGAGCGGCGGGATCAACCCCGACGTTCCGCCAGCGGCCTGCGTCAACGCAAGGTGAGACCGGGGCTGCGGCGGCACCCCGTCACCGCGGGACCGAGGCACAAGCCGAGCAGCTTACTGATTTCGGCGTTTTAGGGTCTGAGTAGTCGACAGTACTGCGCGCGGAGCTCACGGAGGCCGGTCTTACCGATCCCCGCCTCTACGGAATCGAAGGACCCGGCTGGGTGGCGGTCAAAGCCATCGAGAAGTACACCAGCGCCAACCTCATGGACACGGACATGTACGAAGCGGCCCTTGCCGCGGCGCGCATCGCGGAACCGCACGCGGCCCTCACCGACGCCTCCGCCCACATTCTCGCCATCACCGGGCCCTGACCGGTCTAGGGTGTCGCCTCATGACGCTGCTGATCGTGGGTGGGTCCGGGTTCCTGGGCACCGAGCTGGTCCGGCAAGCTGTATCGGCTGGGCGCCTGACGGCCGCGACCTATACGACCAGGCCCGGCAGTGCTCCGGGGGTTACTTGGCGCAGCCTCGACCTGCGGGATCCAGGGAGCGTGGATGCGGTCGTGGCCGAGGTGAACCCTCGCGTCATCGTCAATGCATCGAGCGGCGGGGCCGACTGGGCAGTCACAGCCGAGGGACCCGTCCGCCTCGCGATCGCCGCGGCGAAGGCCGGAAGCAGAATGATCCAGGTCTCCACCGACGCCGTCTTCTCCGGCAAGAGCCACGTTCCCTACGACGAACACTGCAGGCCCGACCCCATCACCCCGTACGGAGCGGCGAAGGCCGCCGCGGAAACGGTGCTTCTGCTCCATCCGGACGCCGCCGTGGCCCGCACCTCGCTGATCATCGGCGACGGACAGTCCGAGCACGAACGCACCGTCCACGAACTGGCCACCGGCACCCGCGAAGGCGTCCTCTTCACAGACGACTTCCGATGCCCGGTCCACGCGAGCGATCTGGCCGCAGCGCTCCTCGAACTCGCGTCGGGCGACACGACCGGCGTCCACCACCTCGGCGGGAACCAGGCTCTCAGCCGGCACGAGCTGGGCGTGCTCATCGCCCGACGCGACGGACTCGACGCATCGCGACTGCCCACCGGCCTACGGGCCGACAGCGCCCTTCCCGGGCCCCTCGACATCCGCCTCGACAGCCGCTCGACACAGCGCAAGTTGCGCACCACGCTGCGCGGCGCGCACCAGTTTCTCGCCCCCACGGCCTGGACGCCGCAGCCCGCCGACCGCGCGCCACGCGGGCGCCGGTAGAAGGACGACACACGCGCAGTTCGGCGAGAGCGTATCGGGCGCTTCGGCATCGACGCCGAATACGACTGATGCGGCCAGCCATGGGGATCCGCCACTGTCGTGAGAGTGATCAACCCCAACGGACAGTTGGAACAGGGTTGAGAGCGCCAGGTCACAGCGCTGGCCTCTGAAACGCGCCGCGAGATTCTACACCTCGTGGTCGGGTAGGTGCGGCGCATTACTGCGCCGCACCCCCCTCAGAACCGGACGTGCACCTCACAGCGCATCCGGCTCAGGCGGGCCGCGGCTCGCGATCTAGATTCCTTTTCGGTGGTCCTCAGCATGGAGTTGCTGATGACACAACGTGTGCCGCACCTCCAGATTGGTGGTTTCGTCTGTACCTCCGTCACGTCGGTACGTCTTGTGGTGAATATGGATCCCCCGAAGGTTCGCCGTAAACCACTTCGCCCAGTCGTTAACATCGTCTGGGTCGTACCCCGCGCCTTCGATCAAGTCGAGGCCACACCCCGGGCATAGTCCCTTTTGGCGGGCTGCCAGGTTGAGAATCCTTTTGGATTCTGTCTGCGGCAGCCGCTTTCGGGATCTGGCGGCCCAGTAGCTTGCCAGTGTCGCATCGTCTTTGGAGGAGTCCCCCTTGACGATGGTGTGGCGAACAATCTTCGTCCAAGAGAACTTGGTCAGATGGCGTTCTGAGGTTCCGAACACCCATCTGTCGTTCCGACCTGTTTGGCGCTTCCCCCAGTAGTGGTAAGCAACCCATGCCCAGGATTTACGGCGATGGCTCTTGAGGGCCCATCGCCGCAGGATCGTGAACATGTAGTTGTCCAGGTCGGCAAAGGTCTTCTTGGAAACGACTGGTTGGTAGTACGTTGCCCATCCTCGGATCAAGGGGTTGAGGCGAGTGATCAGCATTTCTGCTGATCCTCCCTGTGATTCCTTGACGATGGTGCGCAACTTTGCCTTCAGTCGTTGTACGGCTTCCTTGCTCGGCGTGATGATCAGCTTTCCGTTGAACTTCCGGACGGTGCAACCCAAGAAGTCGAATCCTTCGTCGACATGGACCACGCGGGTCTTCTCATCGTTAAAGGACAGACCTCTCGGGGAGAGCCATACCGATAGTTTTTCCTTGAGCTGCCATGCTTCGTCCTCCGTGCGACAGAAGATCACCAAGTCGTCGGCGTACCGAACTAAGGCTGGAGCGCCTGCCATCTTTACCCGCATGCTCCGGGGTAAGTTGGCTCCGATGGCGTCTCCCATCCCATGCAGAGCAATATTTAGGAGCAACGGGCTGATGACTCCCCCTTGTGGGGTGCCTTCCTCCGTGCGGGAGTATGTCCCTCGCTCCATAACACCTGCCTTCAACCACTCGCGCACCTGCTGTCTGGCCGGGAAGTTTCCCAACCTGCCCATCAGTGCGTCGTGGTTGATGCGGTCGAAGGCGGCCGACAGGTCCGCGTCCAACACCCACAATCTTTTCGCCCGCTTCAGGGAGGCAATCTTGAAGATGCTGTCGATGGCGTCGTGGCAGCCACGACCGGGACGGAAGCCGTAGCTTCGGGCCTCGAATCGTGCTTCCCACTCCGGCTCCAGGGCATTTTTCGCCCTGGCCTGCTGCACCCGGTCAGCGATGACCGGGATACCAAGAGGCCGCTTCTTTCCGTTGGCTTTAGGGATGTATACACGTTTGACAGGCTTGGCTGCGGACGCAGGCTCGGCCAGTAGCGTCCTGGCTAACTTGCCCCGACGTTCCGGGGTAAGTGCCGTCTGTCCGTCGATTCCTGCTGTCTTCTTTCCGGTGCTCCGCTGCGTTACGCGCCGGACGCTCGTGAGCGTGTTAGCCCGTGACCGCAGCATGAGCTTTTGCAGGTTACGTACCTGCTTCAGGTTTCCGTCTCGCGATGCCTTGTAGATCCTCTGGCGCAATTTCCTTACAGCGCCCTCTTCTTGGCCCCAGTCGATGCTGTGCCAGAAGTCGCTGTCCCCGACTCCGTTCGTCAGGGCCGTAGCGCTGTCCACCATGACCATTGCCTTGCCCTTCCGTCTAACTTGCATCAAGGGTGCGGGATTTTGCCCGTGTTCACTACATGGCCTACCAAGTCCACGTCTGCACACGTTTCCGTGCCGAGCATTGCCCGGTATCCGCCGGGTTATAGCCGGAGGGAGAGAGTTCCCTGTGTCCGGCCTTTCCCCTGGGCTTTCGCCCCAGCGGCTTTCGCTTCTTGGACTTTCCTGTTCCCGTGGGGGATTTGGGCCATCGTTACCTCTGGCTTACCGACGACAAGGCCGGACCCACACGGGGTTTCCGCGTTCCGCAACTACTAGTTGCTCCCTGGGAGGACGCCCTCTCTGACCCGATCCCCACGGTGACCTACACGCGAGCTGGTTCGCTCGTGTCCCCACCCAAGTGAGACAGTGCCGTGTGACGCGATTCCAACGTCAGGGATTTCCACCGCCGATTTCCTGGCCATAGACGCGGTGTATCTGTAACGAGTCTTAATTACGAGGGTTCACTTCCGTTCGTCCTTCAGGGATTCCCCTTCGCCTGTTGCTTGCGATGGCTCCGCTCGCTCTTGGGCTTGACCCCCCTGGCTTAGCACCCCGCCGTTACCGACAGCGCACCCAGAGGTGGGGACTGGCCTTCGGTCACTGGCCAGGGCCGGCTTCTCCTCTCCTTCGTGGCCGGCCACTAGTTGGTTGCCACCTCGCGTCGCACTGGGATCTCAGATTCCGTGGCCGAATCTCACGACCAACGGCCACCCAGTGGCCGATCAGCCGCAACCAGAGACTGGCTTGGTTAGACGGGCGCGGCATGGATCAGACGTCACCTTGGGAAAAGACAGTGACGGTGTCAGGGTCTGCTCCTATCTTCAGACCATGACCGTCACCGCACGGCGGGAGCTGGTGAGCCCGGCCACCCGCAACGCCTTCCGCTCTCTGGCCACGGACCTGACCGTCCGGATTGTCGCCGAACTGTGGGAGGACCACGGGTTCGCGCCCATCCCGCCAGATGAGCTGAAGTACCAGGACGCAGGCCAGCGGCGGACTGAATTCATGCTCTACGCGGAGGGCGTGGACTGGTCGGATCCGAACCAGGTTCGACGTGTACTCCTGGTCTTCGAGGACTTCATCCGCGCATACCGGAACCCGGAGGATCAGGGAACTCCGAAGTGGCTTGACGACATCAGGGTCCGCTTGGAGCGGGACGGCTTCACTCTCGATAAGGAGGGGAGGATCTCCTGGTCCAACCCGCCAGTGCTGGTCCGCGACCTCAGCACCCTGAGCGACGCCTCCGGCATCACGATCGAGTTGGAGCGCATTCGGAGGGACCTCACCACCGATCCCCATGGGGCCATCGGCGCGGCCAAGCAACTCATCGAGGCAACGGCGAAGACCGCTCTTGGGGAGCTGAACATCGAGGTCGACCGGAACGCGGCGCTCCCAGCCTTGATCAGCACGGTCCAGAAGGCGCTGAAGCTCGACGCTGGCTCGGCTCCCGATGGGCCCGACGGCAGCAAGGCCGTGAAGAGAATCCTTTCGGGCTCGGTGAACATCGCAGTCGGCGTCGCCGAACTGCGCAACCAGGGCTTCGGCAGCGGTCACGGTCAGGCGAGCGCACCGTCTGGGCTTGGAGTGCGTCATGCCCGCCTGACGGTCAATGCTTCCGTGACCTGGTGCGAGTTGATCCTCGACACGCTCTCGGACCCCGCCGCGCCGTGGCGCAAGACCAAGGTCTGATCACTTCGCGAAGAGGGCTAGGTTTCGGGGTGGAGCAGATCGCGCCACCCCGCAGGCGTGACTTCAGCTCGCCAACTTGGACCTCCCGCCCACCGGTCCCGGCGGGCCGACTACACCCTGAGGAAATGCCCCGGCCGTGAGACGGACCGGCTGTGCCATCAACTTGAGACAGCGTAAGAGCTGCTGGTCAGCAGGGACGGCCTGTACCACGAGCGGCGAGATCCTACACATGATGGTCGCGTGCTGAGCGGCTGTAGGGCCGACAGCACGGCGACGTACCAGGAACTATCCGCGGTAGGCACCGAGGGCTGTGAGATACAGGGCGCAGGCGGTGCCGGTTGCGCTAGCGCCGACGAGCAGAGCCAGGGCAGGGCGGGTGCCGCCGCACCAGGCGGTAAAGGCGGCGGCACAACCAATGTGCAGGGCCACGGATAGTGCCAGCAGCAGCATCAGCACCTGGAGCGTGGACATGACGGTGTCTCCCCTTTGATGAATGGCCCCTCGGGCATGGACCGGTTGGGATGGACCTTGGCTGTCCGAGGGCGTGTCCTGCTGCCGTCTGCCGCGTAGTTGGACAGATCCGCTGCAGGACTGCTGGTGGCGGGCCTACGCTTCCGGTGTCCGGCAGTGTCCGGTCCGGGCGTCACACGGAACGAGGCTGGGGAGAATGCCGGACATCTTCGAGGATCTGCGCCGTGTGGGCGTGCTCAAGCGGGGCCGACTGGGTGGGCAGCCATCCGACCGTGCCCTGTCCCAGGTCCCTGACCCGCCCGTGTCCCGGAACCAGGTCGGCGAGTGGCTGCGCGGGAAGCACTTCCCGCGGCGGCTGGATGCGCTACTGGCCATCGTCCGGCGGATCCGGATCGAGGCTAAAGCAGCGGGCGTCCTGGCCGACCGATTCGATGATGCCGTGCGTGAGACCGTGGCCGATCTGTTGGATGACGGCCGCTGGCGCAGTACATGGGAGGCCGAACAAAGGCGCCGCATCAAAGCGGATCGGGAGGCGGTGATACGGCAGCAGGCCCAGGCGGCGCTGGAACAAGAAGAGCAGCAGGCGCGGAGGGCCGCGCTGGCGGACCGTGTCCGCCCCATCCGGACCTGGCCCCCGCGACGGCTCGGAGTGCACCCTGCCATTCCCGGGCACCATGCGGGTCACGGCGGAGCCCGGTTCCTCCTGCCCCGCTACGTGCCCCGCCCCCACGATGCCGAATTGCGTACGTGCGTGAAGGCTGCCGTCGCCGACGCAGCGCCACCGCTGCTGGTCGTGGTGCGAGGAGAGTCCTGCACCGGCAAGACCCGCAGCGCCTTCGAGGCCCTTGGGGCGGTGCCGGACGATTTTCACCTGCTCTTTCCCGCCGATGCCGACGGTCTTCTAGCTGCTCTCGCCGCCAGCGCGCTGGGCCCGCGCACCGTGCTGTGGCTGGACGAGGTTCAGGACTACCTGACCAATCCTGCGGGTGAGGACGTCGCCGCCGCTCTGCTGCGCCGCCTCGACACCGACGGCCCTCTCATCGTCATTGCGACCCTGTGGCCCGACCATCACAAGACCCTGACCCACAAGCCTGATCCGGACGAGGACGATCCGCACCGGCACGCCCGCAAACTCCTAGCACAGGCCCACTTCATTGATCTCCCGCGTACCTTCGCCAACAACATCGATGCAGTTCGTGACGCGGCCGACCATGACCGGTCGCTGGCCGCAGCCATGGAAGCCGGCGGCGCCGACCTGACGCAGGCGCTGGCTGCTGGACCGGACCTGGTCAGCCACTACGAGAGCCCCACGGGCCTCCATGGTGTCTACGGCAGAGCCCTGATGGCAGTGGCTATGGACGCCCACCGGCTGGGGGCCGCTGGCACGTTGCCCCTCGCCTTTCTCGAAGCCGCCGCCCCCGGCTACCTCACTGACAACGAGCGCGCCGAAGCCGACACCGACTGGTTCACCGGCGCGCTCGCCTACACCCGTACCCTCATCAAACGCACCACCAGGCCCATGCAGGATGTCCCGCGGGCCTCGGGGATGGGCGCGCAGCCCGGCGTGGTCCGCCTCGCCGACTACCTCCGGCAATACGGCCGTCGCACTCGCCAGGTCCTGTGCCCGCCCGCCTCTTTCTGGAACGCCGCGGCCGAACACCTCACCATGGCGTCCGACCTCAACCACCTCGCTGGCGCCGCTCGCGCGCGACACCGGTACCGCCACGCCGCATCGCTGTACTGTGCCGCCGCCGACGCTGGATTCCCCGACGCCCTATGGGGGCTGGCTCAGATGCGGGAGAGAGCGGGAGACCGGGAGCACGCCGAACGGCTCATCCATGGAGCCGCCCACGCCGGACACGCCGAGGCCCTCCACCGTCTAGCGCAGATGCGGGAGAACGCTGGGGACCGGGAGCACGCCGAACGACTCGTCCATCGAGCCGCCCACGCCGGACACGCCGAGGCCCTCCACCGTCTAGCGCAGATGCGGGAGAACGCTGGGGACCGGGAGCACGCCGAACGGCTTGCCCATCGAGCCGCCCTTTCTGGGGAACCCAACGTTCTGTGGGCTCTCGCGAGGATGAGGGAAGAGGCAGGACGCCGGGAAGATGCCGAACGGCTCACCTATCAGGCGGCCCAGGCCGGACACGACCGCGCCCTGGGGAATCTGGCCCAGATGCGAGAATGGGCGGGAGACCAAGAGGACGCCGAACGGCTCTACCATGCCGCCGCTGACGCAGGAGATGCTTCCGCCCTGCGGAATCTCGCGCTGCGGCGGGAGACTGCGGGTGACCGGGAGGAGGCCGAACGGCTCGCCCATCAGGCCGCCCACGCCGGATACATCCACACCCTGGGGAATCTGGCCCAGATGCGAGAAAGGGCGGGAGACCAAGAGGACGCCGAACGGCTCTACCATGCCGCCGCCCACGCCGGAGACGCCGACTCCGTGGGATGGCTGGCGCAGATGCACGAAACGGCCGGGAACCGAGAAGACGCCGAACGGCTCGCCCATCAGGCCGCCCACGCCGGACACCCCACCGCCCTAGAAGTGTTGGCGCAGATGCGCGAAACGGCCGGGAACCGAGAAGACGCCGAACGGCTCGCCCATCAGGCCGCCCACGCCGGACACCCCACCGCCCTAGTAGCGTTGGCGCAGATGCGCGAAACGGCCGGAAACCGAGAAGACGCCGAACTGCTGTACCGTGCCGCTGCTGGCGCCGGATACGCAGGCGCCTGGTGGAATCTGGTGTGGATGCGAGAGGAGGCCGGGGACCAGGAAACTATCGAGCACCTGTGCCGCGCTCTCCCCCACCCTATCCCTGACAGCGTGGGAGCTCTGGCGGAAGAGTGGGAAGAGGCTGGGCACCCGGAAGCTGCTGAACGGCTTTGCCGCACCGCCGCCGACGCCGGATACCGCGACGCCCTGTGGGGGCTGGCACATATACGGAAAGAACCGAAGGACACGTATCAGCGCTATGGTCTTGAACCAGACGGCACTCTGGCCCAACCGTGGCCGTGGCCAGAACCACGTGCCGCTGCTGGCGTGCCGTAGACAGCGTGTTGGAGACCGAGGATCTGACATGGACCGGTGACCCAACTACCGGACGCAGCGCACGACAGCCCGATGGCCTCCAACCCCAGACGATCGGCCTTGCCTTCGCGATGGCAGACAGTGTCGTGCTCTTGGACGGTTACCGCCTCGGCCAACTCGCTGATCACCACAGGCGCGCCCGTGCCTCTCGGCACGCGCCACGCCGCACCCCGACGGCATCCGGGGACAACAAGCCCAGCAGCCTGGCGACGATCCCGAGGATTCGGACACGAGCGTGAGACTGACGGGCCTGACCCTGTGTGAGACACCGTGAGAAGCCGCAGGTCCCAGCCCCACTGGGGGACACCAGCTGCGAGACCCTACAGACAGCTGGTCGGGTAGGTGCGGCGCATTACTGCGCCGCACCCCCCTCAGAACCGGACGTGCACCTCACAGCGCATCCGGCTCAGGCGGGCCGCGGCTCGCGATCTAGATTCCTTTTCGGTGGTCCTCAGCATGGAGTTGCTGATGACACAACGTGTGCCGCACCTCCAGATTGGTGGTTTCGTCTGTACCTCCGTCACGTCGGTACGTCTTGTGGTGAATATGGATCCCCCGAAGGTTCGCCGTAAACCACTTCGCCCAGTCGTTAACATCGTCTGGGTCGTACCCCGCGCCTTCGATCAAGTCGAGGCCACACCCCGGGCATAGTCCCTTTTGGCGGGCTGCCAGGTTGAGAATCCTTTTGGATTCTGTCTGCGGCAGCCGCTTTCGGGATCTGGCGGCCCAGTAGCTTGCCAGTGTCGCATCGTCTTTGGAGGAGTCCCCCTTGACGATGGTGTGGCGAACAATCTTCGTCCAAGAGAACTTGGTCAGATGGCGTTCTGAGGTTCCGAACACCCATCTGTCGTTCCGACCTGTTTGGCGCTTCCCCCAGTAGTGGTAAGCAACCCATGCCCAGGATTTACGGCGATGGCTCTTGAGGGCCCATCGCCGCAGGATCGTGAACATGTAGTTGTCCAGGTCGGCAAAGGTCTTCTTGGAAACGACTGGTTGGTAGTACGTTGCCCATCCTCGGATCAAGGGGTTGAGGCGAGTGATCAGCATTTCTGCTGATCCTCCCTGTGATTCCTTGACGATGGTGCGCAACTTTGCCTTCAGTCGTTGTACGGCTTCCTTGCTCGGCGTGATGATCAGCTTTCCGTTGAACTTCCGGACGGTGCAACCCAAGAAGTCGAATCCTTCGTCGACATGGACCACGCGGGTCTTCTCATCGTTAAAGGACAGACCTCTCGGGGAGAGCCATACCGATAGTTTTTCCTTGAGCTGCCATGCTTCGTCCTCCGTGCGACAGAAGATCACCAAGTCGTCGGCGTACCGAACTAAGGCTGGAGCGCCTGCCATCTTTACCCGCATGCTCCGGGGTAAGTTGGCTCCGATGGCGTCTCCCATCCCATGCAGAGCAATATTTAGGAGCAACGGGCTGATGACTCCCCCTTGTGGGGTGCCTTCCTCCGTGCGGGAGTATGTCCCTCGCTCCATAACACCTGCCTTCAACCACTCGCGCACCTGCTGTCTGGCCGGGAAGTTTCCCAACCTGCCCATCAGTGCGTCGTGGTTGATGCGGTCGAAGGCGGCCGACAGGTCCGCGTCCAACACCCACAATCTTTTCGCCCGCTTCAGGGAGGCAATCTTGAAGATGCTGTCGATGGCGTCGTGGCAGCCACGACCGGGACGGAAGCCGTAGCTTCGGGCCTCGAATCGTGCTTCCCACTCCGGCTCCAGGGCATTTTTCGCCCTGGCCTGCTGCACCCGGTCAGCGATGACCGGGATACCAAGAGGCCGCTTCTTTCCGTTGGCTTTAGGGATGTATACACGTTTGACAGGCTTGGCTGCGGACGCAGGCTCGGCCAGTAGCGTCCTGGCTAACTTGCCCCGACGTTCCGGGGTAAGTGCCGTCTGTCCGTCGATTCCTGCTGTCTTCTTTCCGGTGCTCCGCTGCGTTACGCGCCGGACGCTCGTGAGCGTGTTAGCCCGTGACCGCAGCATGAGCTTTTGCAGGTTACGTACCTGCTTCAGGTTTCCGTCTCGCGATGCCTTGTAGATCCTCTGGCGCAATTTCCTTACAGCGCCCTCTTCTTGGCCCCAGTCGATGCTGTGCCAGAAGTCGCTGTCCCCGACTCCGTTCGTCAGGGCCGTAGCGCTGTCCACCATGACCATTGCCTTGCCCTTCCGTCTAACTTGCATCAAGGGTGCGGGATTTTGCCCGTGTTCACTACATGGCCTACCAAGTCCACGTCTGCACACGTTTCCGTGCCGAGCATTGCCCGGTATCCGCCGGGTTATAGCCGGAGGGAGAGAGTTCCCTGTGTCCGGCCTTTCCCCTGGGCTTTCGCCCCAGCGGCTTTCGCTTCTTGGACTTTCCTGTTCCCGTGGGGGATTTGGGCCATCGTTACCTCTGGCTTACCGACGACAAGGCCGGACCCACACGGGGTTTCCGCGTTCCGCAACTACTAGTTGCTCCCTGGGAGGACGCCCTCTCTGACCCGATCCCCACGGTGACCTACACGCGAGCTGGTTCGCTCGTGTCCCCACCCAAGTGAGACAGTGCCGTGTGACGCGATTCCAACGTCAGGGATTTCCACCGCCGATTTCCTGGCCATAGACGCGGTGTATCTGTAACGAGTCTTAATTACGAGGGTTCACTTCCGTTCGTCCTTCAGGGATTCCCCTTCGCCTGTTGCTTGCGATGGCTCCGCTCGCTCTTGGGCTTGACCCCCCTGGCTTAGCACCCCGCCGTTACCGACAGCGCACCCAGAGGTGGGGACTGGCCTTCGGTCACTGGCCAGGGCCGGCTTCTCCTCTCCTTCGTGGCCGGCCACTAGTTGGTTGCCACCTCGCGTCGCACTAGGGTCTCAAATTTCGTGTCGGAATCTCACGGTCGATGTCGGGTTGAAGTCGGATCCGACACCGAGCTGAGATTCGCAGGTCGCTGCCGTACCTCGTTCGGGTGAAAGCGTTGCTGGTGTGCTCCCGTCGGCGTGTTGGACGGGAGCATCGTGGTGCCGAGGGCAACTCCAACCCGGGAGTGGGGATGGAAGCGACGGTCAGCTTTCGTGGGCACGGTGGCGGGGTTGAAGAGTTTTCCTGGGCGTCAGTGGCACCAGCGTTGCTGCAGACGGCTCATCCGTGGCGGACGTTCCGCTGGTACAGGGACCAGACGCACTACTCGGGCACCTACTGGTCGGCGACGATGCGCGACCACGTGATCTACGAGTCACGGCTTGAGCTGTCGCGCCTTCTCTTCGCCGATTTTAATCCGTCCGTACGCGCCATCGTGGCTCAGCCCTTCCTGCTGCAGACCGTGCTGGAGGGGAAGGTGCGTCGGCACATCCCGGACTATCTCCTGCTCACCGGGCAGGTGCCGGTGGTTGTCGACGCCAAGCCGTTGCACCGAATGTCCAAACCGGAGGTGGCGTTCACCTTCAGCTGGACCCGGAGGGTGGTGGAATCGCGGGGATGGAATTACGAGGTCTGGAGTGAGCCTCCGGCCACGGAGCTGGAGAACATTCGGTTCCTGGCGGGCTACCGCAGGGATTGGCTGTTCAGCTCCAAGATTCTGGAAGAGCTGCAGGATGCGGATCTCAACGGTGTGTGTCAGCGGACGAGCCGTCGGGCGTCCCAGACAAGGATGGAGGCGCTGCTCAGGTGCCAGGTGGCCAGGTACCGGCCGTCGGGCGAGGTCCGCACGTGGTGGGCCCTGCCGCGGTGGTCCGGGGTGAACTCGCCGAGCAGTTCGCCGGTGTCGGTCCGGTGGATGCGGACGGTGTCCTCCGGGACGGCGAGCCAGCGGCCGCCGTCGCCGACGGCGAACCGGTGCGAGCCCGGGATGTGCAGGCGCTCCCGGCCGCCGGGCAGACCCAGGATCCGGACCCCGTCCAGGGTGACGGTGGCCAGCCAGCTGCCGTCGGGGGCGAAGGCCAGGCGGTAGACGGTCCCCGGTGACGTGGGGAGTTCGGCCTGCAGTTTGCCGGAGACGGGGTCCCACAGCCGGATCCGCCCGTTCAGGTCGCTGACGGCGACGGTCCGGCCGTCCGGGGAGCAGGCCATGGCGCTGACGGGGGCGCGGGGGTCCGACTTCTTCCCGAGCCGTCTGATCGCGTAGGTCGTGCTGTCGATGACCGCGGGGCGGGGCGAGGTGTCGGTGGCGACCCAGGTACCGCCTGGGTCGAGGGCGAGTTGGGTGGTCCAGCCGTCGACCGACCGCAGGTGCCGGCCTGTGGCGGCGTCCCACCAGCGGGCGGCGTCGTAGTCCCCGGTGATGACCCGGCTGCCGTCCGGCGTGATCGCGCACACCTCGTGGATCCCCTCGGTCGGGCCCAGGACGTGGCGCACGCTCCGGTCGGCGACGTCGTGGATCCGGCTGGCCTTGTGGCCCGAGGCCGTCACCAGCCAGCTGCCGTCCGTCGCCAGGGCGACGTCCTTGACGTACGACGGGGACGGCAGCACGCCCACCAGGGCTGACGTCAGGTCGGTGGCGACGCGACCCGGGGCCTCCTCCCGCAGCTCCTGCCGGAGGTGGTCGGCCTCCGCCCGCAGGACGGCCTCGCCGGCCAGGGCGTCGAGCAGCAGCTCGGCCCGGAGAACCGGGTCCGGGCAGGCGCGGCGCTCCAGGCGGTGGGCGACGCGGTCCACGGCCCGGCGGGCCGCGTCGATCTCGGGGGTGTCGAACATCGCCAGGTCCGCGCGGAGTGCGGCCACGCCGCAGACCCTGACCTTCGCGGCCTGCCAGCGGGGGTTTTGGACCAGTCGTCCGGCGGCGGCGTGGTCGTGGGCGGCGATGTGCCAGGGCAGGTGGTGCCAGAGGTAGGTCTCGGCGACCGGCAGCTGCCACCAGTGGCCGCCCTCCGGCGGCAGGGTGACGGCCCGGGCGAGGACGCGGCGGTGCCCGGCGCGGATTTCCTCCGGGGGGCGGTGGGAGGAGATGAGGGCGTGCAGCCGTCCGGGGAACGTGATCCGCCGCAGTCCGTCGCCGCCCCGGGGCAGGGCGACGAGTCCCCGGCGTTCCATCATCGGCAGGACGGTCAGGGCGGGGCGCTCCGGCGTGACGTCCTCCCAGCCGACGGCCAGGTCCGACAGCAGGATTTCGACGTCCGGGGGGAGGGCGGTGAGCGCCAGGACCTCGTCCCGGAAGGTGTGGAGGTCGGCCAGCGCCTCCCCCTCCGGGCCGCCGCCCCACTCCGCCGCCCGGGCGGCCGCTGCGGCAGCTTGGGCCCGTTCGTACCGTTTCCCGCGCCGGAACCGGTCCATGTGCCGCCCCTCCCTACCCGACTGACGGACAGTCAATCAGAGTCTCCTGTCGCATTGAAGCTGTCGGATTCTCACTCGTTCTCGTTCGTGCTGTCGGATTCTCATTGCGCGACGTGCCCGGTTTTAACCGTTACACCTGGTTAATGATCACATGATAAGGCTTGTCGGACCAGGCCCCTGATGGTCGTTCCATGGATGGGAGACGGGACAGGATCAATGACGTGGGCGGTGCGCGCGAACCTAGGCAGACAAGGGGCGATTTCGAGTAGCGTGACCTACCAGGCGTTTCTCCTGACGGTGCGGTGAGTGTTTGTGGGCGAGGTCGCGACGGTCATCGCCGCGGTTGTGGCGCTGTTCGCCGTTTGCGGCGGCTACGTCCAGTTCGTGCTCAAGCGGTCGCTGCTCCCATGTGTCGAGTTCGACGTCGAGTTCGCGTTGCTCCACCGGGGTCCGTCGCAGGCGGTCGGCGAGGTCGCTTGCGTCGTGCGCAACGTCGGTCCGAACATGGCCGTGGTGGAGAACGTCCGGATCCGCTGCCGCTACCGGCTTGCGGGGGACCCGGAGGATCGATATCCCGGGGAGGGGGCTCAACCCCGCTTCGCTCATAGCCTCGCTCCCGGCGATGCCATCGTCCTGGTGGAGGAACGTACCTTCGTTCAGCCCGCCGTGGCCCAGCGGTACGGCGTGCCTGTCGCTCTGCCGGCTGCTGTGCAGATCGTCGACATCCTGGGTTTGTTCGACTACAGGATTGACCTGGGCAAACCAACCAACCTCCTTATTCAGCTCTTCGCGCGTCCGTCCAAGAAACTCGAACTCGACTGGCGTAAGGGCATCAGAGACCACACCGCGCGACGCACGTTCTTCGTCGGGTCGGATCTGGATACGTGACGACCCCAGAACCCTCTGTACCGGCGCTTCTGCCGACACCGCGAACGCGACTCCCGCGCAAGCCATGTCGTTTGAGAACGCGAGTCATCAAATTTCTCAAACGACATGGCGACTCCGCAGGCCGGAAGCTCATCATCTGACAGATGCGCTGCGACAGGACAGACGTGCCCTCGGCAGCAAAGGCCGAGGATTTGGACACAGCCGTGAGAATGAGCGGCTGGACATAGCGTGAGATACTGCGAGAAGCCACAGGTCACAGCCTCGCCGTGGGACATGAGCGACGAGAACCTACAACAGCCAACTCAGTCCGGCTGAAAGTTCCTGACCTGCGACGACTGGGTTGACTGTCAAGGCCCGCAGCGCCGAGGTGCGGCAGGTGGGAGCCGCTGACCTGGAGCGACTGGGTTGGATGGCAAGGACCGGTGTCGCCTGGGTTCGTTGTCGAAGGACAACTGCTGTCCGCCGACATTGTGGGATCTCAAATCCCATGGCCAAATCTCACGGCCGATGGCCAATCGATGGCCGATCGGCCACGAATCTGAGATCACCTGGTGTCCTGACGCATTCAGGCTGTCGGATTCTCACCCGTTCTCGTTCGTACTGGCGGATTCTCATGGCGTCACGTGTTGAGGGGCAGCGTTTGCTTCCTCCTGGGGGCGTGTCGTTGCTCATGGCCCTGGCGCTTCTGCCCACCGTGAACGAGCCTTCCGCGAAGGCCACGTTGTTTGAGAACGAGGGCCGCCGGTGTTCTCAATCCAGTTGACGCCTCCGCAGGTCAGCGAACCGCGACCTGCCAACTCCACCTCGACAGGACAACGAACCCTCGGGACATGTGGCGCCACCGGAGTTGTCCCCACGCGCATGGGGCCGACCGGCCGTCTTCCTTCTCGTCCGACATCATCTTGGAGCTATCCCCACGGGCGTGGGGCCGACAGGGCGGCGATGCGGTCCTCAAGCGTCGCGTCGGAGCTATCCCCACGGGCGTGGGGCCGACCGCGGCCCCCGGTGGGCGCACTACACCGGCTGGGAGCTATCCCCACGGGCGTGGGGCCGACGACGTGGATCCGGTCACGGTGAGGGTGAGGTCGGAGCTATCCCCACGGGCGTGGGGCCGACCCTGCGTCACCTGCGGTGATGTGGCCGTGTGTGCTGGTTTTCCTTCACTTGCCGCGAGTGTAGGCCAGACCGGTGTGCTCGTTGTAGGTAAGGGTGTAGTCCCCGAGCGTGGCCGTTCGGGCGGCGTCCAGTTGCAGGGCGCGGGTGTTGCGGAGCCACGGATTCGCCTTCCATCCGGGCAGTGGTGCAAGGTGCTCGACCGCCTCGGGGGTGAGGCGTTGAGGGAGGCGCATCATGTCACCGACCACATCATCGAGGAGGCCGTCGGGAACGCTCCCGTCGGCGGCGAGACGCTGGCCGTCGAGGGTTTGGTATCCGGCGTCGTCCCGGATGACAAGGATGACCTCGATGGACATCGTGCCGTCCCGTACGGTGGCGGCGAGGTGGTCCTCGGTTGTTGCTTCAGTCGCCGCGTAGTGGAGACCTTCGAGGACTTCGGCCGTGTGTTCACCGGGGCGCGTGAGTAGGAATGGCGCGGCAGCTGTGCGGCGGGCCTGTTGGGCAGTTTCCCAGTCGATTAGGGCCTGTTCTGCATCGCCAGCCCAGGCCGTGGGCGTCAGCGGGGCGGTCCCGTAGGCGGAGGCAACGAGTTCCGGTACCTGGGCAGGGATGTTCCAGCCGTCAGTGGCGCCCGCGGCGAGGACTTGTGCGGCAGTGCGCAGCAGCAGGTGGCGGCCGTAGATGTATTCGGTGCCGCCGTCGACGAAGGGTGCGACGGCATTGTCCTGGCTGGGGTCGAGGGCGGTGACGTACACGGTCGGCTCCTGCAAGTCTGCTGGCCGGTGGGTTTTTTGGTGGCGGTGGAGGCGGCCGATGCGCTGCAGCAGCAGGTCGATGGGGGCGAGGTCGGTGATGAGGAGGTCGGCGTCGATGTCGAAGGACTGCTCGGCGACCTGGGTGGCGACGAGGATGAGCCGGTCGGGGCGGGGGGTGTCGCTGGGACCGAGTTGATCGAGGAGTTCTTCGGTGCGGTCCGCGCGGTTGGTGGTGGTGAGCTGGCCGTGCAGGATGACCCGGTCGCCGCCGAAGGCATCGGCGAGTTCGCGGTAGGTGCGCTGGGCGCGGCGGACGGTGTTGCGGATGATCAGGGCGCACCCGCCGGCGGCGAGTTTCTCCTTCAACAGGTCGATGAGGGGCTGTTCGAGGTCACGGTCGGTGTGTTTGCCGGGGCGCGGCTCGGGCAGCACCCGCACCCGGACGGGGAGATCGTCACGCCATGTGGGGGCGTGACTGCAGACAGGGGCGGGCATGCCGGGCCAGACGGCGGTGACGTTGGGGTAGCCGCCCGGGGCGGGCAGGTCGACGGTGTGGCCGGGGGCGCTGGCGGCGCCGGCCATGTATGTGTTGGCGAGCTCCGCGCGCTGCGCCGGCGGCAGAGTGGCGGACAGCAGCAGGACCGGGACGCGGGCCTGGCCGAGCCAGAACAGGGCCTCCTTGAGGAACTGGGACATGTAGACGTCGCAGGCGTGGACCTCGTCGAGGATCACGACCTTGCCGGCCAGGCCGGCGGTGCGCAGCATGACGTGCCGAGTCCGGGTGGCCGCGTACAGCAGCTGGTCGATGGTGCCGACGGTGAGGTGAGCGAGCAGGCCGCGTTTCGGTCCCAGGTACCAGTCGGCCGGGCCTTGTCGGTTGGCCATGCAGCAGTCGGGGGCGTCTTCCTGGACGGAGCGGAAGCGGGCATCGGCGGTCGCCCAGTCGCCGGCCAGCATCGCCTTCCACTCGGGGTTGAAGGCGCGCTTGCCGTGCAGGAGCACCACATCGTCCTCGGCTCCGGGCTCGGCCGAGGACGCCCAGGAGCGGACCGTGGTGAACATGGGATCGGACGTGGCCTGGGTCGGCATACCGACGAACACCCCCGACAGGCCAAATCGTTCGGCCAGCACCTCCGCCGCGGCAAGCGCCGTCTTCGTCTTGCCCTCGCCCATCGGCGCCTCGATGAACACCAGCCCGGGCGCGGTCATCGCCCGTACGACATCCAGCGCCAGGCTCTGCGAAGCGCGCGCGTCGTGCCCGAAGCGGTCCTTGATCAAGTCGGTGCCGTTCGTCGGCTGAAGATTCCTCAGCCCTCCGCCGAGGCGCCGGTCCTTCCACGCAGCGGCGGCCCTGCGGCGCGCTCCGGCGACACTGACCCGGGCGAGATCGGGAATCCCGGGGAAGTGGGTGGAATCGGAGGCGATCCAGTCGGCCATGATGACCAAGCCCAGCAGCGCGAGCTGCTCCGAACGCGTTGGCGCCTCGACCGGCTGCGCCTCCGCCAGCGTCCCGTACCCCATGGCCCGGGTGAACACCTCCACCACGTGCTCCTGGGCCCCCTGCCACTCCGGACTTCGTCCGTGCGCCTCACCATGGGCGTGCGCGACATCTTTGGCCGTCGCACCACGCAGCGTGCCGTGATGCCCGGACACCATCGGGCACACCCAGTCCACCTGCCGCCGCTCCCAGCCGCCGGCACGCCGGAGGACCTGGCGCAGAAGGAACCCGCCCGCTTTGTCGTGAGGCCACTGCCTGGAGGTCTCCCCGGTCACCAGGGCCTCACGCCATCCCAGCCCTACACCGGCCAGCATTGCCGCCTCCGCACGGGACTTGCGTTGGAACGCGGGACAGGCTTTTCCGCAGTCGTGAATCCCACACAGCCAGGCGAAGAAAAGCCGACCACTGCCGCCAGAGACACGATCCAGCATCGACTGCGTCGCCGGCGCGAGAAAGTGATCCCACATGTACTCGGCAACGGCCGCCGTGTCGATCATGTGGGAGATCAGCAGGTTCGTACGCCCGCCGCCAATCTCCGCAGACTTCCCCCACAGAGCACCCAGCCGGCCGACCTCGTCAGCGGACAAACCCAGTTGTGTACAGATGCGCAGCATGCGAGGAAACGTAGAGCACCACACTGACAAACAGCTCCGCACCCAACCGCCAAGGCACTAACATCGCTGGTGGTGCAGAGTAGGCCCCATACAAGCGGGGGTAGCTCCATGCCGATGACCGCGGCTGAGGGAGAGTGGAGGTCGGTCCCGCACCTGCAGGGATAGCTTCACGTGCCCCACCTGGGCCGTGTACGGCAAGGCGTCGGCCCCGCACCCGCGGGATAGCTCCATCGAGGACCACTTCGTGGTAGACCCCGCGAATTCGGCCCCGTGCAGGGGATAACTCCCGGGCCATGCTTGCGAATTGAGTATGGGAGGAATTGCGCCCGCGTTCACGAGGATGGCTCCATGCCCAGCGCGAGCGCGGCGGGTAGGAAGGTGTCGGCCCCGCGCACGCAGGGATAGCTCCCCGCCGTTGGTGAACACCGATGCGAATCCGTCGTCGGTCCCGCGCAAGCAGGGATAGCTCCAAGCACGGCAACCGCTGGTACTACGGCGAGTCGTCGGCCCCGCTCACGCAGGGATAGCTCCGGCAAGACGATCGTGCTGGCCGACTGCTGGGCGTCGGCCCTGCGCACGCGGGGATAGCTCCATCGCCGCGGCGGTGGCGGGAAGCGCGTCGATGTCGGCCCCGCGCACGCGGGGATAACTCCTTGGCGGGGTCCCGGATCGCGCCGAACCCGGCGTCGGCCCCGTGCACACGGGGATAGCTCCAGCTCGACTTCGGCTTCGCTCCCCTGGACGACGTCGGCCCCACGCCCGTGGGGATCGCTCCCACACCGAGTTCGTGGCCTGCGGGCTCGACTGGTCGGCCCCGCGCATGCCGGGATAACTCCAGGGCCTGCCGGGTGATCTTGTCGTCAATCCCGTCGGCCCCGCGCACGCGGGGATAACTCCGCTCTCGGCGGACTTCTGCACTGTCTGCGGGAGTCGGCCCCGCGCACGCGGGGATAACTCCAAGGCTGTCGCTCACCTGATGGCTGAGGGCGTAGTCGGCCCCGCCCAGCGGGGATAGCTCCGACGAGCTCCTCGACGCCCGGGAGAAGCCGCTGTCGGCCCGTGGCCAGGGGCACCTCCGGCTCGCCCGGCGTATGCCCTGTGCGCGCGGGGATAGCTCCTTCAACGCTAACCAGTGGAAGATGATCGTCAAGTCGGCCCCGCGCACGTGGGGATAGCCCCCTGGCCATGGAGCGCGGCCTCACCCGAGCCGCGTCGGCCCCACGCCCATGGGGATAGCTCCAGCGACGGCGGGCAGTCGATCAGCACGTCGTCGTCGGCCCCGCACTCGTGGGATAGCTCCAGGTCGTTCACCACCGACGCTGCGTAGGAGCGGTCGACCCGAACGCCCACGGGGAATGATCGTGTTCGGCTGAGTCCTGCCGCAGATGCGCCGTTTGCTTGGGCGTTGGGGCGAGGTTCCGCTGGTGCGGCCGGAATGGTGAGTCCGGGATTCAAGGCTGCGCCAGGCATTGAATTCGATCGTGAGTCCGAATTGTCAGTGCCGTCTTGTATGTATGGCGTGTGGGGTTCTCCGGTCGGGAGTGACCTCTGCTGAAGGCTGTTCTGGCGCGGATGCGAGGAGGAGAGGCTTTGTTGGGAGAGGGGTTATGCCTGCTTGATGACCTCGGCTGGGTTCCGGTGGTCGTGGGAGGCACGGTGCGGGAAGTGCCGTTGCGGGAGGCGTTGTTGGAGGCGCATGCCTTCGAGGCGCTGTCGGTGGAGTTGCCGACGATGGCGCCGGCCGTGTTGCGGCAGGTGTTGTTGCCGGTGGTGCTCGATGCGTTGGGGCCGCTGGATGCTGGGCAGTGGGCGGAGTTGATGGCTGCGGGCGCCTTCACGCCTGGGCAGCGGGAGGCGATCGGCCGGTACCTGGACAAGCGCCGGGATCGTTTCCGGGTCTTCGACGAGGAGGCGCCGTTCGGTCAGGTCGCGGGGCTGGCTCATCCGGGCGGGGCGGTGAAGCCGGTGTCGGTGCTGATGCCGCACGTGGCGACGGGGAACAACACGCCGTTGCGGGATGGCCGGAGTACGGCGGATCCGGTGCCGCTGCCGGTGGGGGCGGCGGTGCGGTGGATGCTGCACACCCAGTGCTGGGACACCGCCGCCATCAAGACCGGGGCGGTGGGTGATCCGGCGGTCAAGGCCGGGAAGACCAGCGGGAACCACACCGGGCTGCTGGGGCGGCTGGGCGTGGTCACGCTGCTGGGCCGCACGCTGTTCGAGACGATCGTTTTGAACCTGCCGCAGGGCGAGCGGGCTTCAGGCGATGTTCCGCAGTGGGACCGTGTCCCGCAGCAGCCGGCGTGGACGGTGCGGGCGGCCGACGGGGTGCTGGATCTGTTCACCTGGCAGGGGCGTCGGATCCGGCTGATTCCGGAGGAGACGCCGGACGGGGTGCGGGTGAAGTGGGTGGTCCTGTCTGCCGGGGATCGTCTCGCGGCGCTCCCGGAGGACGAGCCGCATACCTGCTGGACGCTGAAGGAGGACAAGGCCAAGGGCAGCCTGCGCTACCCGCGCCGGCATCTGCCGGGACGGGCTGGCTGGCGTGGACTTGAGGCGCTGCTGACGATCGAGCGGAACACGGCGGGCTTCGAAACGTCGCGGCTGCTGATGCAGACAGCCACGGCTTCACTGATGGGGGACCTGCCGCCCGACTACCCGCTGCGCGTAGCCACCTGCGGCACGGTCTACGGCAATAAGGACTCCATCGTTGCGGATGTCCTGGCCGACGAACTCCCCCTGCCTGTGGCCGCGTTGCGCGCCGATCTCACTGTGCGGGAATCGGTGGTGAGGGTGTGTGAGCAGGCCGAGACGCTCGCCCGTGCGCTCGACCGTCTGGTGGCGCACCTGGCCCGCGCGGTGGGCGGGGAGCCTGTTCCGCCCGGGAAGGGCCAGCCGCCGGGGACCAAACTCCTGTACGTGCTGGACCCGTTGGTGCGCCGGTTCCTGGCCGGCTGTCAACGCAACCCTGATCCTGGCGAACTCGACCGCGCTCACCGGGCTTTTGAGCAGATGGCCGAGCGGGCGACACGGGCTGCGGCTGATGAGCTGCTGCAGCGGCTGCCGGGCTCGGCGTTCACCGGGCGAACGGTGGAGGAGAAGAACGGGGCGACGAAGACGACCCGCATCTACCGGCAGGCCGACGCCGAGCGGATCTTCCACGGGACCGTCCGCAAGACCCTCACGTACCTGTACCCGACCGAGCCCGTGGCCGTGGCCACGGTGGTGGAGGAGAGCACCGCATGACCACCCCCCGCACGAACTCCTCCGAGACTGCGTCCAAGGACCCGTGGTACTGGGCCCAGTACGAGCCGGGTAGGGAGAGGGCCGGCCAGATGCCGTCCGGGGCTGATCTGGCCGCGCTTGTGCTCGGGCTGACCGTGGAGGCGGGCAGGGCGCAGCCGATGTGGCGTTTCTACCGTTCCAGGGTCGACGACGAGCTTGCCGCCCGTGGTCTGGTGCCCGACCGGCTGGTTGCCGAGCACATGGCGCTCGCGCTGTTCGCCATGCACCAGCAGAGCCAGGGCCGTCTGATGCACGCGCCCGGCGTGCGGTTCGGCGCTGCTGTGCGGGCGCTGCACGAGCGCTACAGCAAGGACGGCGTGGACGGCTCCATGCAGGCCGCCACTCAGGCGCGCAGTATGGGCGCGGTCTTCTTCCACCTGCGCGGGCTGGTCTCCCAGCTCTCCGCGATCGGGCAGCCGCTGGACTACAGCCGGCTTCTGGCCGACTTGCGGTCCTGGCCGTTCCCGGAATCCCGGACCCGCACCATCCGCAGCTGGGGCGCCTCCTACCAGCCGTGGAACGGCCCCACGGCCGACAACTGAGTCCTCTCACCAGTTCATTTCGATCAACGCCCTTATCTCAGCAAGGATTTCTCGCATGTCCGCCTCCGCCACCCGCCGCCGGTTCATCGACATCCACATCCTGCAGACCGTGCCCCCGTCCAACCTCAACCGCGACGACGCCGGTGCTCCGAAGGAGTGCACCTACGGCGGGGTACGCCGGCCGCGTGCCTCGTCCCAGGCGTGGAAGCGCGCCACCCGGCTCGCGTTCGCGGCCCTGGGGATCGGCGAGGACCAGCTCGGCACCCGCACTAAGCAGATCGCCGACCACCTCGCAGAGCGCATCGCCGTGCGCACCGGCCTGGAGCCGGAGCCGGCCGCCCGCCTGGCCGCCGCCGTCATCGCCCCGCTCGGTATCAAGGCCAGTAAGAACAAGGGAGAGGAGACCGCCTACCTCCTCTTCTACGGACACCGGCAGATCGAGCAGCTCGTCGACCTGGTCGCCGCCCGTGCCACCGAACTCAACGGCCTGAGCGACAAGCAGCTCGGCGAGGAGATCGCCGGCGACGAGGTGCGTACGGCGCTGACGACCGGGCACCCCATCGATGTCGCCCTGTTCGGCCGGATGGTCGCCAACGTCGCCGGTATCAACGTCCACGCCGCCTGCCAGGTCGCGCACGCCATCGCCACCCATGGCGCCGAGCTCGAATTCGACTACTACACCGCCGTCGACGACCGTCAGGGCCCGGACAGCAAGGGTGCCGGCATGATCGGCCGGATCGGCTTCAACTCGGCCACCTTCTACCGCTACGGCGCTGTCTCCCTGCACCAGCTGGAAGCCAACCTGTCCGACCCGGCCGCCGCCGTCGACGCCGCCGTGGCGTTCGTCTCCGCCTTCGTACGGTCCATGCCCACCGGGTATGGCAACAGCTTCGCCCACCGCACCATGCCCCAGCTCGTCGCTCTCGCCGTCCGCGACGACCAGCCGGTCAACCTCGTCACCGCCTTCGAAAAGCCGGTCACCGCCTACGGCGCCACCGGCTACGCCGCCCCCTCCGCGACCGTCCTGGCCGCCGAGCAGACCACCCTCGCCCAGCAGTGGGGCGCCCCCGCCGCCTGGACCGGCGCCACCCACGCCTTCACCGACACCACCGGCAAGGCCCTGGACGACGCCTTCGGCCCCGCCCGCACCTTCCCCGCGCTCCTCGACGCCCTCACCGCGGAGCTGACCCGATGACCGAGAACCGCACCCTCCTGCTGCGCCTGGCCGCGCCACTGCAGGCATGGGGCGACCACAGGGCCGTGATCGACACTCGGCACACCAGCGCCCAGCCCACCAAATCCGGCGTCATCGGCCTGCTCGCCGCCGCCCTCGGCCACGAACGCGACCAGCCCCTCGGCCCCCTCGCCGACCTCACCATCGGCGTACGCACCGACCTCCCCGGCACCCTGCTGCGCGACTACCACACCGTCAGCGACTACCGCGGCACCCCGCTCCCGTCGGCCAACACCAACCCCGCGGGCCGGCAAAAACGCACCAGTCCTCCCCGGCACACCGTGACCACCGAGCGGTTCTACCTCCAGGACGCCGCCTTCCTCGTCGTCGTCCACGGTCCCACCGAAGTGGTGGAACGCCTGCACACCGCCGTGAAGGCACCCGTCGGGCTGCTGGGCCTGGGCCGCAGTTCCTGCCCCCCGACGTTCCCCCTGGTGCTCGGCCTCACCAGCCAGCCCCTCCTCGACGCGCTGAGCTCGCAGGAATGGCTCGCCACCCAGCAGGCCCGGGACGTATGGCGGCGCCAGCACAACGGAGCCACCCCCGCCACCATCGACGTCCCCGCCACCATCGACGACCCGGACGGTGGCACCACCCTGCACGACCAACCCATCAGCTACGCCCTGACCGGACCGCGGCACACCACACGCCAGGTGAGCCACCACCTGATCACCCTGGCCACCGGCTTCCCCCAGAGCCCCGACACCCCCGCCGGCGAGGACCACGACCCCCTCGCCCTCCTCGGATGGTGACCCCCATGCCCTACCTCTCCCGCATCCCCCTCGCCCCGCTGCGCACCGGCACCCGCAAACTCCTCAACTCTCCCCAGGCCATGCACGCCGCCATCCTCGGCGGCGTCGCCTACCACCCCGACCCCGGCCGCACCCTCTGGCGGCTCGATGCCGACAACCCCCACCGCCCACACCTGTACACGGTCACCCAAGTCGAACCCGACTTCACAGCCCTAGTCGAACAAGCCGGATGGGCCGTCGACAACCCACACGCCAAACCCACCGTCGCCGATTACAAACCCCTCCTCGCCAACCTCGAAGCCGGACAGACCTACGCCTTCCGGCTCACCGCCTCCCCGGTCCAGAACACCCGAACCCCACAAAAGCCAACCCCGGACCAGGCTGCCCGCACCGCCGCATCAACGAAGGAACGGGCACCCTCACATCGGCTCGGCCACCGCACCACACACCACCAACTCGCCTGGTTCACCAGCCGAGTCCACAAACACGGCTTCGAACTCCTCACCCTGCCCAACACTCAAGACCCCGCCCCCGGAATCCTGCCCCTGCCCAACACCGACACCTCAGGAGCTGATCCGCTCCTGGACGTCCGCGTGATGGCCCGCGACCGACTCGTCTTCAACAAGACCCTCACCGGCCCCGGCGGAGCAAAGACCGGCACCACCAAGGTCACCGTCACCACCGCCAGCTTCGCCGGCACCCTCCGCGTCACCGACCCTGTCGAACTCGCCCGCGCCCTCATCACTGGCATCGGCTCCGCCAAGGCATACGGATGCGGCCTCCTCACCCTCGCCCACCCGCGCTCGAACCAATGACTCACGTGGGGCTGGCGCCATAGGTTCCCAGGTCATCAAGCGCCAGCCTCACACGCCCTGCAACGAGGGCCTGCCGGAACGCGTCCGCAGCGTCAGCAACGGACCGTGGCCCAAGAGCGCTTGATCCGCTCACAAACTAGCTCTCGGAACGTTGGTTACACACCGGTGTGCTGGTTGGGCACCCCCCTCATAGGGGCGAGTTGGCGTGGCCTGGCCGATCTGGGGCTGCTGGAGCCGCTAGGGTCCCGGATCGTGACGGAGACGAGGACAAATCAGTCGACGAGAGGCTGTTTCTGCGGGTGTGGCAAGGAGGCGGAGGTCGACGGGTGGTTCGCGCAGGACCATGCCGTCACCGCGCTCGCAGCCCTGCGCGCTGTGGAGACACTGTGGCTGCCGCACCGGCTGATGGAGGCAGGTTTCGGCCCGGAGCGCTCGGTGGTCGAGGCGGCTATCCAGGAGGCAGGCTGGGTGCGCTGCCCCGGGTGCGCGTACGTCGGGCCGTCGGGCGCCCACGCCGGCACCTGCACCGCCGGCGCCCCGGCTGGCGATCAGTCCCCCGCCGCAGCGTCGGGGGCCGCCCAGGGCCGACTGCTGCCGGGGGCGGCCGACCCGATCTGGGAGGCGGTGCCGCTGCATCTGCGCCAGCAGCTGTTCTCCCGATAGTTCCAGGCACTCTCATCGAAGGGCGGCCCCGCAGGGGCCGCCCGGCACTGTGTGCTGGGTTCCTCGTTACCTCCGACGGTTGTGGGATCTCTCAACCGGAGGGGTAAGTGGATCTGTTCTTCATCAGCCGGGCCCGTGTACAGGAACGGCCTGCACTGTTCGGCAGGGTCGGGGAGGAAGCCGTATGGCGGCTGGACTTCCGGGCCTTGCCGGATCGTCTGCCGGTGCTCGTGGACGATCAGATGCGGCCGGTCGAGCCGGCCTGTTCGTGGTTCCGTCACCTGGCCTATCTGGGGCGGGACCCGGAGGACACGCTGCGGCACTACGCCTACATCGTGCTGCGGCTGATGGAGTTCCTGGCGGAGCGGGGCCGTGACCTGGGCACGGCGGCGGAGTCCGATCTGGTGGCCTACCGGCGGTCGCGGACCGAGTTGCAGGACTCGCCGGTGGGCGGGACGGTCTGGGACCGCGAGGCGTCGGTGATCAACACGCTGCTGGACTGGATGGTCGGGCAGGGCCTGCGCCGGGCGTCGCCGCTGCGGGCGGTCGGCGCGACGAACCTGCTGTCCACCGGGATGAGCCGGGACATAGACATCCGGCACCTGACGCTGAGGCAGTACGTGTTTTTCCGGGACGTCGGGCTGGGCGGGCAGAGTCTCGACGGCGAGGTGGACCGGGCCTTCCGGGGCCAGGCGCCGAACCGGAGCCGGGCGGCGGCCGACCTGGCCCTGACGTCGGGGATGCGACCGCAGGAGTGGTCCACGGTGCTGCTGCCGGAACTCGCAGTCGGGATGCGGCGGCCCGGCGAGGGGACGGAGTTCGACCTCCAGGAGTGCGCGAAATACAAGAAGCACCGGATCGCCTACGTTCCGCCGGACGCGCTGACGTCGGTGGACCGGTTCGTGCTGATCGAGCGGCCGGAGATGGCCGGGTCCATGGCCCGCGCGCTGGAGCGTCGCCACCGCGAGCTGTTTGTCGTCGCCGAGATCGACTATGCACGCCGTCGGCTGCGGGGACGCTGGCAGGGCCGGGACCGCGAGTTCGCCTGGTCGGCGATGGGGCCGAAGCTGCGGCGGATCACCGTCCATGAGGGGCCGGCCGGGCTGGAGCCGCTGGCGGTGTTCATCGGCCACGGCAGCCTGATGCTCACCTCGTCGTCCTGGGACCGCGTCCGTTACCAGGCATGGGACCGCATGACGGCGGTCCGCGGCGACGAGCGGGCCCCTCAACTTCCCCAGAAGCGCTGGCGGTTCCACGATCTGCGGCACACGTTCGCCCTGCGGCTGTTGGACTTCTTGATGCGGCGGGCCGCCGAGCGCGAGCACACGGCGTCGAGAGTCGGCACGGCGGCGCTTGCCGAGCACATCGCCTTCAACCCGCTGCTGATCGTCAGCCGCCGGCTCGGGCACGCGAGTCCGGCCGTGACCTACGAGTACCTGCGCTACCTGGAGGACCCGATGTCCTACGTCGACGCCGCGTTCGCTCAGTGGGCGGCCGGGGACGGGGACACCTATGCGGACATCGCGCTTCGGGCTTTGCGGGTCGAGGAGGCCGGTCATGCCGCGACGCGGTGAACGCCGCCGGGACTTCCGGCACGAGGACCCTGACCTGAGGCCGGTGAGGATCGGCGTCCGGCAGGTCGTCACGCCGGACTCCCGGGGCAAGAAGCGGGTCCTGCAGTTCGACCCGTCGCAGTTCGCCTGCCGGACGCTGGCGGCCGAGCTCGCGGACGAGTGGGTCGAGTACATCGAGGTGACGAGCCGCAGGACGGGCACGGCCAGCAGCCACCGCCAGGGGCTGCGTCTGTTCTGCGCGTTCGTGGACGAGCAACTGGCCGGCAGGGCACCGGAGGCGTCCCTGGCCAGGGCGGACCCGGACCTGTCCATGGTGCTGCTGGCCTGGGAACAGTCTCTGCCGGCCCGGTGGCCGCGCGGGTCGACACGGCCTGGGGCCCTCGCGGCGAACATCCGCATCCTGGTCAACCGGCGTCAGCGGCACCCCGACCGGGACCTCGCTCCGCGGCTGACGCAGATCGCGGGCCAGGACCACAGCCTGGCCTGGGGCGTCACGAAGGAGCTGGACGAGTTCTCCCGCAAGGACAAGGCCGCACTGGTTAAGGCGGCCTGGGACGACGTCGCCCGGCTCCGCAAGCGGCTCAAGGCCGGGTGGGAGATGGTCGAGGCCGGCGGGCATCCGGCCGAGCACGGCTGGTCGAGGATGCCGGATCTGCTCTGGGCCCTGGCTCACAGGGCGGTGTCACCTCGGGAGATGGCCAAGACCGTCCCGTTCCCGCTGGCGCCGGAGCTGGCGGCGCTGATCCCGGACAACGTCCGGACCGAGGGACAAAGCTGCGGGTTGCGCGGCTACTTCCTGGTCTGCGGCCTGCTCAACCAGCTCTATCCCAACCAGCGTGACATGCACGCCTTTCGGGTGCTGCTGGTCGCCGCGACCGGCCATTCCCCCGAGGAGGTCACCGGGCTGATGGAGGAGGCGGTGGAGTTCACCGAGGGCGGGGTCCGGCTGACCATGATCAAGAACCGGGCCCGCAGAATCCACCGCCGGGCCTTCACCCGCATCGACGCGGTGAACACGGTTGAGCACGTTCACGAGTACGCGGACCGGCCCCGCCTGGAAGTCTCGGCGATCGTCCGGCAGCTGATGGACGTGACCGCATCGTTGCGCGCCCTCCACAGCGAGCGTCCAGCGCCGCTGTTCCTGCAAGGAACGCTGCCGCCGTCCTTCGAGTTCACCGTCGGCCGGGGCCGGTTGCGGCTGTTCGGACAGTGGGTCAAGGAGATGGAGCTCGACCTGGAGGGCCGGATCGACATCCGGCGGCTGCGGAAG
This sequence comes from Streptomyces sp. NPDC050619, assembly GCF_040654815.1. Classification (NCBI taxonomy): domain Bacteria; kingdom Bacillati; phylum Actinomycetota; class Actinomycetes; order Kitasatosporales; family Streptomycetaceae; genus Streptomyces; species Streptomyces sp. NPDC050619. The sequence goes on along the minus strand of NZ_JBFAIR010000008.1, from coordinate 60,060 downwards.
TCGGTGAAGGTCGAGAAGGCCGTCGCCTTCGGCGGCCGGATCACGGACATCGCCGACGACCACCACCAGGAGACGTTCCGCGGCCACTACGCGCAGGGCACCACCCTGCGGATGGTCTCCGGGCGGGTGATCACCACCGCCCAGCAGTCCTGGTTCGACAAAGCCACCACCGGCCCGGTCGTCCTGGACGCAGCGGCCGAGACGGCGCTGGAGGAGGCCGCACCGGCTCTGGCCGGGCTGGGGCTTAGTGCCGAGCAGGTCGAGGACCTGCGAAGCGGGGCCTTGGAGATGGGCGTCACCAGCTGCCGCGATCCGTTCGACTCGCCGTTCTCCCGCCCTGGTGATCTCTGCGCGGTCGCACCATTGCGCTGCCTGGAATGCCGCAATGCCTGGATTCTGCCCTCCCACCTGCCTCAGCTCTTGCTCTTCGCGGATCACCTGGACAGGTTGCGCACCCGGCTGAGCCCGGCCCACTTCCACACCCGCTGGGGCCAGACCGCGGCCAACCTCGCGGCGGTCCTCGCGGAACGGACCGAGGCGGAGACCGCCGCCGCCCGCCGTCACATCGCCGAAGGCGCTGCCACCTTGCAGCTTCCCCTCACCGCACGAGCGGAGTTCGACGCATGAACAGCATCGCCCCCAACCTGCCGGCACACGCGACCTTCGCCGCCGACGAACCGGTCCTGACCTCGCGCACCCTGCTGCCGGACGGGGTCAGCCCCTTGTTCGGGCAGTGCGATGAGTGGAACCTGAACGGAGTGCTGCGGCGTCCGGCGAATCTCCATCCGGCCGAGTGGAAGCTGAAGTTCGACGCCTTCACCGACGTCTGGAACCTCCGGGCCCGCGAGCTGGCCATGATCCTGCTGAACCCACGGCACCCCAAGGTGCTGGCCGGGACCACCACTCGGCGCCGTCCGGTTCAGCCGAAGACGGTCATCCAGAGGCTCGGGCCCTTGCGGGCGCTGGCCGCATGGGCTGAGGAACGGGGCCTGCCGCAGGATCTGGGGGCCTGGCCCGAGCATCAGCTGCACGTCCGCGTCGCTGGGCTGAAAGAGGGCAGGGCCGCTTCCACCGTGGTCGGCCACATCACGGTCATCCGTGAGCTCCACCGCTACGGGCTGCTGCTGACCGGCGGCGGCCTGCCCCGAGACCCCTGGCTCGGCATGTCCTCGCGGGTGGCCTTGGGGATGTCGCCGAGCGGCAGCCGGACGCTGTCGACCCCGGTGATCCCTCCGCAGGTGTGGTTCCCGCTGGTCCGGGCCGCCTGGACCTACATCGACACCTTCGCTCCGGACATTCTGCGAGCCCAGGAGCGCTGGCGACAGCTCCAGGCGGAGGCGAAGCGGTCGTCAGCGGGCGCGGAGGCTCTGCTGCGGGTTTGGCTGGCCGACCCGAACAACCTCGTCCCGCTGCACGACGAGCACCTGCCGCCGCGGATCACGGACGCGGGACAGGTCCACTGGGGCCTGCTGCCGTTCCTGATCGGCATCGACAAGCGGGCCCGCATCTTCAACGAGCACCGCGGCTTGCGGGAGATCGTGAGCGAGGCGGTCGACCGGGGCCAGTGCGCGAGCGCCAGCGTCCTTCCAGAGTATGCGCAAGTCAGGCGCATGGATGGCTCCACCGGCGGCTGGAACCGGGGACTGGCACCCCGCAGTCTGAACCGGGAGATCGAGATCCTCCGGATCGCCTGCTACATCTTCGTCACCGCGTTGAGCATGATGCGCGACTCCGAGGTCCAGGAGATCGTCAAGGGCTCGGTGGTCGAGTACTTCGGGGCGCCGGCCGTGGTCTCGACGGAGGTCAAGGGCGAGGAGGACTTCCCCCGCAAGCACTGGTGGATCATCGAACCGGTCGCCCGAGCCCTCGCCCTGGCCGAGGAGATCACCCCGCACCCTGAGCGGCTATTCACCGGCGTCGCCGGAGAGGCCCGGAACGCGGAACGGTTCACGGCGAACGAAGGGATCAAGGCGTTCGTCGAGCACGTGAACGCCAGGACCGACGTCAACGGGCTGGAGCCCATCCCGTCCGAGCGGGTCGCCCCGCACATGTTCCGCCGGACCATGGCCATGCTGACCGACCAGTTCCCCGGCTCCGAGATCGCCCTGGGCATCCAGCTGAAGCACGTCGCCTCGCGGGCCTTGGCTAACCGCACCACCCAGGGCTATGCCGCCTCTGCGACGTCCTGGGCCCAGCACCTGGACGCGGCAATCGAAGTTGCCCGGTTCCGCGGCCTGCGGGACCTGTTCGACGCCCACAAGGCGAGCCAGCCGATCGGCTTCGGCCCCGGCGTCGAGCAGCTGACCAGGACCTTCGACAAGATCCGCGACACCGTCGCCGCCCAGCGCGGTGACGTGACGGTCGAACACGCCCTGCTGAAGCAGGCCCGCGTCTCCATCCGCTTCGGAACCCTGAACCACTGCCTGTTCGACGCCGCCAACCCGGCCGGCGCCGTCTGCCTGGAGAACACCGTGATCCCACCCGGCCATACCGGCCCCCTGCAAGACCGCTGCCGCCCGGACCGCTGCGGCAACAGCATGATCGGCCCCCAGCACGTCGAGATCTGGGACAGCGAGGAACGGTCCCTCACCAGGCTCCTGGAAATCCGCCGCCTGGCCCCCGGCCATCGCGCGGCCCTGGAACAGCAGCGATCCGAGGCGCAGGCCGTTCTGCGGAAGGTCGGACGATGACCGACACGAGCGTCTCGGCCAAGACCGAGCACAAGCTCCGCGCGGCCATGGACCGGCTTCTGGTGGGCAAGCCGCAGCACAGCGACGGCCGGCTCACGAAGAACAACCTCGCCCTGGAAGCGGGCGTCAGCCCCGCCACGATGTTCCGCGCGAAGGCCGTCCTGGCCGACTGGGACGCCCACATCGACAACCACGGCAGCCTCACCCCCGGCGAGGCCCGCCGGGACGCCGACATCGACGACCTCCGCCGACAACTCGCCGCGGCCAAGCGGGAGATCACCGAACTCAACCGGAGGCTGACCGCCGCCACCACGGTCATCGCCTCGCTCCACCACGACAATCAGATGCTCCGCGCTGAGCAAGAGGCAGCGGGCACCATCGTCGCGTTCCCAGCTCAGCCCCGAGGCTGACACCCTCAGGGCACTCAGGTCACCACCACGGCGGTTCTCGGCGGCCTTCGGCCGCCGAGAACCGACCCAATCGGTTCACCGCGCAGCAGATCACTGGTTAGACGGGATCGGTGAACGAGATCGGCTTTCCGGTGGCGTGGGCATACGCGATCTCCCTGCTCGTGGACTCGCCGACATACCCGCCGGGGAAAGCGCCTGAGTTCGCGATTACTGAGCGATCGAGGACGCGAACCCAGGCAGGGGTACTTCACCGTGGCCATCGAGAAATGGGACAGTATTCGGGAACCGCGGGCGTGGCTGCGCAAGGTCGCGCACCGCTGCTATCTGCGTCAGACAGGCCAACGGGAAACCCCATACGACCCAGTGCCCGATCGCCCGGGCGGCAGCAGGGGACGCTGTCCAGCGCCGACGGAGACACCCGTCCTGTCGACACCTCCTGGCCGGGCGCCGCGGCCGCGACCGGCCGGTACACCGCCCCCCGCCGCTGACCCACGGGCGGGCGCCGCACCCTGTACCGGGTCGTCCCGGCCCGCTCACTGCTGCTCCAGCGTCGTGGGCGGGCCGGTCAGCGCAGATCAGGCGGTCACGCTGCGGCCAGGAGTGCCAGGACCCCAGCGCGCCGCCCGATCACGCCGCTGCCTTCCGCTAATAGGTGCGCGTGCACGTGTCGTTTCCGACCGTCGTGCAGGCGTAGGCGAACAGGCCTGCGTCGTTGACCATGGCCGTGTACGAGTGATAGACGGGGCTGTTCCAGAACTCCGCCCCCGAGCTGCTGTGGATGGACACGTAGTCTCGGCCGCCGCCGCTGATACGCCCCCACGCCGCCCGGCAGGTCGGGCTGTACCGCAGTTCGAGCTTCCTGCCGTCGATGTACGTGGTGTGAGGGGAGAAGGCATCGGCAGCACACCCGGTCGTTTGCGGGTCCTGCCCGTGGCAGGATTGCGCGTAGCAGGTGGCCGCGGACCGCTTGGCCTGACCGTCGTCCTGCGCGGAGGCAGACGGGGCCACCGCCAAAGCGGCCAGCGTCACGCCGGAAAGCGCCAGAGCACCGAATAGTCTGCTCATTAGACTCCCTTTCACTCGGATGGTGCGTCGGTAGCCGAGGTATACCGCCACCGGTCCGGGACGGGTCCCGGAACCACCGGACGCCTTCGTCCGGCTCTGATCCTGTGCGGCGCGCACGAGTGCGGCCCCCTGCGCCGCGGACACGCAGGCCGCAGCCAAGCGCCGGGCCGCCGGCCGCTGCCCGCCTCCACGACGGCCAGGTCCCGCACGCCGCCGTGGCCGGCCAGACCCTCGAGAAGGGCCGGACATGGTCGTACCTGATGAGCGGGAGGACTCCTGCTGGGGCAACCGAGGACACCCCGACCCGCGTGAAGGCCCCGGGGCGCTGATCGGAGCGCGCGATTCTTGCGTATGCGCTGGCCGGTGAACTCTCCGTTGTCGGTGTACTTCGTGTGGCTCGGCGTGGCGATGTTGACCACGATCCTGCTGCTGGTGAGCTTCGGCCTTCCCCGGCACTCCTCCAAGCAGGAGGCGACCGGCACCGTCCCGGCCGGCGGTGGCCGCGTCATCTTCACCATCGACAGCGTGGGAGAAACGTTGCCAGCTCGCACCTACCAAACCATCAGGATGAGGAGTGGGGGGCATCTGTGACGAGTGCGCCGTGCCACGGGCCGTTGAGGAGGCTGTTGTCCAGTTGGATGCCGGTTATGGCGTAGAGGATCCGGACGGACCACTGGCAGGGGCTGTAGTGATCGAGTTTGGCGTCGATGCTGTCCGGGTTGTCGCCGTCGTGGGGGAAGCCGATGTCGTCTAGTGCGGCGCTGACGTGTGAGGTGAGGGTCCCTCACCGCTCGGCGGTGAGCGGGTCGATGGTGCCGTCAGGCTGTCCGTCGTGGGCGAAGAGGACCTGGAACTGGTTGGGGTCGCGGCAGATGGTGCACACGGTCCCGCCTGCGGCTGAGAGTCGGCTCATCACGTGGGCTCGCGCACCGATCCATCCTGCGGTGCCCTCCAGTTCCAGCGCGATGCTCCACTGGGCGGTGGCGGCCCGTGCCAGGAGCAGGACCGTGGGGGTGGTGTAGTCGAGTTCTTCGATCAGACGTTGCGTGAGCTGGTCGAGGGCGTTGGCCAGTGGGCGGGGCCGATCGGCGCCCATCTGGGTAAGCATGGTGATGGGCTGTCGCGGGGCCGCGGTGAGGCACCAGCCCTCCCCAAACCTTTCGCTGAGATCGAGGGGGGCGTGCAACGGACCTCCATGAGCGAGTAGAGGGCTTGATGCCGGTGTACCGGCGGCTGGGCAGGCCAGCCGCCGGTACACCGACGCGAGGTGTCAGTCGATGTTCACGTAGAAGCGATCATTGCTGTTTTTGGGGTCGGACAGCAGGTTGGCGTCCCAGGCCAGGATGCGGTCATCGACGTAGTAGTTCCTCAGCTGATTCCCGGCGCTGCTGTTGTCCGGCTGGGGTACGGCTCGGACGGAGAAGTCCCAGTACTTGTTGCCAGCGCTGGCCAGCACGCCCCCGTTGCTGTCCCGCCTTACCTGACTGTCACGTAGAAGGGATTGTGGTCGGTGATCCTTTCCCAGTGGTACCAGAGCTTGAGGACGTTACCCGCGGCGTTGTTGTCGTCACGGTGCACCGGTTTAGCGGAGAACATGTCCTTGTACTGGGGGCCGTCGTCGATGAACTGGCCCGCCCCGTTGTAGGTGGATGCGAACGGGAACTCGTCACACTGGTTGATCGGCTTGCCGTCCGGCCCTTTGAGCGTGTCCCAGCCTGGGAAGTAGACGTTGCACGCCTTCTTGGAGTAGTACCGGTTGCGACCCTCGCGTCGGCTGTTGTCGTCATTGAGTTCAGAAGCGAGCCGGTAGATCGGGTTCTGCCAGCTCTTGCCGGGAATCTGCTTGTCGCTGAACGGCGGCTTGGTATCTCCCGGCCGGTTCAGGGCCTGCTCTATGTGGTCGGCGACCTCCTTGTACCCGGAGTTCGCGGCCTTCGAGTAGACGAGGAACGGCGCGACACGGGTGAAGATCGACCCGCGATTGCCGTAGGTGCTGAGGTACCAGGCGGAGTCGAAGCGGATGTCGGTCATCTCGGCGTCGATGCTGGCCCCAGGCTGGAAGCCGGGTACCTGACCCGCGAACTTCACGACCGGGCCGGCATGGATCAGCTGCTCACCGTGCTGCTTGGCCGGCTCCTTGGCCGGGGAGATCAGCTCGACGTAGGCGTTCGGGTCGGCGCGCCACTGCGGAATGGTGCGGGTGGCCCCGTTGGTGCCGTCGGTCTTGCAGTTCTTCAGCGGGTCGGTGGTGTAGCACCACGTGGAGAGGCTGAAGCTGGCCCCTGGCTGGGTGAACACGCCCGTTGGCTGGATGTCTCGCACCGTGATGGTGAAGTTCATGTGGCGGTCGGTTGTGCTGGGGCTGGATGCGTCCTCGTGCCGCCCGTAGCCGATAACGTCCCACCGGACCCGGACCGTGCCACGGATGATGCAGTCGTTCGGGTTCTGCGGGTTGCAGGTCTTGGCGTATGTCGTGTAGTCGTAGCCGCGCTTGCACCAGGCGAAGTGGTTTTTGACCCAGCCGCCCGGATCGTCGGCCTCGTCGTTGGCCTGGCATTCGGAGGAGGTGATGTAGTCGTACCCCGCCTTCACCGCCGCCTTCCGCTGCAGCATGCCATCGGCGCTGACCTCGTAGCTGGCCTGTGTGCGCCGGGCTTCTGCCTCCACCTCCTGTGGCGACCGCGGCAGTTCCCCGATCGTTTCCCGAGTCGAGCTGGTGCCGGGTGTGGGGTAGGCGACGGTGGACTTGATCCAGTCGCTGCGGGGCACCTGCTCGGCCTGCCCGGCCACGGCAGGGGATCCGCCCAGCAATAAGACACCCACGGCGAACGCGATCATCCTAGTGGTGCGCATGGGTCACCTCCCGCAGTAGGTGTAGAAGAAGTCGGCCCGGTTGTCGGTGGCATCACCCACGGACGAGGACCGGGAGTTGGCGGCCTCGCGCCACAATGTGACGAACGGTTCGGCATCCTTGTCGTAGACCTCGACCGTGTGCTGGGTGTTGTTCACCCACGAGGTGGTCCGGTTCCCGAACCCGTAGTCCGTGAGGGACTGGTTGCCGCCGCAGTCGCGGAACTGCAGCATCCGCCCGCCAAAGTCCGCGTACTGGAAGAAGCAGTACCAGCCGCTGGGGCAGGTGGCAGCCGCGCCGGGCCGCGGGATGACCACCTTGACGGCGCCGTCGGCGTAGGAGATCTCGTTCGCCGTGGTCTGCATGCCGCCCGGATGGGCCGACTCCCCGCTTGGTTTCTCGGACTTGGTCAGGCTCAGTGTCGGCTCAGCGGGAGCGGCTGGGAGTACCTGCACCGTCGCAGCTGCCGGGACGGCGGACACGGTGAGCAAGCTGAGGGCGACCGCCGCGATGGCGGCAGCCGCCGTGGTACGCATCGGCATGGATGAGTTCCCCCTTTTTTTGCATGCGAGGCCGCAGGATGCGACTCGGTCTGATGCGAGACTCGGTGGCTGAGGGTGGATCCGCAGAGCGAAAACGGCACTTGCGGTGATCCCCCCGCGTAACCGGCGACACGATCTGGTCAAGGTCATGACATTCCCCCTTGGTGGTCTAGCGGCCTTCGCTCGGCAAGGGCCGTGTAGGGATCGCCTGGCCCCGGCAGTGCTGGCCGGTCGGAGCACAGGCTCGTGGAACTGCACGCACGCGGCCGCCACGTGCGGCATCGGATGAGGCGCAGCATGCGGATCCAGTCGGCCAGCGGGCTGAATTTCGCCTGGAAGTCGCGCTCAGCACTGGTTGAAGGTGGCCGCGTTGTACCAGATTTTCTTCAGGTCGCCGTTGAGGTACATAGCCCACTCACCGGCGGAGTTGCGGACGAATCCGATGTTGCGGCCGGTGTACTCACCTGCAGCGGTTTTCCCCTGGTACTCGGCTGTCCCCCGGTCCTCTTGGAAGTTCATTTTCCAGCCCGCAGTGAAGAAGGTGTTGTTCCCCACCGCACCGTCGGCCTCGAGGTGGTCGTACCGGTTCTGCCATCGCTTGGTCGAGTACGTGGTCTCGGGTCCGAAGCGGCAGTCGATGTCCGAGATCTCCCAGGGCTTTCCATCGGACCGCAGTGACTTGTCCGCCCACAGGATCGCTTGCCACATGCCGGCGAGGTTGCTGTAGGAGTGGGACGAGGCCGACACAATGCCTTCGTCGTTCCAGTCGTCGCGTCCGAGCCCCTTGCCGTGCACTACTCCCGCGGCCTCGTTGGCCGCGGCGGGCGCGACGGCGACGGCCAGTCCCACGCCGAAGGCCACGGCAGCGGCACCCACGGCAACTCTCCTGGGTAACGACATGAATTTGACTCCTTCCTGGGCGCGGCCTGGCCCCCGGTGGGCCTTTGGCGTTCCGCGCTCCATAGCGTTCTTTCTTCTCCCGCTCGCCCCGCAACAGTGCGGGCCCCGCTCAGGGTGCTCAGGACGGACGGGCCGGTCTGGCGGGCGAACATCCACCACGCTGCCCGTCGTACTAGCGCCTGACGTGAGCGGTCAGCTCGTACAGGGGCGCGGGCCGTCGTACGCCACCGACTCTCCACGCCGCCTGCGTTGTTGCGCAGCCCCGGTCGCAGTCCGCAACAATCGCGTCCTCCCAGGTGGGGCGGTGGGACAGTGGCCGAAGACCATCGCCCTGTCGCGGCGGAGCCTTGTCTAGCTCTTTTGCGGCTGCGTAGGTTGCGGTACGCGCGCTGCCGACGGCGGGCGACAACGAGGAACACGGGATACAGGGAGCACGACGAGCCAAGGGGGATCGAGTGGGCCGTCCGGAAGCTCCGTTGGATCCAGGCGCCGGGCCCGTACAGCGGTTTGCGCTGGAGTTGCGCAAGCTGCGCCAGGATGCCGGCTCGGTTACCTACCGGGTGCTGGCCCAGCGGACGCCGTACACGGTTTCGACGCTGTCCAGAGCCGCTTCGGGTGAGCTGCTGCCCTCGCTGCAGGTCACCATGGCCTACGTCCAGGCGTGCGGAGGAGACCCGGAGGAGTGGGAACAGCGCTGGAGACAGGCGGCGGAGGAAGCGGCAGCCGCGACAGCAGACCGGGACGACGCTGAGCCGCCGTACCAGGGTCTGACCCGGTTCGAACTCCACGATCAGGAGCGGTTCTTCGGCCGTGACGAGCTGGTCGCAGACCTGCTGGAGCTGGTGCAGCAGCACCGTCTGACCGCCGTCGTCGGCGCCTCCGGCAGCGGGAAGTCCTCGCTGCTGCGCGCCGGGCTGATCCCGGCCCTGCAGAAGGCGCTCTCGCAGGACCTACGCCCTGCGGCCATCCGGATCTTCACGCCCGGAGGGCATCCCGCCCGTACTCATGGCGGATTGTTCGCGCCGAAGGACTCCGATGACGACACGGTGGTCCTGGTCGACCAGTTCGAGGAGATCTTCACGCTGTGCGCCGACCCCGCGGAGCGGGCAGCGTTCATCGGCCTACTGCTGGCGGCGCGTGAGCCGGGGAACCGGTTACGCGTGATCATCGCGGTGCGCGCCGACTTCCTCGGGCGCTGCGCCGAACACCGCGGGCTCGCCGACGCGCTGCGCAGCGCCACCCTGCTGGTCGGGCCGATGAGTCCGGCCGAACTGCGGGAGGCGATCGTGAAGCCAGCCGCTGCCTCAGGGCTGATCGTGGAACGCGCCCTGACTGCCCGGCTCATCGAGGAAGTTCCCGATGAACCCGGGGGACTGCCCCTGCTGTCACACGTGCTCCTGGAAACCTGGCGCCGCCGCAGCGGCAAGATGCTGACCTTGGCGGGCTACCAAGCAGCTGGCGGCCTGGGGGGCGCGATCGCCAAGACCGCCGAGGAGGTCTATGGGCGGTTCGCCCAAGGCCAGGCGGCCGCGGCCCGCCGGGTATTGCTGCGGCTGGTCGCCCCTGGCGACGATGCCCCCGACACCCGCCGGCCTGCCGAGCGTGCGGAACTGGTGGCCTTCGGTGGGCAGGAAACCGAGACCGGCCCGGTGGTGGAGGCGCTCGCCCGGGCACGCCTGCTCACCCTGGACGACACCAGGGTCGAGCTTGCCCATGAGGCCCTGCTGACCGCATGGCCCAGACTGCACCGGTGGATCGAGGAGGACCGCGAACGCCTGTGCGAGCACCGGAGGCTGACCGAGGCGGCGCGTGCCTGGGAGGAATTGGGCCGCGACCCGGGCGCCCTGTACCGGGGAAGCCGACTCGCCACTGCAGAAGGCCACTTCAGCGGTGCAGAGCGGGCCGAAGACCTCACCGCCCTGGAGCACGACTTCCTCACCGCCGGCCTCACCACACGTGACCAGGAACAACGCGCCGCAACCCGCACCACCCGACGCCTGCGCCGACTGAGAGCAGCCCTGTCCGCCGTCGTGGTGCTGGCCCTTGTCGCGGGCGCGATCGCGTGGCAGCAGAGCGAGTCCGAGAAGCGGGAGCGGTTGCAGGCCGAGGCCCGCAGGATCGCGGCTCTGGCCGAGAGCCTGCGGGCGACGGACCCGGTCACCGCGATGCGGCTGAGCATCGCTTCCTGGACTCTGGCCGACCTCCCCGAGAGCCGCTCGGCGCTGATGAGCGCCGCGGTGCAGAAGGAGCAGGACGCCTTCACCGACCCCGATACCGATCCGGCCGTCGTGCGCTACCTCAGCGGCGACGGCCGCACCCTGGTCAGCGCCGGCGCGAAGCGGACCGTGACGTGGGACGTGCGCAGCCACCGGCGGACCGCTTCGTTACCCGGGCTCGGCGGCAGCCTTGCCCACGCCGGTGTGATGAGCCCCGACCTGCGACGACTCACTCTGCTGAACGGCGACGGCAGGGTGAGGATCTGGGACATGCGGGCCGGCCGTGACGAGGGGCAGCGTCTGCCGGCCGACGACGGAGCCGAGATCAGTCCGAGCGGCCGCATGCTTGTCCTGTACAACACAAACACCCGGGGATCCCAGGCGGCAATCCAAATCCGGGACATGCAGACCCGGCGCGTGCTACTGGAGCGCCGCATGGACAGCGTCCTGCCCCAGGTCGGCCCCGGGGAACCATACGATGTCTCGGACTTGGCCATCCGGCGACTGCACCAACAGCGCCGGGTAGTCAGCTACCCATTCCCCGATGCCCAGGTGAGCGCGGACGACCGGCTGATGGCGCTGTGCCTGCCCGGCGCCCGCCTGCAGATCTGGGACATCCCCCGGCGCCGCAAGCTGCCGACCGAGTGGGCCCCCAAGACGACCGCCGCCAACTGCTCCGAGGAAGATTTCCAGTTCACCCCCGACAGCCGGCACGTGGTCCTGCGCGGCCCAGCAGGAATCCGCAACTGGGAAATCGCTTCGGGGCGGGAACTGCCGAAGCTCCAGCACGAGGGACTGGAAGATCTCGAGTTCAGCCCGGACGGCAGGTTCATGGCCGCCACGGACCCCGACGAGGTCCTGTTGTGGCGGACCGATGCGCCCACGGCACCTGTCTTCCGGTATCCGCACTCCGACGAGACGGTCAGTGACCTCAGGCTGGACATGAAAGCACGCCGCATCCGCTATTTCGCGGGACGGTCCCAGACCGTGGTGCGCTCCCTCTCCCTCGACGGCGTCGTCGACTCCCGCTGGCAGAGCCGGCCCGCCGCATCGGCCTCCTTCAGCCCGGACGGCAGCACACTCGCCATCGCCCACCAGGACACCGATACCGGCCGGGCGCAGATCCAGTTGCACGACGGCCGCAACGGCAACCGCATGGCCAGCCTGCCGCCGGCCGCCTGCCCGACTCCCCCCGAAGGGCGGCAAAGTCCCCTGCCCTGCCCCGTGCACATGGCCTTCCGTCCCGATGGACGCATCCTCGCCTATGGCGTCAGCGACCCGACACAGTCCGTCCCGCCGGAGAGGCTGTCCCTGTGGGATGTTCCAGGCCGCCGCATCACCAAGTCCCTGACGGTGACGGGAACCGACCCCGACAACCCCGGCCTTCCCGCAAATTCCGTCAACGGCATCACCTTCCACCCGGAAGAAACGTCGCTGGTGACCTCCCGTATACCAGAGGACGAACGGCTCGAATTCTGGAACCTGCGCAGCGGGGACAAGACCCGCGACATTCGCGGCATCGGCGGTGAAACCCTGGCGGTGAAACCCGGCGGACGCATCCTGGCAACCAACCACGGCCAGTTCCTCGACCTGCGGTCCGGCCGGATCACACGCCGTGCACTCACCTCCGGCACGACGACGGCACTGGCATTCAGCCCGGACGGCACGTACCTCGCAGCAGGCGACGAATCCGGTCAGGTAACCGTGTGGGACGGCGACGCCCACGAGCCCCTCGGCATCCTTCCCGCGTCTCCGGTCCGTGACGGCCCGACCAGGTGGGCCTTCACGGACGGCCCGCCCAGGCGGGTGTCGGCGCTGGCATTCTCCCCGGACGGACGCACCCTGGCCGCCGCCGGCGATGACGGCACACTGCGGCTGTGGGACACCGACTCTAGCCGCCCGATCGGCTCCGCCCTCCCCACCCCAGGCACAGCCCTCCTGGCCCTGGCATTCAGCCCCGACAGCAAAACCCTCTACGCGGCAGGCGAGCACGTACCGCTGCAGACATACGACATCACCACGGGCCAGGCAGTCACCCTGGCATGCGACCGCGCCGGGGCAGGGCTGACCCCGGACGAATGGCAGACCCACATCCGCGACATCCCCTACCGACGGACCTGCTGAACAACCGCTGGCGGACGACCACAGCCCGGACGGACACACCCTGGCCACCGGCCCGCCGACGGGGTGAGCAGCTCCAACGCATAGCCGTAACGCCAACTATCGGATCTGACGCTTGTTGGTAGCCTCTACAAGCCGCTGGCCAGCGGAAACGAGCCCCGGCTCGTGCGGGGCGGCCATCAAGGACTCTAGGAAGTGACCGCGGTCAACCGCGGCGCCGGGCGGCAGGGTCGCTCGCGGCAGGGTCTCCAGCTTCTCCTTCGCCGTCTCCCGCTCCGCGTGGGCCAGCAGCTTCGTCGCGATCAGCACCTCCAGCAGATCCAGCGCGTCATCCACCGCCCGTGTCGTCAGGTAGACCGCAGTCGCCAACAGCATGGCGCCGCAGCAGTGACGCCTTGCCGTCCACGCCGTACCGGGGACAGCTCCGCCAGCCGCCGCGGCGGTATCCCCGTCACGTCAACCTCGCCCATCCAGAGGTTCGCGATCTCCTCCGCCCGCTCCAGGGCCCACTTCATCTGGGGCCCGGCGATGCGTACGGGGTGCGAGCAGAAGGCAGCCGAGCTGTACGGGAGGGTGGCAGCGTGCGGCCGACGAAGATTGAACGCTTCGTGGGTAAACAGGTTGCTGCACTTCGTCAACCCGGTAACCCCAGCTCCGCCACGAAGGGATGAAGTTGCTCAACTCTTTCTGAGACAGATCGCTCAGTGGTCCAGTCGGTGTTCATGCCTCGACACCGTCGTCTCAGGTGAGACAGCACAACCTCTGAGACAGTCCAACTGTTCCTAACGTCCGCGCGGTGGGGAAAGGCCGGCGCTTTCCGCTGGCATTGCTGCGCCCGGCACCGGCACCCGCCTGAGCGCCCCCGCGCCGGTACAGCACTACGAGGGTGCTCCCCCGCCTGCTGCGTCCCAGCCGTCCAGAAAGGCGGCCAGGGCGCGGCGTTGTTCTTCCTCGCGGGCGATCTGCCGGGCGAGGGCGTCGCGGTCGATGTACAGGTCGACGGCGGCGAGGACCAGGCGCCGGAGTTCGGCCGGCTCCAGCGCCTCGCGGGGTAGGTCATCCGGCTTCTTCGCCAAACCAACGATCATCACACCGATCAGACACGGGGATAGGGAATCGCCAGCCCATCCGTCACGGAACGTCACAGATCACCGGATCTGAAACAGCTTCTCAATCGCTGATGGCCACAAGGGATGGAATACCCGCAAGAAGAGCTCCAACCGTGATCAGCAGGATGCCCCAGATTTGAAGTCGCAGGCCGCCAATGGCGAGCTCGCGAGTCGTCGTCTCCAGCTTTGCCGAGTGGTCATTTAGCGCCGCCCATACGCGCCCGTGCTCCACCCTATTGTCCTCCCGCAGCTGATCGACCACAGCACTCAACGATGACAGCCCAGCAACAAGGGCTTGGAGCTCCGGGGCCACCGGCCCCTGGGCGCCCTTGATGCTCTCCACATCGACTCCCGTGGCGACCTCGCCTGCATACACATAGTGGTGGGTCGGTTTCCCCAGGGCCCGGCGCATGACGCGGTTGATGCGACTTGCTGCCGCCGTCAGTCGGTCACGCAGCCAACCAGACCCACGAATCACTGGCGCCCAGAACAACTCGACGTCTCGATGACGGCGCCACGTTTTCGTGAAGCCGATCAGTGCCAAAGATGCACCAGCTGCTTGCAGAACCAAGCCAACCAAGACCAACCACCATGAACCCGTCACCTGCCCACGTTACGAACCGGTCGGGCGACCAGCCTTCGACCCGCGCGGCTGGACGGTCATGATCCCCCCAGCGAGTGAACTCGCACCCACCTGCCAGCACTCTCAATCCGCGAACTGCGAGGGACCAGGGTCGATAACGGCACCCATCACTGGCTGGGGAGGGACATCTCATGAGAGTCCCAAACGGTGGAGAACACTTCCGGGGGCCCGCGCACGAGCTGGTGTCGGCTGCGCAAGGGCCGCTGAAGGCGCGGGAGCGCCGGCATCTGCTGAGCGCGGTACGGGCGGCCAGCCGGATGCGGATGACTGGGGCGCACTGGATTCTGCTGCTCACCGCGCCCCGGGAAGCATTCGGCAGCCCACGCAGCCAGCGGGCCCGCGCCTTCTACGAAGCGCTGGAGCAGGTGGCAGCTCAGCACGCGGCGCCCGCCGGGGATCAGCTGATGGAACCAACCTCATGCCGAGTAGCCGAGGGGAGTCTCACCCCTCGGCCCTCACAGCACCGTGCGTAACAGTCTCCCGTTACACGGCTCTTGTCGTTCTGATCGTCAGGCCGAGACGGCACTTGTGGTGAGGCGCCATTGAGCGAACATGCGGGGGTATCGCTGAGCGATCTCCTGCATCTTCGCGAGCGCCATCCTCTTGGCCGCGAGCCGTTTGTACTTCTCGCGGATCCAGCGCACCAGGTAGGCGTTGATGCGCATGGTGCAACTCCCAGGGCCGGCATCGGCCGTAGGAGTTGATCCAGCCCGCCACCAGGGGATTGACCCTGCGGGCGAGCTCGTTGAAGGTCAGATCCGTGCGGATGTGCGGGTGCCAGGAGCGCACCGTCCGCCCGATCTTCCCGGCAAGCTCGTGATGCGGGCGGCCGCAGGCGCGGCGGACGCAGTGCAGGAGCCTCGTTGGGGTGATCTTTCTCGGAGCGCCGAACTGCGCTGTGGTGGGCGGTGTTTCCTCAGCAGACCGAGTTGTCGACCTTGCGAGGAGTTCACATGACCGCCGCTGCCCCCTGGGCCGCTCTTCGGGAGGACGGAGTGGCTCACCTCATGATCACAGCCGCGGACGAGAAAACGATCCGTGCCATCGTCACCAGCCTTGGCCAGCACTACACCGTGCAGGAGCCCGACGTACGGCTGACCAGTGACGGCGTCGTCGAATCGCAGCTCTACATGCGTGTTGAGAATCAGACCGGCGGTTCTCAGTTGCCCTGACGCTGGACAAGCCGCCGACGGTCTGCCGTTGATCTAGACAGCGGGGAGGCGCCGCCCTTGTGCCCGTCGCTCGCGGCGGCGAGCCCGTCATGATGCGCCGATCCGCCAGGACGCACCGAGTTCCGCAAGGCGCCTGCGAAGTGCGCCGCGCTGCTCCTCCAGGTCCTGCGAGGCGGGCGACAGGAGATAGACGTTGTCGCGGTAGAGCCGGAACCCCAGGCTCTCCCACCCCCGGGTAATCTTGGCGCTCACGCGGTCCCACTCGGACCTGTCCCTCAGACGTTGGCTGCTGAGGTCGGTAATGCCGGGTGAGCATGCGACGGCCCGGCATCCGGCCATGAGCCGATGGATCGCCTCGCAACCGAGTACGGCCGCCAGGCCGTGCCCGCGCCACAGCGGATCCAGGGTCACCCTGTCCATGACCAGCAGCGCGGAGCCGACGTACGCCAGCAGTTCACCGACCTCGCTGGTGAAGGAACCCGTCTGCGGGTCGAGGAGGACCTGGGCGGTCTCGTACAGCTCCTCGGACTCCTCTTCCATGGCCCAGTAGGCATTCCGGCCGCGGTCGAGATGCACCCGGTAGAAGGTCATCTCCCCGACGGCGACATCCTCCGTCGTGCACGACGGGCATCCGGCGGTGGCGCAGCCCCTGCCCTCCTCCGGGCCCTGCCCGCCGTCCTGCGTACGCCGGCGGTGCAGGACGGCGACGTTCCAGCGCTCCAGCGTGTCGGCCTGCGGGGTGTCCCAGAGTTCGTCGTCGTAGGAGGTGCGCAGGTGCAGCTCGGTGGGGTCGCCGGGCAGCGACGGGGACTCGATCACTGCGGCAGCGTAGCGAGGCACACGCGGTTCGCCTGCCCTTACGTCCGCTCCACGGGAACTGCCGCCCGACAGCGAGATGTGCCGGGCGACTTCGGACAGGGCGCGGCGGACCGGGCCGGCGCCCATCGCGGTCGTTCGAAACCGCCACGGCGCTGGCCGGAGCAGTCAACCGCAGTCGGCCGTGAAGGCTCGCGGGAGTGGCATGGCCCTCACCCGCTTGCATTTCCCGGACAGAGAATCGAACATGTGTTCATGCAAGTCGTTTCGCCTGGTGAGCGAGGGACTCCGGAGGCGACCGGAGCCAGGTCCGGCACGCTCTCCAGCCTGCTCCCAGGCGGGAAGCTGCCCCGCGGCGCGGTGGTGAGCGCTGGGGGCGACCTGCCCCTGCTGATCGCGTTGGCGGCGGAGGCCGCCGCCAACGGCGGGGCCTGGGCAGCGGTCGGTCTGCCGCAGCTCGGCGGGCTGGCTGCGGCGGATGCCGGTCTGGACCTGGCGTGCGGGCTGGCTGTACCCGAGCCGGGACGGCGGTGGCCCGAGGTGCTGGCGACGGTGTGCGAGGCGGCGCCGGTGGTCTTGCTCGGCCCGGTGGGGCAGGTGGCCTTGCGTACGAGCCGTCGTATTGCGGCCCGCTTGCGGCGCTCCGGCACGACGTTGCTGACCTGGCAGGACTGGCCGGAGGCGCAGCTGCGGTTGCGGGTGGCCGAGGCCCGCTGGGATGGGCTCGGAGACGGCTTTGGTCTGCTCGCCGGTCGCCGTACCCGTCTGGTGGTGACCGGTCGGGGCGCGGCGGCGCAGCCGCGATATGCCGAGGTGTGGCTGCCCGGGCCGGACGGCTCGGTGCGGCTCATCGCCGAGCCCGCTGCCACCGCGGACGCGGATGTGGTGCCGCTGCGGCCCGTCACCGCGGGGTGAGCCAGCAGTGCGTGCACTAGTGACCTGGATGATGGACTGGCCGGTGGTGGCCGCGGGCGCGGATCACGACGAGCCCGTGGCGATCATCGCGCGGGAGCGGGTGATGGCCTGTTCGAAGGAGGCCCGCCGGCAGGGCGTGAAGCGGGGGATGCGGGTACGCCAGGCATCCGGACGCTGCCTCCACCTCAGGCTGCTCGACCGGGACCCCGAAGCGGAGGTGCGGGCGTTCGAGCCGGTGCTGCGCCTGCTGGAGAAACGGATCGCACCGCACATGGAAGTCCTGCGCCCCGGCCTGATCGCCCTGCCCTCGCGCGGCCCCGCCCGGTACTTCGGCGGCGAGCCGGCCCTGGTGGAGCGCATCACCACCGTGCTCACCGACGCCGGGATCGAAGCACGTACCGGAGCGGCGGACACCGTGTTCGCCGCCGCCCTGGCGGTACGCGCCGGGCAGGTCGGCCACCTGGTACCGGCCGGGCAGACCGCGCACTTTCTGGCCCCGTATCCGGTGGGGGTGCTGGGCTGCCCGCGGCTGTCGCAGCTGCTGCCCCGCCTGGGCATCACCACCTTGGGGGCGTTCGCGGCACTGCCGAGTGAACGGGTGCTGGCCCGGTTCGGACACGACGGCGCCGCGGCACAACGCACCGCCCGCGGCCAGGAGGCCCGGCCGCTCAACACATCCGGGGCGGACAGTGACTACAGCGTGGCCGAAGCGTTCGAGCCGCCCGAGGACAATCTCGAGCCGGTCACGTTCATTGCCAAAGCCCTCGCCGAACAGCTTCACGCCC
This sequence comes from Streptomyces sp. NPDC050619, assembly GCF_040654815.1. Classification (NCBI taxonomy): domain Bacteria; kingdom Bacillati; phylum Actinomycetota; class Actinomycetes; order Kitasatosporales; family Streptomycetaceae; genus Streptomyces; species Streptomyces sp. NPDC050619. The sequence continues at coordinate 41,825 of NZ_JBFAIR010000008.1, read as the reverse complement.
GTCTCGCGCGGGCCGGTGCGGTGTGTGCCAGGCTGCAGGTCGAAGTGGGCCTCACGTCCGGGCTGCGCCTGTCGCGGCTGTGGCGGCACGAGGGTCGGCTCTCGGCGCTGGCGGTCGCCGAGCGAGTGCGCTGGCAGATCGCCGCCTGGGCCGAGACCGGGCAGCTCGACGCCTCTGCGGCGGGGATCACCACACTGCGACTGGTCCCCGAAGGACTGTCGGCGGCGACCGGCAGGCAGTCGCTGTTGTTCGGGACTCGGATCGCACCGGAAGAACTGGAGCACGCCGCGGGGCAACTGCAGGCGATGCTCGGACACCGCGCGGTGGTACGTCAGGAACTCGCCGGAGGCCGCGGGCCGGGCGAGCGGATTGTGGACATCCCGTACGGCGATGCGCGCTCACGCCCGTTGGTGGAGGGGACGTGGCCGGGGCGGCTGCCGGCCCCGCACCCGGCCGTCGTCTACCCCACCGCGCGCCCTGCCCAGGTGATCGGGGCAGATGGTGGCACGGTCGGGGTGAGCGGACGCGCCCTGCTCACCCAGGCCCCTGCCGCGCTGTCCATCGACGGCGCCGCGCCGGTGGCGGTGACCGGGTGGACCGGACCGTGGCCGGTGCTGGAGGACTGGTGGATCCCCGCGCAGGCCCGCCGCCTTGCGCGCCTGCAGATCGCCTGCGCGGACGGCCGCGCCTGGCTGCTGCACATCCAGGACGGCCGGTGGGCGGTGGAGGCGCTCTATGGCTGACCCTCGCGGGGAGGTGCTGTACTTCCCCGGCAGGCGCGCCGCGCCGACGCCTGTGGGCGGCGGCTGGGCGGAGTTGCATGTGCACTCCGCCGGCTCGTTCCTCTTCGGCGCCAACCACGTGGAGGAGTTGGTCGCCGAGGCCGTCCGCCTCGGTATCGAGGCCCTGGCGATCACCGACACCAACGGGCTGTACGGCGCGAGACGTCTGGCGGAGGCCGCGGGCGCGTACGGCATCGGCACCATCTACGGCGCCGAGCTCACCTTGGACCAGGGCCTCGGGTCGATCGTGGTGATCGCCCGCAGCCTGCTGGGCTTTACTCGGCTGTCTGCGGCGATCAGCGCCGGGCAGTTGGCCGGTGCCAAGGGCGCCCCGCTCTACGACCTCCACGCCCTCTCGGCTGCCGCGCACGAGGGCCAGTGGGCGATCCTCACCGGCTGCCCCGTCATCGGCGAGGCCGCGTACGACACCGCCGCCATCCATGCCCGGACGGACCGGTTGGTGGACCTGTTCGGCCGCACCCACCTGTACGCCGAACTCGTCGATCACCGGCTGCCCGAAGACGGCCCGCGCAACGCCGCCGTGCACGCGGCGGCGCAGCGATGGCGTCTGCCGGTGGTGGCCACGAACGCGGTGCGGTACGCGGCCCCGCGTTCTGCGCGGCTGGCGGCGGCGCTGACCGCGCTGCACCGCCGCGAGAACCTCGACACCGCGATCGGGGAGCTGCCGCCGGCCCCGACGGCGCATCTGCGCAACGCCGAGGAGATGCGCATCCTCATGGCCCGCTACCCGCAGGCCGTCGCGTCCGCCGTCGACCTCGCCCGCGGCAGCGTCATCGACCTGAGCAGACTGCGCCCGCAGCTGCCTCACTTCGAGGTGCCCGCCGGGCACACCCCCGGCAGCTATCTGCGCCACCTCGCGGAAGAAGGCTGCGCCCGCCGCTACGGGCCGCGCACCGACCCGGCAGCCGGGGCGGCATGGAAACAGCTCGACTACGAACTGTCCGTGATCAACGACATGGGCATGCAGGGCTACTTCTTGATCTGCTGGGACATCACGCGGTACGCGGCCGAGCAGGGGATCTGGTGCCAGGGGCGCGGCAGCGCCGCCTCCTCGGTGGTCTGCTACGCGCTGGGCATCACCTCCGTCGACGCACTCAAGCACGGCCTGCTCTTTGAGAGATTTCTGCACGCCGAAAAGACCGACCCGGACATCGACATCGATTTCGAGAACGACCGCCGGGAGGAGGTGATCCAGTACCTGTATGCCAAATACGGCCGGTCGCACTGCGCACAGGTGGCGAACCTCATCACCTACCAACCCCGCCTGAGTGTACGGGATTCAGCACGCGCCCTCGGTTATCCCATGGCACGGATCAATGAGATGACCCGCCATATTCACCACGAGCCACCCGGGCCAGAGGCCGACATCCCCGACGACGTGCGCTCCCTCGCAGGACAACTGCACACCCTGCCACGGCATTTGGGTATCCACGTCGGGGGGATGGTGCTGACCCGCCAGCCCATCGGGGAAATCATGCCGGTCGAATGGGCCACCCGCGAAGGCCGCTCGGTACTGCAAGGCGACAAAGACGATGTGGCCGCCGCCCACCTTCTGAAAATTGACATCCTGGGATTGGGCATGCTGGCCGCCTTGCACACCGCATGCGACCTCATTGCCGAACACCACGGAATCAGCCTGGACATGGCCACGATTCCACAGGACGACCCGGACGTGTACGCCATGATTGCCGCAGGTCAGACCATAGGCGTGTTCCAGGCCGAGTCAAGGGCGCAGGTCTCGACCCTGCCGCAGCTTCAGCCACGGTGTTTCGAGGACCTCGCGGTGGCCGCCTCAATCATCAGGCCGGGCCCTATTCAGGCCGGATCAAAACATCCGTATTTGCGGCGGCGGGCCGGACTGGAGCCCGTCACCTATCCGCATCCGCTCGCCGAACCAGCGCTTTCCAGAACCCTCGGGGTCGCTTTGTGGCAAGAGCAGGCCATGGCCCTGGCCATCGACTGTGCGGATTTCACCCCGGGCGAGGCAGACCGTCTCCGAAAGGCGATGGCCGCCAAGCACTCTCCCGAAAAGGTGGCACAGCTGCGCGGACGACTGCTTGCCGGAATGGCCACCAAGGGCATCAATCAAGCCGCCGCCGAGCGCATTGTGGGCATGATAGAAGCGTTTTCGGATTATGGATTCCCGCAGTCTCATGCCCAGTCGATGGCGGGCATCATTTATGCCAGCGCCTGGGTGAAGTACCACTTTCCGCATGCCATGCTTGCGGGGATCATGGCGCATCTCCCGATGGGGTTCTACGACTCCCAGACCCTCATCCAGGATGCCAAGCAGCACGGCATCGAGGTCCGGGGTGTCGACATGCAGTGCTCCGGTGTGCACGCCACGCTCGAGCCTCACGCCGATCAGCCGGAGCGGCGGCCGGCGATCCGGCGCGGACTGACCTCCGTGACGGGGGTCAGCGAGGAGATCGCCGAGCGGATCCTGACGGCGCGCGGCACCGTGGCGTTCCCCTCGGTGGCCGACGTCGCCCGCCGCACGCGGCTGTCGGCGAAGCTGATGGAGCAGCTGGCCACCGCCGGAGCGTTCGATGGCCTCGGCGTGGACCGGCGCACCGCCCTGTGGTCGGCCGGCGCCTACACGGGCGAGATCCAGGACGTCCTTCCGGGGTTGGACGACCTGGCGCCCGCGCCGGAGTTGCCGGTCATGACCGCGGCCGAGGCCACTGCCGCCGACCTCTATGCCTCTGGCGCCAGCGCCACCGCCCACCCGGCGCAGCACCTGCGTGCTCTGCTGGCCTCGCACGGGGCGCAGCCTGCGCGCGAGGCCCGTGACCTGGCCGACCAGACCCGGGTGCAGGTCGGCGGACTGGCCAAGTACATCCAACGGCCCCCGACGGCGAAGGGGGTGGCGTTCGGCGCCCTGGAGGATGAGACCGGCATGATCAACCTGGTCTTCTCTCCCCCGGTCTGGGAACGTACGCGCGAGACGGTCCTCGGCGCCCCTGCGGTGCTGCTGGAGGGGCACATCGAGCGAGACCGCGGCTCGGTCAACATGATCGTGCACCGCGCGCACGCACTCGCGGGCCCGGCTCGGGCCCATCAGCCGGGGCGATTCAGGTGACGATCCGCGGGAAGCGAAGCCTCTACGAGCCTTTACGGCCACGGCGGCTATCGGCGGTACGGCCGGCCGGGGCGATGGCGCGGCCTTGAGCGCCTCCATCAGCTGGCCCCACGTAAGCGCCCACGACAAAGCCCCCGGAATCGAACGATCCGATTCCGGGGGCTTCGCGGAGTGAAGCGGGTGAGGTCAGCTCGTGGTGGAGCCGTCGTCGGTGGCGTTGTCCGCGCGTCGGCGACGGGCCGCGAAGAGGGCGCCTCCGCCGGCAGCGATCAGGACTCCGGCGCCGCCGATCAGCCACGGGGTGGCGTCGGCGCCGGTGTGCGCGAGGGAACCGGCGGGGGCGGGGGCCGCGGTGCTCGACGCGGTCTCGTCGGAGGTCGGGGTACCCGAGGCGGACGGCGCCGGGTTGTCCTCATCCTTGCCGGGCTGGTCCGGGGTCGGCCGGTTGCTTGGCTTGGCGGTCGGCTTCTCCGTGGGCGGCGGGGTGGTGACGGTCTTGGCATTGGTGACGGTTACGGGCACGGGATCGCCCGGCTTGGCCTTGAATGCCTTCACGGACGTGTGGATCTCGTAGCCAGGGGGTGCCTTCACCTGTTTGACCCAGAAGTCGCTGCCGGTGCGGGAGTTGAGGGGCAGCTTGCCGCTGGCCGTGCCGTCGGAGCCGGTGGTCAGCGTCAGGATGGTCTTGGCGCCGCTACCGATGTTGACCGTGGATCCGGCCAGCAGCTTGCCGGTCTTGTCGTCCTTGGCCTTCAGCAGGACTGAGGCGGGTTTGAACGGGTTGATGATGGTCAGCGGGGTGTCGGTACCAGGGGTGACGATGACGTCCTGGTCGGCGACGACCTCGTGGATCGGGCTGCCGGAGGCCGTCTCCTTGAGCCGGTAGACGCCCGGCGCGAGGTCGGGGAAGGTCAGCTTCCCCTGTGCGTCGGCCTTCCCGCGTCCGGCTTCTTGGCCGGCGGAGTCGAGCAGCAGGAACGCGGCGCCGGGCAGCGCGTCCCCGGCCGTGTCCTTGGTGGTGATCTCGACGCTGCCCGCGTCCGGGGCCGGTGTCTCGGCCGGGGCAGCGGACGCCGAGGGGGTCGGTTCGGAGGGCTGGGCGCTCGCGGCCGGCGCCCAGGTGAGGGTGCCGGTCACCGCGACGGCGACGGCGACGGCGACGGCGACGGATCGGACGAAACGTGCGTGCACGAGGAGGAGAACTCCTTGAGTCAGGGGGGAAGGTCATCGGGTTCGGCCAGAGGCCGGGGCGGGAGGCGGCGGGGCAACAGCTGTGTTGCCGTGCGACTGCTTGGCTGTCGTGGTGGCGACGTAGAGGGCGCGGCGGGTGCGGACGGGGACGTCCTTCGCAGCGCGGTGCAGTGGCTCGGTGGAGATCAGCGAGGCGGTGAAGGCCGCGACGAGCGCGGTGGGTGTCCCAAAGGAGAAGCGTGCCGTCCAGTGCGGCTCGATGGGGTATCCGCCCCAGGCCCGCCAGGCCGGCCCGCTGGAGCCGCTGATGGCGTACCGGTGGCGTACGCCGCCGAGTCCTTCCGGGGTGAGGAAGGTCTGTGTGCCGTCGGTCTTGACGTCGTGGCTCCAGCCGCGGGTGAGCAGCGGTACGTACGCCTCGTGCGGCGCCATCTCGTCCTGGAACAGCCGGTCCTGGTCGCTGTGCCGGTCTTCGAGGTAGAGGTCGAGCAGTTCGGTGTGGACGTCGTGCAGCAGCTCGACAGGGGTGGTGGCGTCGAAGCTGATCCGCCAGGCCGGCGGGGTGAACGGGGCCCGGTGCGCGCTGATGGTCCACGTGCCCTTGCCGGGCTGGTCGGGCTGGGGGTCGTAGGTGGTCTGCAGTCGCAGGCACGGGCTGAAAGCGGCGGCCGTGCCGTCGTCGGTCTGGGCGAACGGCCAGCCCTCGTCGAAGGGGAAGGCCCAAGCGCTGCGAGGGTCAACGGCGCCGGGCCCGGCAAGGTGGCGGGGAAGGACCTGCACGGTGTGGGCGGGGTCGAGGTTTTCAAAGGGGTGGGTCATCACGGGCAGGGCTCCTGCTGGAGAGTGCGGGACGCCGGCGCTGGTGGTGTGGGCGCGGCTCAGCGGGCGCGGGCGCCGCTGCGGGCGGCCGGCATGGCGGGAGACGTGTGGGCGGTCCGGCCCGTGGCGCGGCTCGGCATGGACGCGGTCCAGGCGCCGAGGAACCAGATGGCGGTGTACTGCTCGATGGCGTCGCGCAGCCCGGTGGTGACGGCCCCGTCCCACGGGGGCCGACCGGGGCGGTGGTACTTGTCAAAGGTGCCGTACTGCTTGGTGTTCGGCCCGGTGTTGGTGGCTTCGTCGCGGCGGTGGAAGGTTCCGTGATCCACGAAGCTCAGCGCGACTGCGTCGATCTCGCCGCGTTCCGGGTGGACGATCGCCGCACGCAACCCGCCGTAGGTGTCCGCGTGGATGGTGCGGGTGAAATCGAGCCGCAGCCGCAGCGGTGCGCCGGGGACGGGAACGGCCAAGTACGTGTTGCCCACGACGGCGTGGTCGTGGAAGGGGAGGCACAGCTCTGCGAAGAACTCAGGGGCCTGCAGGGACAAGAGGGGCTCCGGTAGAGGTCGGGCTGGTCCTACCGGCGTGGACCGGGCAGGGCCGGTCGGCTGGTGGTGCTCCAGCGCGGAACGCTGGCCGCGGAGAGCGCGGCCGGGCGGCGGGACGCTACGGCCCGCTGCACGTCGAGCGGGGTGGGGGCCGGCGGTCCGGGCGGAAGGATCGGGGTGAGCTGGGCCATGCCCTTGATGTAGCTGAAGGTCGCCTCGCGCCACCGCGGCAGCGGCGCCGGATCGGCGACGCACTCAGTGACGGCGGTGAGCAGGGCGACGGGCGTGTCGGTGCTGGCTGTCGCGTACCAGACAGGTCGTTCGATGGAGTTCCCGGCCCACAGCTGCCAGCGGGCGTCCCGCGTTGTCAGTTCGGCTTCCGGATCGAGGTCGCCGATGGTGAACTCCAGGCCGGCGTGTCCGTCCGGGGACTGGACCGCGAAGACGCCCCAGCGCGGACGGTCGATCTCCCAGCCCTGTTTCAGGAGCGGGACGACGGCGAGGAAGGGGTCGTGCTCGTCGGTACCGGAGACGGGCCGGGCGAGGTAGGTGTCCGGACCCTGCTCGTACGCCGTGGCGAGGACGGTGGTGAACGCCTGGACGAACTCGGTGGGGACGCGGTCGTTGAAACAGACGCCCCACGCCGGCGGGCCGAACGAGTCCTTGTAGGCGTTGATACGCCACAGCCCGTCGTCCTCGCCCTCGGGCAGGTAGCCCAGGCGAACGCGCCGGTCGGGAGCGCTCAGGTACACGTTGGAGTCCTCGTCGTACCGGAGGTCCCAGCCGAGGTCGAGCAGCGGGGCGAGAGCGGGGTCGCCGGTCCCGGTGGTGGAGGCGAGATGGCGCGGGGAGATGTAGACGTCGCCGTCGATCTCTTTGGTGTCGGGCACGAAGGTCCAGGGGGTCGGGGCGGTGGTGGGTGGCGCGGCATGAGTGTCAGGCGCAGAGGTTGTTGGCCGGGGCGGGCAGCAACTGCTCTTCCAGCTCTGTGGGTTGGCCGGTGTAGTGCAGGGTGCGCAGGCCCAGTTCGGCGGCGGCCCGGCAGTTGTCTTCGCGGTCGTCGACGAACAGCACACGTGCTGGGTCGGTGATGCCGGTGGCGGCCAGGGCGTGTTCGTACGCGGCCGGGTCGGGCTTGCACCGGCCCATGCGGGCGGAGTACAGGGCGTCGTCCATCAGCTCGCGCCGCCAGTCGGTGGCGTCCAGGACGTCGCTCAGAAAGTGCGGGGCGTTGGAGAGCAGCACCATCGGCAACCGTCTTGCGGCCCGGGCGCGGTACAGGATGTCGAGGACGCGCGGGTCGGTGCGGGTCCACATGGCGGTGTCGGCATCGCGCAGGGTGCGCAGCCACCGCGGGCCGGGGTGGTGTCCGAGCACCTTGGCCCAGTAGGCCAGATCGCTCAGTTCCCCTGCGTCGTAGGTGTTGCGGGGAGCCCAGAAGGCGTCTTGGAAAGAGGGGAGATGCCGGTCGGGCCACTCGGCGAGGTCGGCGAGACGGGTCCACATCGGGGTGCTGGGTTGCAGGCCCGGAACCCCGTTGTAGTCGAGGATCACGGCGTCCACGCCGCTCGGGGAGGCGGATGTGCGGGTCAAGGGGTGAGTTTCTCCATGGCTTTGGGGGCGAGGGCGACGACTGCGCCAGCGAGGAGGGCGGGCAGCAGCAGTGCAATCGGCAGAGCAGTGACGGTGGCGAGGGCACCGATCAGGGCGGGGCCAGCGAGCAGGCCGACGTAGCCGGTGACCGCGACGGTGGCGACCGCGCGGGGACCGCCGATGCCGGCGGCGGTGATCAGGCTGGGGATCGTGACGGACAGCCCTAGGCCGAGGGCCGTCCAGCCGAGCAGGGCGAAGGCGATGGTGGAGCCGGCCAGTCCGGTGGCGAAGCCGAGCGCGGCCAGCGCGGCACCAGTGCGGACGACGGCGAGAGCGCCGAAGCGGGCGGTGAGCCGGTCTCCGGCGAGACGGCCTGCGGCCATGGCGGCGCTGTAGAAGCCGTACGCCGCAGCACTGGTCGCGGCCGTCGCGCCGAGATCATGCAGGTGGACAGCCGCCCAGTCGGCAGCCGCTCCTTCACCCAGCAGCGTGGCAGCAGCAAGCGCCCCCAGCAGCCACAATCGGCGCCGGGACAACCCCCTCTGCCCGTTCGAGCCCAGTGCAGCACCGTGGTGGATGGGCTCGAGTGCAGGGCTGGCGACGGTGCGGGTGAGCCGCGTGGTCGCGCCTGCCGCCGCAGCGGCGCAAGCTGCCACCGCGGCAAACAGAACGGCGTGTGAGGTGTGAGCGGTGGCCGCGGCCAGCGCGGCACCGAGGAGTGCGCCGAGGCTGTAACTCGCGTGCAGCCGACCCATGATGGGGTGGCCGTGGGCGTCCTGGCAGCGGACCGCCGCGGCATTGGCCGCGACGTCAAGGACGCCGTGCGCGACGCCGAAGACGAACGCCGCCGCCAGGAGGCTCTCCAGACTGCGGCAGAACCCGAGGACGGCAAGACAGGCGGCGAGGGCAACGGCACCGCCGGTCAGCAGCACGGGCAGACGGGCCGGCCGGGCGAGGCGTCCGCCCGCCTGGAGTCCGCCGACCATGCCGAAGGCGGCGGCCAGCAAGACCAGGGCAAGCCCAGCGGTACTCACCTCGGCGGCGTTCTGAACTGCGGGCATGCGCGCGCCCCAGACGGCCATCACCACACCCAGGCCGGCGAAGTACCCGATCAGCAGGCGACGGCTGCGCACCAGCTCGGGCGCCGCGATCTGCCTCACGCGGCATGCTCCCCGGTAGTCAGAGCCGCCAGCGGGAGGGGGGCAACCTGGACGTCGAGGTTGCGGTACACCTCCTGGGCGCGAGCTTCGGCGACGGCGGCGGTCAGCCCGGTGGTGATCAGAAAGCCGATACGGGCGGTGTACAGATCGCCGCCGTCCTGTGGCAGTACGAGCTGCTCGCCGGTCTGTCGCTGGAAGCGCACGCGCTCCACTCCCCCGGTGGGCTTCGTGACACGGCGTGCGGTGAGGGTGCCGGAGTAGGCGGGGTAGATGAAGCGGATCGCCGCGGCCTCGTGGCGGGTGGGCGTCAGGTCGGGGGTACGTCCGCAGGCGATGTCGCCGGCGGCCCGGGCGAGGTCGACGCCGGTGGCCAGGTGGACGAGGTGTCCGATCATGTCGCCGCCCAGGCGTGCGTTGACCTCGATCAGCCGGGGCCGGCCGCCGACCAGGCGTATCTCGACGTGCTGCACGCCGTCGGTGATTCCCAGGGCCTTGATGGCAGCAGCGGCGGTCGGTGCGACCTTTGCCACGAGCGGATCGGCGGCGTCGACGGTGTGCCCGGTCTCGTCGAAGTAGGGTGCGGGGCCCAGGCGTTTGCGGGTCACGGCGACGGCGGTGGTGGAGCCACGGTGGGTGACACATTCAACGGAGACCTCGGGGCCGTCGAGATACTCCTCAACCAGGACGCCCGTGTCCTCGCGGCTCCGGCTTGCGCCGACAGAGGCGAACTCGAAGGCTGCGGGCAGCTCTTCGGGCCGGTCGATGCGGATCACGCCGATGCTGCCGGCCGCAGCGGCGGGCTTGATGACGGCGGGGAAGCCGAGGGTCCTCGTCGCCAGTTCGGCCTCCCGTAGGGTCCGGGCCTTCATCGACGCGGCCGACGGCACCCCGTGGCGGGCGAACAGCGTGCGGGCGGTGGCCTTGTTGCGGCAGGCCCGCATCACCTCGACGGAGTTCGCGGCCAGACCGAGCGCGCGGGCGAGGCGGGCGGTGGGGATGAGGTTCCATTCGTCCCAGGTGACGACGCCGGCAAGGTCGTGTCGTTCCGCCAGAGCCCGGCCGGCGGAGAGGAGTGCAGTGGTGTCGTTCAGATCGGCGACGGCGTGGTCGACGATGTGCGGCTTCTCCCACGATGGCTCGGCGCCGGTCAGCAGGACGATGTCGTATGCGGCGGCGACTTGCTCAAGGCAGTAGCCGCGATCCGCCTCATCGCCCGGGGAGACGACGAGTACGAGGGGGCGAGCGGACAAGAAGGGGTTCTCCGAGTCGGTAGGCGGCAGGACGAGGGAAGAGAAAGGGGGTGTCTCAGGCGGCTCGGCGGCGGCGCAGCTCGAACACGCCGGCCCAGTGGGGGTGGAAGTCGATCAGGCGGCGGGCGTAGAGGGCGGTGAAGTTGTTGTTCAGCCCGCCGACGCCGTAAGGGAGTTGGCAGCGCAGGTCTTCGAAGAGGTCCTTCAAGCTGACCCGTGTGGCGCCGTCGGCCAGGCGGCGGGCGGCCATGCATTCCAGAGCGCGGTAGACGTGCGGGTTGCGCGCGTCGAAGGCGTGGAACTGCTCGGTGATGGTGCGACCGCTCGCGCGGTTCGTCCCGAGGACGGCGGTGGGCATGAGGTTCTCCACAGGCTGGGGACGCAGCAGGGTCAGGTGCGCAGGGCGGGATCGGTGCGCAGGCGGGCGAAGGCGCAGAACAGGCCGAGGGCCTGCAGGGCGGCGCACGCGGTGATGACGTGGCCCAGAGCATCGGGCGGGGTGAGCGCGGTGAGCACGCCGGCGACGGGGAAGGGCAGCAGGAGGATGAGGATGGTCGCCGACAGGGTGCTGCCGAACTTCTCCAGGGGGATCAGGCGGGAGCGCAGGGTGCGCAGGACGACCGTCATGCCGCCGTCCGCCGCCATGAGGACCGCGACCAGGACCAGGTAGGACAGGTAGTCGGGGGCCTGGGCGGCGGCGAGACAGGCGAGCGAGGCGAGGGCCGCGCAGGCGGCGCCGACCGGCCACAGGCCCAGGCGGTCGAGCGCGAACCGGCAGATGGTGACGGCCAAGAGGGTGGCCGCCGCGGCGGCGGACCAGACCAGGCCGACGGCAGTGGTGGACTGCCCGAAGTGCGTAACAACGATCACCGGACCAGCCGCTTGAAGGAGCCCGGTGGCCAGGTTGGACAGGGTCAGCCCGGTCACCAGCCAGCCGAGCGCGGGAAGCGAGCGGATGGTGCGCCACCCGGTAAGGAGTCCGGCGCCGGACTGCCCCTTCGGCGCGCGGGCCGGGGCGACGGGCGAGGGGGGTGTACGCAGGGCGAGCAGCGCGGCAAGAAGCGAGAGCACGGTGATCACCGCGAGCATCGGCGGCGGCCCGGCGAGCAGGAGTACCCCTGCGAGCGCCGGGCCGGCCAGGGTCGAGGTCTGGTCGATGCCGAGCAGGACGGCCTGGACGCGGTGGGCCCGCGCCCCTGCTCGGCGGCCGGCGGCAGCGCCCGCCGTCTCGGCCGCGATGTAACTGAACTCCGTGAGCACGCCGGTCGTAGCCGCAAGCACCATCACCGTTGCGCTCGCCACGCTGCCGGACGGGTGGAGGTGGAGCAGGACCGCGCCGGCGGCGAGAGCCAGCGCGCGCCCCAGGGAGGCGAGGTGGAAGACGACGGCTGCCCCGCGCCGGTCGACGATCGATCCGGCCCATCCGAAGGCTGCCAGACGCGGGATCCATTCCAGGGTGAACGCGGCGCCCGTCAGCGCGGCGGAGCGCGTGGTGGCCAGGACCAGCAGCGGGATGCCGTAGGTGGACATCGCGAACGCGAGAGCGTCCGCCGTGCGCGGCAGGTAGATGCTGCGCATCAGCCCGGCGGTGTGGCGTACATGCCGGGGTGTGACCGCTACGCTCACGCGACCGGCTCGGACTCGGACACCCCGGTGACCTGCGGATTACCGGCCAGCCACTGGATCAACAGAGCGCGGGGACGGGCAAGGTCCGCCTCGGCCTCGTCGCTGGGCAGCCGCGCGGCAGACGGCCGCAGGAGGCTGTCGGCGCGCTCGGTGGCGAGCGAGGGCGCCAGGAGGTCCAGGACGTGGCGGATGCGACTGCTGAACTCGCAGACCGGTGCCGGGTAGGCGTGGCGTCGGGCCCAGCGCGCAGCCGCGTCGTACAGGTCGGCCAACTCCGAACCCGACTCGGTGAGTTCCAAACCGGCGCCGGGCACGACCCGGACGAGACCGTGGGCACGGGCCGTCTCAGTAGTGCGACGCAGTTGGTGCGAGGAGAGGTCGGGGAGGGTACCGGACAGCCGTCGCGGCGGTATCGCCCCGTTGTCGTCGATCTCGGTGACCAGGCGGATCAAGGAGCGCGAGGCCAGCAGCTCGACAGCGTTGCGTACTTCGGCAGAGGTGAAAAAGGTAGTCATCGGCGCGGACCTCCCACCGGGATGGCCGCCTTCGGGCGGGCGGCCGTGGCGTGGGAGAAGAGATCGCGGTTGTGCCACGCCGGAGAGGACCCGGCTGCCCGAGCGGGTGGAAGCGCCGCGGGGGCCGGCCGGGACGGGCTGCTGACCCACGGCCTCGGCGCGGGCTTCGCCTGCGGGTGCCCCCAGACCGGGTGCTGGGCAGCCTGGTTGAGGGGCTGCCCAGCGGACCACGCGGACAGGGCACCGAGAACGGGGCCCAGGCCGTCGCCCGCCGCGGACAACCGGTAGGGCCGGCCGATGCCCACGGTGTCGACCAGGCCGTCGGCCACGAGCTGCCGCAGCGGCGGGTACACGTTGGTCCAGTCGCTGCTGGGCATCACGATCCGTGCCAGGGCCCGCCCGCTGACCTCCTCGCGGGACTTGAGCACCCACAGGATGGCGGCGGCGTGCCGCCGGGTGAGCAGGGTGAGGCTGTCCTCGATCTGCTCGATCGCGGGCAGCGGACGGTCCGCCTTCTCCAGATGTTCCTCGGCCCAGGTGACGATCATCGGCAGGACCGGCAGCAGGGCCACGCCACGCTCGGTGTGGCCGTAGGTCACGTGCCGCGCGGTGTGTTCGGTGCGCTCGACAAGACCGGCGTCGCACAGCGACTTGAGCTTGGGGTGGAGCTGGCCGCTCTGCAGCCAGGACACCTTGGCCGCCAGCTCGGTGTAACGCACGGGCGGGCCGGAGAGTGCCAGCAGGATCCGGACGTTCCAGCGCGGGGTGATCATGGCGAGGGCCTCGGTGACCCGGGCGATGTCGGCGTCGGTGTCAGGGGGCAGAGCGGTGATGGCCAAGGGAGGAACTCCTGGGTGAATGAAGGGGGATCGCCTGCGGGTCAGCGGCTGTGCGCCGTGCTCTGGGCCGGAAGAGGCGGAGCCGGAACGGGCAGCGAGGGAGTCGGCGGGGACGGCGCTGGGGCCGGGACGTGGGCCAGGCTCTGCAAAACGGCGGCGACCGACTTGGCCTGGACGTCGCGGACTGCGACGGCCTCGGCGAGCCGGCGTGCACCGTCGAGGAGGTGGGAGACCTCGTGCCGGCCGATCTGCCGCTCGGGATGGATGAGCCGGGCGAGGTGGTCGCGGTGGAAGTCGATGCTGCGCTCGGCGAGGGCGAGGTCGTCGTGCATGCCGAGCAGGGCGGAGAGCATGCCGGGCGGCTGGTCCTGGGCGTGGGCTTCGAGGTCGGCGAGCGGTGCGCCGTACAGGTCCTCGATCCGTCCGGCTATCTCGGTGGACGTGAGGTGGGACAAGCGGGGGCTTTCACGGTCGGCGGGCCCGGGCCGCCCCGGCACGCTGGGGTGCCGGGGCGGTGGACGGGGGCAGGGTGGCGGTGGCCCTGAGTTGTGCTGTGCGGACGGGGCGGGCCCGCTGGTCGGGCGGAGGCATGGTGCACAGCAGCTCGCCGAGGGCTGCGCGGTAGCCGTCGCGGGCGTCCAACGCCGCCTCCAGCCACTGCGCGTCGAAGCGGAGCTTGTCCGCCGACAACTCGCCCATGTCGCGGTCCGGATCCATGTCCGCGTGCACACGGTCACGGACGCGGGCGACCTGCTCCTCGGTCAGAGCCAGGAAGGAGCGCAGTTCCAGGGCACGGGCGAGGGCGGGAGAGGCATCGTGGCCGACAGCCGCCTCGTACAGCTCCGGAATCGGGTTCCCGAAGACCTTCTGCAGGACGCCGTCCATGGTGCTGGCCTTGACCCGCCTCAACGGACGGGCCTTCCCGACCGCCACGCCGACGCCGGCGCGGGTGTACCCGCGGGGCGGTGGGGAGCGCTGCTCTGCACCGCAGGCCCGGTTCGGGGGCGAAGGCGGGCGAGCCGTTCGGCGGCGAGGTCCTTCTTGCCCGGAGCGTCCGGGTCGAGGAGCCACCGCACGACCATGGCCCGGCCGTCGCGTGCGGTGACGGCCGCGTTCACGCGGTGGGCGAGGCCCATCGTCGGGTCGTCGACCTCGCTGGGCTGGGTTTCCAGCGCGGCGAGGAGGTCGTCCTCCGCGCGGTCGAGCACCAACTGGGCCTGGATGAGAAGGCCGTGCCACTTGACGACGTCGGTGGCGTCAGGGTTCGCGGTCGGCGCGGCGGCGACCGCGGCCTTCAACTGGTTCATGTCCATGGCGAAGCGCGCTTCGATCCGTTCGGTGAGCACGCCCACGACATCCTCGGCGTCATCGGATATGCCGTCGGACAAAAGAGAAACTCCTGTTCTGGAAAGACCGGTGCCTGGGGGAATGTGAGGGGCGGCCGTACCCGGCGGCTCAGCCGCTTGCGGGCACCTGCTGAATACCTGTCAGTCCAGGCACATACGGGTATCGCGGTAGACGTACGTGCCGGAGACCCAGCCCTTGACGCCGGTCGGCTTGTCCGTGATGTAGAGCCAGTTGCCGCTCTTCTTGTGGACGGTGAACTTGTGGCTCTTGTAGAGCACGCCGAGCGCGGCGGACTTCGTGGTGGCCTTGGACCGGATGGTCACTGCCGACGCGTGGACCTTGTACGGCAGCGGCGGGAGGTCCGGGCAGGGCGTAACAATGCTCGTGGCCGTCGACGCGGAAGCGGCGGGGGCCGCACTCGCGGGCGTAGTGGACAGCATCGGCAGAGCGATTGCTCCGAGCATCGCCGCGGATATGGCGATTCGGGTGGCGCGCATGCGGAAGAACCTCCGTGAGGGCATAGGGATTGCGTGGAAGGGGCTGCGGGAGTTGTCCCGGCGGCTGTATAAGAGTCCGGAGAATCGCCGGTTTGGCTAACCGGCGATCGTCGGCTATGTTCCGCCGCCCGCGTCGGCCTTGGCGCTCAGCGCGAGCGGCCGGGCGGGCGCGGAACAGGGGCCTTCGGCACACCGGCCGGGCGGCTGGCTGCGGTTGCCGGGCGGACCGGTGGGAGAGGACCGGCCTCTCCGGTAAGCCGGTCGTCGCACCACTGCAGGGCCTCGCCCACCGTGTCGAAGCCGCCCTCGCGCAAGGTGTGCGTCCACGCGTCGGTGTCGACCTCCTCGACCACGACGCGGAGCGGGCTGGGGGCTCGCTCGTCCAGGGCGCGCAGTGCCACGACGGTGACCATGTCGTCCGGGTCGTCGCAGGTGTAGGAGTAGCCCATGGCGTAGTGGTCGCCGTCGCCCGCGAGGCGTCGCTCCAGCGCACGAGTCGCCTCATCCGCCGGCGGTGGGCCCAGCTCGGCGTTGAGGCCGAGGGCGTTGTGCGGGCACCCGCGGTGGATGAGCCAGGACTGCGCCATCGCGGGCAGCGGCAGCAGGGCCTGCTCGAAGTCGAACGTCTCCTTCTCCTGGGCCCGCTTCAGGTGAACGGCGACGTAGTGCGGCATGCCTGGGTGCCCGTAGGTGGCGGTGCGGTCGAAGAGGACGTAGTAGCTGTGCGCGCCGTTGGGGGTGTGGTGTTCGGCGAGGGGGAGGAGCATGTCCTCGCGGACGGCGACCTGGCGGTAGAAGTCGAGGTACATCTCCTCGTCGGTATCGAAGTCGTCCAATTTGAAGTCGACTTGGGGGATGGACTTCCGAGCCGGCGCCGGTTCGGTGGGAGCCAACAAGGGCCTTTCGATGGAGTTCAGCGGCGCGGCGCCGGGGTGGACGGCGATGTGCCGGGTCGAGCCGGGACCTTCGGCGCCTGGGTCGTGGGCTTCCGTCGGGCGGCGAACAGCGCGGCGCGTCCGGCGTCGGTGAGTGAGACCGGCTGGCCGGCGTGCACGGGGTGGCCGGTATCCCGGACGACCAGGCCGGCGTCCTCCAGCCGCTGCAGCTTGGCGTGAGGGATGCGGGTGCCGGAGGCGGCTGTGACGGACATCCGGCCGGTCAGCAGGTGTTCGTAGAGCTTGGCGCCGCCGGCGATGGCGAGCAGCGCCGCCTGGTCGTCCGTCGAGAGCGGCTTCGCGTCGGGCGCCAGGGCCGCCGCTGCGGCGGCATCGATGGGCTCCAGGGCGGCGAGCACCTTCCGGGCAGCGGCGTCCCGCGCGTCGGTGGCCTCCTCCAGCTGGTCCACGGTGCGGCCGATGCGCGTGAACAGGGCGTCATCGACGTCGAACTCGCCGCTGGAAAGGCGGTTGAGGAGGCGGAGGTAGAAGGTGACGCCGGTCTGGGACTTGGCCAACTCCCGGTGCCGGTCGACCAGGTGGGCGTGCGGCTCGTCGAGGACGCCGCGGTCACGGTAGGCCCACAGGGTGTCGATGTCGTGGCCGGTGACGGCTTCGATGTGATGGTCGAGCGGGGAGACCGCACGCCGGGCTGGCGTCGGTGCGGGTTTAGGGGGCATAGGCGGGGCTCCGTGCGTTCAGCGGGTGTGATGGTGCGCGGGGTTGTGTGCGGGACGGGGCAGGCCCGGCAGTGCGGTGGGCGGCGGACCGGGCCGGGGCACGGGAGTGCGGGTGGTCAGCTGCGGGGAGCGGGAGCGTGCTGCGTGGGTGCGGGCGCTCAGCGGCCGTCGGGTCATCCCCAGGCGGCGGCCGACCTCGTCGTAGACGTCGTTGCCCGCACGCGGCCGGATGGCGACGACGTGGATCTCCTTCGGGTGCGCGGACTCCGCGGGCGCCGGGCGGACGCCGTAGACGACGCGCCAGTCCTTGCGCGAGTCCACGAACAGCTTTCGATAACCCTCCAGGTCTCCGTCGAGGCGTAGCCCGAAGCGCTGCGCGTTCACGACTTCCTGCAGGTAGGCGAGGGTGAGGTCGCGGATATCGCTGGGGGCCTGGAGGAGATCGGTCAGCGCGCGGGGGTCGAAGCTCAGTCCGAAGGCGGGCTGTCCCACTCCCGCGGTCATGACGTCGGCTCGTCCGGCGCGGCGGGCCCGGCGGCTTCCGCCGTGGCCGCCGTCTCCGTGCGCACGGACGGCGGCGGGCCGGGCAGAAGACGGTGTGCGGGCCGGTCGGGAGAGGTCATGCAGGCCGACAGCGGCCCGCCCGGTGCGCGGATCGCCGCGACGGCGTGGGTGAGGAAGTCCCGGTGCCACACGAACAGGCCGGAGAGTCCGGCTTCGGGGTCCTTGTGCTGCTGGTACGCAAGCCACAGGGCGTGGAGCCAGGCCACTACATCGTCGTGCTCCTGCCACTGCAGGCACCAGGGCGCCGCGGTGGTGATCTCCGACCCGTAGACCGGGAGGAAGAAGTCGTCGACCCAGTCCGACAAGGCGTCGAGTTCGTCTTCCCTTTCCTCCCCGTCGAGTTCCAGGATCGGGCGGGGCTCCGGCGCAGCGGCGGCAGGCGGCCCGCCGAGCTCCGGCATGCCGAACGCGGCGAACGGCGATCCGCTCGGCTCAGGGGCGGACGCGAGGTGGTCGAGTTGCTGCGCCTGTTGCGCCGACTGCTCCATGAGCCGTCGGACGCTGGCCTCGATTCCCTCCAGCTGCGGATCGGGAATACGTACCGGCTCCAGCTCCCCATCGTCAGATGGTTTTGTGGATTCGGGCATGAAAAGGTTGGCCTCCTACGAGACGCGGATTGAGAGAAGGGCGAAAGCGGCGACATGCGGAGCGGCCAGCGAGTTACAAGTCCGCTTCGCCGGGTTGCCGACTTGGGCGCCGGTCGCCTTGGCGGGAAGCGCGCTCGCGGTTCAGACGGTGAGAATCACGTCGTCTTGCGTGAGGGTCTCGCGGATCGTTTCGGTGAGCCGGTCGGCCGCGATCGAAGCGTAGTGCTCGGTCTTCTCAACGCCGATGAAGTCCCGGCCTTCCAGCAGGGCGGCGACGCCCGTGGAGCCGGAGCCGGCACAGAAGTCGAGCACCGTGCCGCCGTCGGGGCTGATCTTGACCAGCTCGCGCATCACCTCGACGGGCTTCTGCGTGATGTGCTGGCGCTTCGCCCCCGAGGGCTGCGACGCGGAGTACATGCCCGGTAGATAGACCGGGTTCCGGGAGCCGTCGATCGGCCCCTTGCTGGCCCAGACGATGAACTCGCAGTTTTGCGTGAACCTCCCGCGCTGGGGCCTGGCCTGCGGCTTGTGCCAGGCCAGCACTCCACGCCACAGCCAGCCGGCCGCCTGGATCGCATCCGTCGTGACGGGAAGCTGACGCCAGTCGGTGAACAGCAGCGCGGTGCCGCCGCTGCGGGTGAGGCGGTGGGTTTCGGTCATGATCTGCGTCAGCCAGAACCCGTAGCTGCGCTGGTCCATGTTCTCGCCGGTGAAGTCCGGCAGGGTTTGCTGGGCGTCGGCGGAGGTGTACTTCTGCTTCGCGGAGCGGGTGGTGCGCTCCTTCGCGGTCCTGCCGCCGGAGTTGTACGGCGGATCGGTAATGACGGAGTCGACGCAGTCATCCGGAAGGCCGACGAGGACACTGAGGGCGTCGCCCTGGTGCAGGGAAAAAGGCAAAGAGGAACCCCTATTCGGGTGCGGAATCGCGGAGGGAACTAACCGCCTCGCGCAGGAATCCTCGCGGGCCGGAAGTGGGCATGCAGAAGCCCAGGGCCGCAGACCGAGGAGAGCGAGGGGGAGTCCAAAAACTGTAGAGGCTAATCCGCCGACGACCAAGAAGTGCGTTGCTGAGGTGCCGGATTCCGGCACCTCACGCCAACTTTTTGGTCAACCGCCGATCCGCGCCTACTGTTTTTGAACCGCCCGGCGCACACCGCCTCTGGCTACTTCCCGCCACGCCTCACGGAGGTACCCTCTGCCCCGGCACACCTAGCTCACGGCCCGGCCACGCGGAGCGAGCGGCAACTCGCCCGCACCGGCCCGTCCCGATCGCCCACCCCGGCCGCCGCGCTCTTCCAGCACGCCTCGCGCACGCGGCAGCCCGGACACCGCACCCCGAAGGACTCGCTCATGACGTCTCGCTACCCACCCATGCCCGAAAACGCTGACCCGCGAGCGGTCCGCTCCGGTTGAAGTGGCTCGCCGCCGGCATCGGCGTCGTCTTCCTCTCTCCGATCCTGATCGCCGGCACCGGCATGATGCTGGCCACCTCCGCCGACGCCGTGCAGAGCAGCGGCTCCTTCAGCAACTGCCTGACCGACCTCGACACCGAAATGGTCGCCGAACAGGTCACCAAGATCCTCGACGGCGCATCCGGCAAGAACGTCCACGTCGAGGGCCTGGACCTGCCCGCCGAACAAGTCCCCAACGCGGCGACGATCGTGGCCGCCGGCCTGTCGCTCGCCGTCCCCAAGAAGGGACAGATCGTCGCGCTCGCCACGGCGATGCAGGAAAGCCGGCTGCGCAACCTCAACTACGGCGACCGCGACTCCCTCGGCCTGTTCCAGCAGCGTCCCTCCCAGGGCTGGGGCAGCGCCCAGCAGATCCGCGACCCGGTCTACGCAAGCGAGCAGTTCTACAAGCACTTGCTCAAGGTGAGCGGCTGGCAGCAGATGACCGTCACCCAGGCCGCCCAAGCCGTGCAGAAGTCCGGCTACCCCGACGCGTACGCGCAGTGGGAGAACCTGGCCACCGCGCTGCAGGACGCCATCGCCAAGACCTTCCCCGGCGGCGGCGACGCGGACGGCAAGGATGCGGACCAGGGCAAGAAGCCGTCGACCGGCACGACCGGCTGCGTGCCGGGCCAGGACGGTTCGGGCTTCGGCCGCATCCCCGAGGGGAGCGTCCCGAAGGGCTACGCGATCCCCAAGGACGCCGATCCGAAGGCGCGCAAGGCCATCGAGTGGGCGATGCACCAGCTCGGCACGCTCTACCAGTGGGGCGGCTCCTGCACGAACTCGCATGGTCCTGACCCCATGGGCCGCTGCGACTGCTCCAGCCTGATGCAGCAGGCGTACGCGCATGCCGACGTCACGCTCACCCGCACCACGTACACGCAGGTCAACGAGGGCAAGGCGGTCTCGCCCTCCCAACTTGAGCCCGGTGACCTGATTTTCAGCCGGGGCACCGCCGCACGGCCCGAGCACGTCGGCATGTACATGGGCGAGGGCCTCGTGATCGAGGCGCCGCGCACCACCAAGCCGGTCCGGATCACCCCGATCAAGGACTGGACGATCCTCGCCGCTCGCCGCGTCATCTGACCCCGGTCAGCCCGCAGGCCCGCGAGCCGCCGTCACCAGGACCTCGCCGGTGGTGCCCGATAGCTGGGCTCGGTGGCCAACTCTCCATCTCCCTCAATCGCTTCGCCCGACGGCCGCCCAGCAGGACGAGCCGACGGCCCACTCCCTATCCCGAACACCCCGGAGCATCCACGTGACAATCCACGCCCGCGTCCGGCGCGCCCTCGCGGCCAGCTCGATCGGCCTCGCAGTTGCGGCCGGCGGCCTCGCCAGCGCCTCCACAGCCCAGGCGTACGACACCGGCCACACGACGATCTCGTGCAAGGCGGTCAAGGTCCGCAAGGGTCCTTCGAAGAAGTCCACCGTCGTGGGCATCGCCTACCGGCACGACAAGGTCGGCTATGACCAGTTCGCGTACAAGCGCGCAGAGAAGACCTGGTACACCCGCGGCACGGTGACCCGGAAGTCCGACGGCAAGAAGATCCGCGGATACATGATCTACGACTGCGCCAACCCGTACGAGTCGAACCCGGCGCCGAAGCCGTCGATCCCGAAGTAGAACGCCCCCGGCAGCCCTCCCCGGCCCCGAGCCGAAAGAGCGGCTTCGAAGCCGCGCCCCGGCCCGAGGAGTGACCTCTCCCCGCCTTCACCCGACGCCGCTCCGGGCGGGGCGCCGCCGCGGCCACTTCCGCGCCCCGAGCGCACCTCCCCCTCCGCTTTCCCCCCTCCCCGTCGGCCCTCGCCTGGCCCGCGTATGCAAGGAGCCCTGCCACACCTATGTCCGTCCCTCTCGCAGACCGCGTCATCCAGCTTGCCTACGACCCAGGAATCTCACCCAAGGGCGGCGGATTGCCCGGGCTGAGTGTGCTGAAGAACGTCGTCAACAGCATCAACATGTTCGGGATCATCGCCGTCGTCGGTGCCCTCGCCGTCTCGCTCGGCGTATGGGCCTGGGGGCACCACACCGGTGGTCACCAGGCCGAAGCCAACGGTAAGAAAGGCGCGGTCGTGGCCGCCGGCGCTGCCCTCGGTCTGGGTGCCGCGAACGGAATCGTGGCCTTCTTCTCCGGCCTGGGGTCGCAGGTCCATTGATGCGGAAACGATCCCCCTCCTTTTCGCTGTCCTCGTACGGAACGGGCTGGTCAGCCAACCGGCGCATCGCGATCGTCACCTGCGTAGTCGCCGTCCTGCTCACCATCGCCGGGATCGTCGCCCTGCTGATCGGCGGCGGGAACAGCCACCAGGCCCCGGACGCTGCCCCGCCTGCCCCGGCTGACAGCCCGTCCTCCACCGAGGCCGCTCCGAAGCCGTCCTCCGGATCCGGGTCAGTGCCCAAGCCCCCGCAGATCGCCGACCCGGTCGCCTACGCCAAGGCGGCGGCCCGGATGCTGTGGTCCTACGACACCCGCGACACCAGCCGCGACCAGCAGCTCGCCGACATGCGCGCCTGGATGACCACCGAGACCAAGTACGCCGACTGGGCCTCGGTCTCCGGCCAGGTTCCCGATCCGGTGCTGTGGTCGCGGATGGCCGACCAGGACCAGCACGCCACCGCCAGCGTCACCGAGGGCCACTACCCCTCCGCGTTCAAGGCGGCCCTGGCCGACAATCCGTCCGCGATCACCGAGGCGTACATCTACGTCGTCACCGTCAACGGCAAGCAGACGCTCAGCTGGAAGAAGGGCGGCGGCGGAGCCGAGGAGAGGGCAGTGACCCTCGCTGTGCAGTGCCGCCCGAACCACGACTGCACCCTGGCCGCGATCGCACCGAGCGTCACGCAGTGACCCGCGCCTGAGACAAGAAAGAAGGAGGAGTAACTCCTCGTGGGTTTCTGTGATTTTCCCTTGGCAGACAAGCTGTGCACCGTCGGCGACGCGGTGGATTTCGCCTCGGACCCCGGCAAGGCCATCGGTGACTGGATGGCGAAGTCCGCCGGTGAACTGGCAGCCGCCGCAGCCGATTTGGCCGCCGAGGCCGTCAACACCACCACGAAGGTGGACCTGAACGCCGGATGGTTCGTCGACAACTACGAGATGTTGCTGCCACTGGGCCTGGTCCTGCTGGTCGCGACGTTCTGCGCGCAGTTGGTCCGGGCAGCCATCCGGCGCGACGGACAAGCACTGACACAGGCGTTCACCGGCACCATGAGCGGCGTCCTGTTCGCCTTCTGTGCCATCGCCTTCACCACAGTCGCCGTCGAAGTGGTCGACGCCGTCAGCGACGGCCTGTTCAAGACCGCGCACCTGGACATCGAGTCGGCCGTGCGCCGCATCGTGAAGGTCAACCAGATCGGCGGCCTGTCCGGCCTGGGCTGGCTCGTGCCAGTCGTCGCCGGCCTCGGCGCAGCCATCGGCGCCTTCCTCTACTGGTGCGTGATGATGGTCCGCAAGGTCGGCATCCTCGTCATGGTCACCCTGGCGATCTTCGCCAGCGCCGGCGGCGGCTGGGAGGTCGCCCGGCGCTGGCGCAAGGGCTGGATCGAAGCCACCGCCACCCTCGTGGTCTCCAAGCTGCTGATGACCGTGATCTTCGTGCTCGGGATCGCCGCCATGGGCAAAACCGAGGCCAAGGACGGCATCGCCGCTCTGGCCGACGTCATGTCCGGCATCGTGATCATGGTCTTGGTGTTGCTCTGCCCGTACGCCGTCTTCAAGTTCGTCCACTGGGCAGCCGACGGCACCGACGGCGAGTCCGTCCACCGCGCCGGCGGCGCCGGAGCGCAGATCGCCAAGGCGCATGCCGAAAAGGCCGCCCGCAAGGCCGCCGCAGCTGCAGCTACCGCCGGAACCGGTGGCGCTGCCGCCGGAGCAGGCGCCGCGCCGCAAGGCCCCGACGCCAGCGGGGGCGGCTTCCCCGGCGACGTCGCCGCCAACCCGACCGGCGGAGGCGCAGAGGGCAACGAAGGTTCACAAAGCGGCGGAACGGGCGTCTCGCCCGGTGCCGATGCCGTCAAGTCCGGTCTGGAGAAGGCCGTCCAGCCCGCGCCGACGAGCGTGTCCGACGACACCAGCAGCCAGGTGGGCGGCAGCCCGGAGCCAGACGGATCTGGCGCGCATGCCGCGTCCGGCCAGGGCGGCGGATGGCAGTCCGCTCCGCCGACCACGACTCCGCCGCCGCAAGGCGCACCCCCGTCCTCCGGCTCACACAACGCCACGTCGAGCGGGTCGGCCTCACCGCCGCCGCCTCCGACCGGCCTCTGATCCCCTGCCCGCCTACCGGGGGCGGGACGTGCACTGCACCTCCCGCCCCCGGGTTCCACCCGCGCCTCCAGGACCCGCCCCTTGACTGATCTCTCCGTCGCCCCGGTCACGGTGAAGTTCCCGCACCGGTCCCACCGTGGCATCCTCCTCGGCCTCTCCCTGCCCCAACTCATTCTCGTTTCCTGCACGTTGGCGGTGCTGCTGATGACGGTGGTCTCCACCGGACTGCTCGGCGCCGTCGCCCTGACCCCGCTGTGGGCAGCTTCCGGTGCCCTCGTCGCGATCCGCCGGCACGGCCGCTCCCTCATCGACTGGGCACCGATCGTCACCCGCTACGCACACCGCCGCCTCACCGGCCAGACCCTCTGGCTCGCCCGGCCCGTCACCCGGCCCCGGCAGGACGGCGTCCTCCACCTGCCCGGCACCACCGCCTCCCTCAAGGTGGTCACCCCCGGCGACTCCGCCAACGGCGCCGCGGCCGTCCACGACCCGCACCAGCAGACCCTGACCGCCATCGCCCGCGTCAGCAGCCGCGCCTTCGCCCTCCTCGACCCCGCCACCCAGAACCACCACGTGAGCAGCTGGGGACGCGCGCTCGCAGGCATCGCCCGCACCGGTCATATCGCCACCGTGCAGGTGCTGGAGCGCACCGTCCCCGACAGCGGCGACACCCTCACCCGCCACTGGACCCACAACGGGCAGCCCCAGACCCCCGTCGCCGGACAGATCTACTCCGAACTGGTCTCCTCGGCCGGCCCCGCCGCAGCCCCGCACGAGACCTACCTCGCCATCTCCCTCAACCTCAAAGCCGCCCGGCGCCTGATCAGCCAGGCCGGCGGAGGCTTGCCCGGAGCGTTCACCGTCATGCAGCAGACCACCGCCTCCATCGCCCAGGCCGCCCGCAACGCCGGACTGATGGTCACCGGGTGGCTGACCTCGCGGGAGATCGCCGCAGTCATCCGCACCGCCTACGATCCGGGGGCCCTCGCGGCCCTCCAGCAGTGGTCCGAGACCGGCCGCGCCGAGGCCGACCCCGCAGCCGCCGGGCCCGTCGTCCAGTTCGAGGAGTACGACCGCCTCGCCACCGACAGCGCACGGCACGCGACGTATTGGGTGGAGAACTGGCCGCGCACAGAAATGGGAGCCGGGTTCCTGCACGGGATCATGTTCACGGCCGGAGTGCGGCGCAGCCTCTCCCTTATATACGTGCCGCAGGCGCTCGAGTCCGCACTGCGGGACGTCCAGAGGAAGAAGGCGGCGATCATCGCCGACGCCAACGAACGGGCCCGCCGGGGGCAGGTCGACAGCGAGGAAGACTCCGTCGAGTACGCCGACGTCAAGCAGCGTGAGCGCCAGCTCATCGCCGGGCACGCGGACGTGGCCCTGACCGGCCTGGTCACCGTCACCGCCGAGACCGACGCCCTCCTGGACGCCGCCTGCGCGCAGATCGAGACCCACGCCGTCACCTCGGGCGTCGACCTCCGCAGGCTCAACTACCAGCAGCCGGACGCCTTCACCCTCACCGCGCTCCCGCTCGCCCGGACCGCCCCGTGAGCCGGCCCCGCCGGCCAGCACCCCGGCCCGCTGCTCTTCGCTCACCCGCGGCGGACCACCCGTCGCCGCCCCTGCCTCCCGGCAGGAAGGACCACCACCTTTGACCTCTCGCACACCTCCCAACGACGCGCACCCCTACCTCCGCGCCGCGAGCGCCGGAGTCCGCCACCACACCCGGGCCCTTGCCTCGTCGGACGCGACCCCGCCCCGGCCGGCGGACCGCCTGCACCTTGACGTGCTCCACGCCCACCTCACCGCCCTGCACCAACTCCTGGACCGCCTCGCCGAAACCACCCGTCCGCCCCACCCCGCCGCCGGCCGCCACCTCGCCACCGCGCACACCCGCCTCTGGCAAGCCACCAGCGAGGTCCACTCCGCCTTCCACCTGCTGCCCAACAACACAGCAGCACAAGCCGAGTCGAGCGCATGCCATCCAGAGCGGCTGCCCGAGGGACCGCCCGTGCTCACGATCTGCCAGCGCCACCTCGCCGCCGGACACATCATCCGCCGCAAGACCACCCCCACCGACCTCCGCCCGCACACCACGGCCTGTGTGCGATGAGCACCACCCGCAGAAACGAGGGCCACCGATGAGCCACCGGCCCGCCCGTCGCGCACGCCGCGCGTCCGCCAGCCCGCTCTTCACCCCCCACGGCACCGACCGCGCCAGCCGCAAGGCCGCCCGACGCCAGCTCGCCGAGGCCACCGCCAGGGCCCACGCGGAAGCCAGCGCCCACCAGGCCGAGAGCACATCCGCCGAGCACGAGATGCCCGCCGCGCTCTACCCACCGAGCGGACGTCCCGGACCCGCCTCCGCGCGTCATAACCGGCTGAAGCTGCCCGCCCACCGCATGACGACGGCCGTGGCCGCCGGCGCATACCCCTTCCTGGCCGAAGGCGGCCTCGGCGCCGAGGGCATCTACATCGGGCGCGACGTCCACGCGGAAGCGTCCTTTGTCTTCGATCCGTTCGCGCTGTACGGCAAGGTCGAGGGATTCACCAACCCGAACCTCTTGCTCGCCGGGGTGATCGGCCAGGGCAAGAGCGCGCTCGCCAAGAGCTTCGCCCTGCGTTCGGTGGCCTTCGGATACCGCGTCTACGTCCCGTGTGACCCGAAGGGCGAGTGGACGCCGGTGGCACAAGCCCTCGGCGGCCGGTCCGTCGCTCTCGGCCCCGGACTGCCCGGCCGGCTGAACCCTCTGGACGCGGCCCCGCGCCCTGAGAGCGTCTCCGAGGCCGACTGGGTCGGCGAGATCCGCAAACGACGCCTGCTCCTGCTCGGTTCCCTGGCCCGGACCGTCCTGGGCCGGGACCTGATGCCCATGGAGCACACCGCCCTGGACGTCGCCCTGGACGCCGTCGTCACCCGCGCCGTCGACACCGGCCGCACCCCGCTCCTCGGCGACGTCGCCGCCACCCTCAACAATCCGAGTGCGCTCAACGAGGCCGCCGGGATGATGTCGGGCCAACTCGGCGACGCCGCCCGCGACCTGGCCCACGCGATGCGCCGTCTCGTCCACGGTGACTTGGCTGGCATGTTCGACGCCCCCTCCACCGTCGCCTTCGACCCGAACGCGCCGATGCTCACCATCGACTTGTCCCGGCTGGGCGGCTCCGGCGACGACACCGCCCTCGTTCTGGCGATGACCTGCGCGAGTGCCTGGATGGAGTCCGCCCTCTCCGATCCGTCCGGCGGCCGGCGCTGGATCGTGTACGACGAGGCGTGGCGATTGATGAGGCACGTCGGTCTGCTGCAGCGCATGCAGGCCCAGTGGAAGCTGAGCCGCGGCCTCGGCATCGCGAACCTCATGGTGATCCACCGGCTCAGCGACTTGCTCACCGCCGGCGACGCCGGATCGCAGGGCCGGGCTCTGGCCGAAGGACTCCTCGCGGACTGCTCCACCCGCATCATTTACCGCCAGGAGACCGACCAACTCCATGCCGCAGCCTCGCTGCTCGGCCTGACGTCCGTCGAAATGGACGCCATCGCCCACCTCAACCGAGGGCGTGGCCTGTGGAAAGTCGCCGGACGATCTTTCATCGTGCAGCACCTCCTGCACGCGCACGAACTGGTGCTCTTCGACACCGACGCCCGCATGCACTGAAAGGCAAGAGGCTCATGAATTTTGATGCCCAGCGCGAACTGATACCTCGCGACGCCACCCTCCACCTTATCGGCGCGCTCGACGACATGAAGGCCAGACTCCTCGACGCCTTCGAGCAGTGGCAGCTGCTGGACGAGACCGGTCATGTGCCGGCCACGCCGTCCTACGCCGATCTGCTCCAGCATGCCGCCGACGCGCAGGTCCTCTCCCGCGACGTCGTCCGCATGACTGCCGAATTCGCCCGGACCGCCCACAGCACGAACCGCGCCGGCAGCGCCGTACTCGCCCACCTCGCGGCGGCGGCCACCCTGTCGAGCCACGCAGCCCCGTACTTCGCCGAGACAGCGGAGAGGGCCCTTTCCCTGCCCCGGTCCTCCAGCCCGACCGACCGGCACCACCGGGATAACCGCATGGTCATCGACCACGCCACGGCGCGCGCCTATCTGCGGCGCACGTCGGAATCGCTCCGCGACGCGGTCAAGGAACTCGACGCCCACCTCGACTTCCACCGCTTCTTCCCCACGCCTTCCCGGCGGGAGAGCCCGGCGCCTGCGCCGCCCAGCCCGGGCGCACGCCACCGCTAGCCCGCACCGAAGCATCCGCGCCCGCCTCACCCTCTCAAGGAGTCCCCTGAACCGCCCCGCCCACTTCAGCGACGCCGACTGGGCCGAGTACCAGCAGTGCCAGGCCGAGCACGACGACCTCATGGCGCAGGTCGCCGAGCGCGAAGCCCAGTTGGAACACGGCTTGATCAACGCCTACGACGAGTACGAATTCGACTTCACCCCTCTTTCGGAGCCAAATCCCAGTCCCACGCGCCGGACCCCGCCGCTGCGCCACGCACCCTCGCGCGGGAGAAGCCGTGGTCGCTGAGGAAAAGAGCACCCCGGCCGCCTCCCACGCCGACGCCCGCCGCACGTCCGTCGACGCGTCTGCGTTCGCGCCGCTCCCCGACCACTGCAACGTGGACACCGCCTGGTGGCAGGAGCTGTGGCGCAGCCACGCGCACATCACGACGCCGCTGCGGCAGCGCGGGCTGGAGTGTGACATCGAGTTCGGCCTCAGCGCGTACATCGTGCGCGTATCACTCCCCGACGACAGTTACCTGATCATCGGCCCGCCGCAGGAGCCCTCCTGCGACCGTCCGCCAGGGGACCCGCAGGGGTGGATCGTGACCCGCCAGCATCCCGACGAACAGGCCCTGTTCGAAGTGATCTACGACTCGGCCCCCTACTCCGACCCCGGTGCTCCTGAGCGGCCCGAAGCTCGCCACGGCGGCAACGCCACGCACCTGATCGAGGCGATCGACCAGCGGCTCATCCAACTCGGGCTGCTGCCCGCTGTCTTCTCGTCCACCGCAAGCGCGCTCATGTCCGCAGCCACGCCGACGCTCCGCGCGCCCAAGACCCCGGACATCTCCGAGACCGCGGACCGCACCTCCGCCTACGGCGACGCACTCCTCGCTCTCACCGGCCGGCTCAACGCAACCGAGTCGCATGCGGACGCCGCCGCCCTGCTGCACCAGGTCCTTAACCCCACCAGCGGCCTGCTGGAGCGGCTCGGCGAGTTCTTCGAAGCAGCCGGGGAGAAAGCCAAGGAAGCCGAACAGGACGACGGATTCGACCTCCACTACGACCTTGAGGACGCCGCGGCCACCGTGCGCAGTCTCGGTGAGGACCTGCACACCGCTGTCGACCGCATGCGTGCCCTGGCCCCCGCGCGCCAGACCACCAGCACTGCCCTCCCTTCGGGCCCAAGCCCGGGACTGCCGACGGCGAAGATCCGCCCTCCGGGTCGCACCCGGTGAACCAGGCCCGCCCCACGCTCACCGCGCAGTCGTCTGCCTCGAAGACCTGGAACGTGTCGCCTTCCCGGGATGGTGAGGTCCACGAGCCGCGGGCCCGACGTCGTGACGTCCCGCCTGGCCGGGGGGCCCGGATGACGGTCCGCGTCGCCGCCGGGGAGGTGCACGCTGCGCTACCTCGGCACTCCCTCGGGGCCTGAGATACGGGCCGCGATGAGCGCCGGACGCATCGGCTGCATGACCACCCCCGCGCAAGGCAGCCGGATCCCCGAGGGCGCGCTGTATGCCTGTGACAACTCCAAGTTCGGCAGCGACGGCAAGGGCCGCTACTGGCCCGGCGCCCAAGCGTGGTTCGCCTGGCTGTACCGGACCGTTGAACGGTACGGGCCGGATCGCTGCCTGTGGGCACTCGCCCCGGACCAGCCGTTCGACGCCGCCAGCACCCTCACCGAGTCCCTGCCGTGGCTGGCCCGCATCCGCGAACTGGGCATCCCCGCGGCCTACGCGGCCCAGGACGGCTGCGATGCACCCGGGCTGCTGCCCTGGGACCACTTCGACGTCCTGTTCCTGGCCGGATCGACCGCGTGGAAACTCGGCCCCGTCGCCGAACGGCTGGCCCGCGAGGCGAAAGCCCGCGGCAAAGGCGTGCACATGGGCCGCGTCAACTCCCGGACCCGCCTGGGGATAGCCGAGTGGTTCGGCTGCGACAGCGCCGACGGCACCTACCTCGCGTACGGGCCCGACAAGAACCTGCCCAAGCTCCTCAACTGGCTCGACGAACTCGACGGCCACCCCTCCCTCATCGGCGCCACACAACCCTTCTCCGTCCCCGACACACCGTCGACGGCTCCGCCCCCGCAAGCAGACCTCCGACGACGCGTACTGCCAGGTCACGAGGCTGCCATGAGATCGAAGAAACACCCACCCACGGCGACAGGCGATGCAGCCCCCGCACTCCCGACATCACGAGGTCCACGAGCCGGAACCCGCTGAACAGTGGACGCCGCACCGGTTGCAGCAGCAGTCCCTCGAACTGCGCAGCTCCTCCGAGTTCCTCGGACTGCTCGACAACTCCGGCCACGTCCCCGCCGCTGCCCGTGCGCACGTCGCGGACACGGACTCAACCACCCGCCGCAGCACCTCAGGAACCCATGCCCACGCCCCACACAACCTTCCTGTCCGCCTTCGCCGACGCACTCGCCGAGCGCCTGCCCGGCACCTGGACGAGCGAGTACCACCGCCACGCCGCTTACAGGAACCAGTTCCCCACCGTCGAAAGGCCCTGGGACACCGGCCACGTCGACTACATCGTCAGCCAGTACGTCCTCGGCCATGACGCCGTCCTGAACGGCCCCCACGGGCAGCAGCTCTACGTCACCGACCGGCCCCTGCACCGCCACCAGTTCGTGGTGGCCCCGCTGGAGCCCACGGGCTTCCAACCTCACCAAATCTCCCCCGTGCGTGAGCCGAACGGCATCGCCGTCCCCAACGATCCGGTCCGAGCCGGCGCCGCTGTCGCACGCCGCCTCCTGCCGCGGTACCAGCAGGCACTGGCCGCCGTGCGGGACAACGCCAGCCACCTGCCCAACGCCGTACCGCACCCCGCGCGGTCACCGAAACGGTCATGTTCACCGGGCACTGGGACGGAACCTTCGCCACCCCGTACGACGGTTTGCCCGCCGAGGTCCGCACGCTCTTGTACGGCTACGGTTTCCAGTACCGCCCCCGCGGCAGCGTCCTCCTCCTGCCCGCCGTCCTTGCCCGAGTTGATGAGGGACTCTCACGGATCCAGGCCGTCGCACGCCGGCTCGCCGATCACGGCTTCGGCATGAACGTCCGCCCCGTCCAGCACGTCCGGCCAACGCCACACCCCACCGCCCACGACGACGCCGCCGACATACCGCCGCCGACCGCGCGCACCGCGCCCACCGATCCGGCGGGCCACTACCTACACGGCCGCCACGTCCTCGACCTGACCGACCGGCTCAACGCCGCCGCATCGTACGAAGAAGCCGCCCAACTCGCCGACCAGGTCCTGGAACCGACCGACGGGCTCCTCGAACGCCTCGCCGAGTTCTTCGAGGCAGCAGCCGAGAAGGCCAAAGAGTCCGAACGCGACGACGGGTTCGGCCTGTCCGACGACTTCCAGGAAGCCGCGTCCACGGTGCGCGCCATCGGCGAGGACCTGCACGTCGCCGTCGAACGCATGCAGGCCCTCGCCGTCCCCCGGCGTCAAAGCTGGCAGGAAGCCCTGTCGGGCCACCATGCCACCGCCCGCCGCACGCCCGGCCGTCCGACGCCGGCGCCCCCGTCCGCCGGACGGTCCCTGGCCGCACCCGCTGACAGCACATCAGGAGAAAATGCCCCAGCGTACCGACCTGTCCGCCTTCGCCTCCGCCGTCGCCCAGCACCTGCCCGGCACCTGGCGCAGCGACGACCAGACCTATCCCACCTTCGAGGACCAGTACCCGGCCGCCGACCGGCTCTGGGACTGCGGCCCCGCCCGCTCGGCGCTGCTGGACTACGACCTCGAACGCGGTGCGGTGCTGACCGGCCCCGACGACGCGCAGCTTTCCATCACCGCCCGGCCGCGCAACCCGCGCCGGTTCCTGGTGGCTGCGCTCAAGCCCCAAGGCGTCAAGCAGCACAACTTCAGCGTGGTGGCAGACCCGATGGGCATCAGCGTCACCGATGATCCGGCCCGCGCCGCCTCCGCCATCGCGCGCCGCTTGCTGCCCCGCTATCTCCACGCCCTGGACGCCGTACGCCACGACGCCTGCACCCGGCCCGAGCCTCCGCACCGGCTCGCCGCGCCGGAGGTCGACCAGAGCGTCACCCTGGTCTGGTACCCCGACGGCGTGGTGGGCGCCCCGTACGACTCGGTGCCCAAGGACGCCCGCATGGTGCTGTTCACCTGCCACTTCTCCTACAGCATTGATCAGTACGCGTTCGTGCTGCCCGCCTCCCACACCGACGTCCGGCGTGCCCTGCTGATCCAGACCGCCGTCCGGCTGCTCACCGCCCAGGGCATCGGCGTCAACTTCCGCCACGCCGCACCAGCCGTACCCACCCCGCCGGCCCTCTCCCTCCCGCTCGGGCCCGGCCTGCCGCCAGCCCCCGCGAACCCGTCGTCCCCCATACGGCGCTAGCCCTGCCGCTTCTGCCATCCTGGAGTTGTCGCTGTCCGACATTGACCAGCGGATGCTGCTGCACACCGTCGCCGACCGGCTCAACACCGTGGCCGACCATCTCCCGCTGCCCGACCAGATCGGCCCGGATCCCGGGCTGAGCGAGATCCTCGACGACGAGACCCGTCACCTGGCCCGCCTGCTGGGCTACCTGGCCGGAGAACACGCCCTCCGCCACCGGGCCGCCACCCGCTATCCCACCCAGGTCACGGCCACTGGCCGCCGCACATCCCTCGCGCTCGCCTCCGCCGCCGAGCCAGCCGGTGCCGCGCTCGCCGCCCTCGGCTCGGCCGTCCACCACCTCGGCCACCTCGCCGACCTCACCCACCAGCCCCCCAGTCCCGCCCGCGCCCGGGCGACCGCCACCGCGCACCAGGGGCTCGTGGACTCCATGGGCGAGGTCCGTACGCATCTCGCCCGGGCCGCGAAGCAACTGCGTGCCGCCGCCGACACCCGGTCGACACCGGCCGCGACCACCACACCGCCCCGGCCCGCGGCTTCCGTTGACGCCTCCCGCACCCGCTGACCCACCCACTCCCCTCTTCCTTTCCGGAGCACCTCATTCCCCTGCACACGTCCGCCCGCCGCAACGCCCTATGGCTCACCGCCGCCGTCGCTGTCACGCTCACCGCGACCGCCTGCACGTCCTCCGGCAGCGCCGACGCCGGCCACGCCACGGCCAAGGCCACGCGCACCGCCTCTCCCGCGCCGACCGCTGTCCCGGCGCTGACGAAGACCGAGGCCCTCGCCCAGATCGCCCGCTACTCCAAGATCAACAACGAGGCCAACGCGCACTCCAGCCGCAGCATCCTCGACACCGTCGAGGACGGCCCGCTGTACGCGCAGTCGGTCGCGGACTACAAGGAGAACGAGGGCCTGCCCAAGGCCGACCGCAAGACGTACAAGCCGTGGTCGTACGACCTGGACGCCACCGACGTCTACATCCCCGGTGTCACCGCCGGCCAGCAGAAGTGGTTCGCCGCCGTCAGCCGCAGCGGCAAGAAGAAGCAGTTCACCCGCGTGCTGGTCATGGCCGAGCAGGCGAAGACGAAGCGGTGGGAGATGGTCGCCACCGTCGACCTCAACGACCCCAAGAAGCTGCCGAACTTCGCCCTGGACGCCCAGGGCTACGCCACCGCCGTGGACGCCAGCTCTACCAAGAACGTGGCCGCCCCCGTCGACGTGCTGCGCACCGCCGTCGGCGACAACTTCGCCACCGGCGGCGACATCAGCGGCAAGAAGGTCTTCGCCTCCTCCAAGGCGTCCGCCCGCCAGATCAAGGTCCACGACGAGACCGGCACCAAGTTCGGCACCCGCGGCACCACCCGCTTCTCCCTGGCCGTCACGGAGTACCCCGACAGCTACGCGCTGAAAACTACCGACGGCCAGGCCCTCGTCGTCTTCTCCCACACGCACACCCAGCGCGAC
Organism: Streptomyces sp. NPDC050619; assembly: GCF_040654815.1. Lineage (NCBI taxonomy): Bacteria > Bacillati > Actinomycetota > Actinomycetes > Kitasatosporales > Streptomycetaceae > Streptomyces > Streptomyces sp. NPDC050619. Next base: position 7,991 of record NZ_JBFAIR010000008.1, on the reverse strand, counting down.
GCGGTCGCCCCGGGGCTGGAGATCATCCCCGGCAAAGACGACCGTGCCTGGCTCGGCACCACCAACTCCCCCTACTTCACCTACACGTTCACCTGCTCCGACGCCGCCACCGTCCCGACCACGCCGGGCAAGTCGACACTGATCGGCTCCACCTGCCGGCGCACCGACGCCCATGCATGAGCGCCCCGCCGTGACCGACCGCCCCGACGCCTCACCGGTTGAGGAATCGCCCTTGCACATAACGGAGTTCACCCGAGCGCTCGCCGACCGGCTGCCCGGCTGGCAGCCCGACGTGGCCACGGTGCCCATCGCCACCGACCCGGCCAGCGACCGGATCTGGGACAGCGGCCCCCTGCCGTACGCCGCGTTCGAAACGGACAACATCCAGCGCAGCGTGCTCACCCACCACTGGGGCCTGCAGCTGTACGTCATGCCCCGCCCCCACCGCCCCGGCGAGTACCTGGCGCTGCCGATGCTGCCCGCCAACACCAGCCACCAGCACGTGACGGGCCTCAAAGCCCCGCGCGGCATCGCCGTCCCCGCCGACCCCGTCCGCGCCGCTGCCCTGCTGCACCGGCGGCTGCTGACCGACTACCGCCTCTCCTCGCCCACCCCGATCCGGCGCAGCAGTCCCGGACACCTCCAGGTCCACGTCACCCTCGACGAGCGCCGCCGTCCGCGGATCCGCACCGGCTACCTCGGCGCCGTCATCGAACTGCTCGCCCGAGGCGGATTCCTGCTCGACCCGGCCACCGGCGAATGCCACCTCCCGGACTCCCTCACCGACAAGGCGGCCCGGCGCCAGCTGACCATCAGCGTGCACCGGCTACGACTCCAGGGCTTCCACATCACCATCCCCTCATCCGACGGCCCGCGCGCCTACCCGCCCCACGCCCCCGCCGCACCGCGCAGGGGGCAACGGCGATGAGCCTCACCGACGACGACTTCGTCCGCGACCACCTGAACACCTGGCGGCGCCGCATCGGGACGACCTCCGCGAGCCTGGTGCCGCCGCAGACCGGCAGCGCACAGGTCGCGCACCATCCCGCCGCCGCCGAAGTCGTGCATCGCCTCAGCGACGCCCTCGCCTCCTGCACCCCGGCCTTGGAGGAGTGGCGGCGCAGGTTGCGGGAGCTGCGGTTTCGGCCTCCCCCATCCCTGGAGCCGCCGGAGAAGTTGCGCACCCGGCTCGGGCGGCACGTGCTGCCAGCCCTCGGCGTCTGGCTCGCCGAAGCCGACGACTTCGCGCGCATCGCCTACGCCTCCCACCCCGGCAATCCCCCGTCCCCGGGCGCCGTGGCGCCCGCCCCCGCCGTCCGGCCCGCCCTGCCACCTCCCTCCCCGTCCACGCACCGCTGACCAGAAGAAGGGTCCCCTTTCCTGTCCGCCCCTTTCCGCTTCGCTGCCCACCCTGAGCACGGCTACGTCGCCGAAGTCGGCTCCCAGATCCCTGGCCACCTGGCCGACTGGTTGCTCACCCGCGAGCAGTTCCATCCGATCCCCGGTGCTTCGGGCCTGTACCGGCTCACCGCGCCCGAACGCGACGGACAGCGCCGCGCCCGCCAAGCCGTCCACGACCTGCGCCGTCTCGGCTACCGCGTACACGCCGACGCCGCCCTCGATCCTCCGGCTCCGCCCCAGCCACTCCGGGAGCATTGGATGGACGACCGGCGCAGCCGTCTCGCCCAAGCAGCCGCCCGTACGTCCCCTCAGAGCGGCCCGGCTCGCGCCGCCTCTGCGCCGTCCGTACGGCCGAACCCGCCCGCGCACCCGCCCGCTGTTCGCCTGCCCAGTGACGGACGGTCACGATGACACCCAACGCCCAGCCGATTCGTATCGTGCGCGAGCAGGGTGGCGAGGTCGAAGTCACCGGCCGAATCGACGCGTTCGCGTCCGACGTGCTGCGCCAAGCCGGCTTCCTCTTCGAACCCACCCTGCGCCGCGTATGGATCCGTCTCCCGTTCGACATGGGCCGCGCCTGGGAGAACGACCGCGCCACCTGGGCAGCCGAGATGCTCACCGCCGCCCGCTACCGCATCGACCTCGACCCTGACCTGCGCGCAGGCGCCCCGACACCAGCCTCACCCGCCGGCCTTGCACGCCCGCCGGCCATGACGGCTGCCGCTCCGCCCGAGCGTCCACCGCGCCGCCGTCCCTGACCGCCAGGAGCATCCCATCCCCGACACCCCCGCACCGGACACGGCCGATCTCGTCTCCCGGGCACGCGGCTTTAGGTTGCGCATGGCCGTCCTCGACCGCGAGATCCAGACCGCGCTCGACACCACCCGGGACCGGTACGGCCGCACCGTCCACCACCGCGCCGAGGCAGCGGCCCGCGCCCGCCGCAATCAGACGGCCCTCTCCCTCTACGCCGCTCAGCTCGTCCCGCACGCCGACCCGTTGCTGGACGCGGCCCGCAGCACCCTCGACACGCTGCCCCAGGCCCGGCACACCAGCGCCTGGCGCGACCTGCTCGACGCCCTCGTCACCTCCCACACCGAGATCACCGGCGCGCTGGAGTGCCCCGCTACTCAAGGGACGTCCGCCGAGCGGGAGCAGCACGCCGCTGTGTGGCCCCATCTCGTCTTCTGGGCAGAGCACGGCAGTCTCGCCGCCGATCTCGCCGAAGCCTCCCGCTTCCGCCAGCAGCCAGGCACCGGGCTCACCGCGGAGGAACGGCAGATGTGGACCGAGATGGCACAAGCCGCCCAGCAACGGCGGGAGTTGGACCTGATCGAGTCGTGGTACGCGGCCGACGGCCGCCTCATCACCCTCGCCTACCTCATCGACGACGACACCGACACCGTGATCGCCCTCGCCAGCGACCCGGACGCGCCGGGCTGGGAGGTGATCGGGCACTTCGACAACGAGTACACGGCCTCACTGGCGCTGCCGAGGCCCGTGCCGCCCGGCGTCCTGCGCGCGGACGCCGCCTCCCGGTTCAACCGACCGGAACCCGCACCCGAACAACCCCTCCAAGATCTCCTGCGGGACGTCATCGAGGCGCGGGGCGCCAGCGAGGTCTCCGAGGCCCTGCTCAGCGCCACGCAGATGGGCTACGCGGCCGGTCCTGTGGTCCGACTGGCACAACTCCTCGACACAGCCGCCGAGTTCTCCCACGCCCTGAACACCGTGCAGGGCCGGCAGATCGGTGCCCGCCTCGAAGCACTCGGCCGGCAGGTCGCCTTCCTGGCCCGCGAGGTCCACGACGCGGCCGAGGACCTCGGAGCCACCGTCGCCGTCCTTCCCCCACACCGCACCCCCAAGCCGCCGCGGATCCGGTCGCGACCCGCCCTGGACACCACACCCCCCGCCCCGCCGGCACGCACCGCGTCCCCCGCACGACGCCTGTGACCCCCGCCGCAGGCACGTCCGTGTCCGAGCACCCGGCTCCAACTTCCCTTCCCATCAACATGTTTAAGGAGTTTGACCGATGGCTGTACATACGCATTGGACAGTGGAGCACGCGTGCTCCCACCAGGTGGTTCATGACCTGTCCGGCCGTCCTGCCGACAAGCGGGCAGGGTTCGCCCGCTGGCTCGCAGCCAAGGACTGCCGACTGCTGGAAGGCGGCGCGCGACGCCGACACCAAGTCCAAGGAGGAGTGGCTCGCGGCCAAGCGCACCGCTGAGCAGGAGGCTGCCGTCGCGTGGGCGAAGCAGTTCGACATGCCGCAGTTGGAAGGCCCGGCCAAGGCCCTGGACTGGGGCGAGCGCTCCCGCCACCAACTGATGACGGCCGCGCACACCGCGCTCGTCGTAGAGGGGACCTGGGACCGGGCGGACTGGGCGGAGCTGGAGGAGAAGGCCCGCGCCGTCACCCGCGCCGGATGGTGGATCGACCAGCGCGACGCCGAAGGCACCGACCTGCTCGAACTCCTTGACGCTGCAGGCGAGAACGACCGCGGTACGGAGAACCCGTTCCGCTGACGGCGGGGGAACATAGCCGGGAAACGCCGGTTAGCCAAACCGGCGTTCCTCCGGACCATTGTTCCTCCCACCCCGCCACCGATTGCGTGGAAGGAACCGCATGTCCCAGCCCCCGCCCACTTCGGCCTTCGCGCCGACGCCTGACCCGCTCACCCCCGACCGGGACATCACGCACCAGCACTTCCAGGCCGGCGACACCGTCGTCGTCCTCAAGGGGGTCGCCGGCGGGGAACTGTGGGGCGACGCGATGCGCGTCGTCGCCCCGTCCTGGCACACCCCGACCGACGAGGACGGGTGGCGGCTGCGTGACGCAACCGGCGGAGCCCAGTCCTACGTCACCAGCCACCCCCGCTACCTCGTGCACCTCTCGCGCCGCTGCCCGGACTGCCTGATCCACCTGCGAGCCATGGAGGACGCGCTCCTGCCCCGGTACGCCGGCCGCAACGAGCTGATCGACTGCGGCTGGTACACCACCACCGCCCTCAACCAGTTGGTGCACATCGCCGACATCCGGGGCGGCCGGTGATTCCCCGCCTCCATGAGCGGACCCACACGCCGCACGACCCGCTCGCCGAGGCGCTGGGGCGGCCGGTCTCGCCGAACGAGGGCCTGACCAAGTACACGGTCGTCGCCCACTGGCCGGGCCTGGATTACTTCACCCTGGACGACGAGCAGAAGACCTGGACATCCGTCCAGTGGGCCGAGCACCTCGAAGACCCCTATCTGGAGCACCCGTTCGCAGCCAGCCCGGGCGACGACCGGCGGGCGATCCTCCACCTCGACATCCAGCTTCACCCGGACGACCGGGAGCTGACCGGCCCCGAGTGGGCCGAAACAGCCCACCGGCTCGCGCGGGCCGCCGGTATCGAGATTCCCGGCAAGGAGCACGGCTGCCGGTGGATTGCCGTTCAGGCGCAGCCCGGACGCCTCGATGTGATCGCCAGCCTGATCCACCTCGACGGCGCGTGGCACGCCCCGCCCGCAGACATCCTGTGGCGGCTCTCGGACGAGGCGCGCCGCATCGAGCAGGACCTCCACCTGATCCCCCTCCGCAGGCCCACGACGCGGCCCGCCGTCCGGCCGGCGCCCACGGCATCGGCCCAGCTCGCGAGCGTCCTCACGCAGCTCGCCGACGAGCAGGCCGGCCCACTGGCCACGGTCCGCGGACTCGTCGAGCACACCGCGCACCGGATCGCCCGCCAGCCCGGCGCCGCCGGCATCGACGCGGCGCACCGTCTGGAGCTGATCGCCCGCCGCCTCCACGCCATCCAGCAGGACCTGGACAGCACCGCCGCGCAGCTGGTCCAGCTGCGGGTCGCCGCCATACCGCCCATCGCCCGGCACACCGCCCACCGATCACCGTAGGAGAAACGTCTCTTTGCCCCTCGCCGACCGCTTCCTGGACATCCGCCGTGATCCGCACTCCGACGAACTCCTCGCCCGCGGCGGGGACTCCGAGGCGCACAGCGTCCTGCAGCGCGCGGGTTTCATCGGCGTTGTCCGCGTCCACGAGACCTACCACCGCGCCCCCACCGGCCTCACCGAGGACGACGAGTCCGCACTCGCCACCGACGCCGTCGCCCGCCTCCGGGCCGCCGGGTACCACGTCGACTGCGACGAGGGCTTCGACACCGACTCCCGTCCGGCCAGTTACCTGCCGCTGGGCTCCTCCGTAGCCCACATCGCCGAGCGCATACGCGAAGCCACCACCACGGAAGAGGCGGCCGACGCCCTGACCGAGCTGACCGCCGTCCACGACGGCATCCTCGCCGCGCTGGAGGAAGTCCTCACCGCCGCCGCCGAGTTCCACGACGGGCTCGGCCAGGCGGCCGACCCCTACATCGCCCGGCGGCTGCGCTATCTCGCCGACGAGCACCTCCACATCATCCGCACCGACCTCGCCGACACCCGCAACACCCTCGCCGACCGGCACGCACCGCACCCCGGCCGCAGCGCCTGCACCCAAGAGGTCCCCGCCACCGAACGCGAACGCTCCGCCGTGTGCGCCTGCCCGCCCCCGCCTCGCACGCTCCCGGCCCCGCCGCCACCGGTGGCCGCCGGACTGCGCCGCTGACCCCCACCTCGCCCAAGGACACCATGCACGACTACGACACCTCCGAGCGCCTCGCCTCGTACGCCGACGTCCTCGCCGGCGAACTCCCCGACACCTGGACCAGCACTCACCTTCCGCCGGACGCCAAGGACGACCTCACCGAACTGACCGACCGCATCTGGGACCTGGACCTGGTCGCCGCCTCCCTCGCCGAGCACCCGCTCCGGCAGGCAGCCGTCCTGAGCCGCCCCGACGGCGCCCAGCTCGTCCTTGTGGACCAGCACGACGAACGCGACGGCTTCCTCATCGCCGCCGTCGCCCCGCGCGCCCTGCCCGACGAGGCGTACCGCGCCGTCCCCGAGCCCAACGGCATCGCCCTGGTGGACGACCCGTTCCTGGGCGCCGAGCAGGTCGCTGGCGACTTGCTCGCCCGCTATGACAGCGCGCTCGCCCAGGTCCGGCACAACGCCCTGGGCGGCATCCAGCCCTCCCAGCCGGACCGGGTCGTCCTGACCTGGCAGCCGGACGGCAGCGTCGCCACCGCCCCCGTCGACGACCGTGCCGGCGCGATCCTCGTCGCCAACGGCTTTGTCCAGGACCCGCAGAGCGGCATCTACCGCCTCAGCGGCTGCGACACCGGGGCGCAGGCACGCGCCCTGCGCGAGATCGGCCCTCAGCTCGACGCCCTCGGCATCGGCACCGCCCTCCAGCACCCCGCAGGCCGGACCGCGCCCACCTCCGCCCCAGCCTCCATGCCGCCCTCCCCGGCAAGCGACCGTACGCCGACCGCCAGGGCTCGATGAAGCAGACGGAGCCCGAGTTCTGGGTGCTGGAGTACGTCACCATCACTAAGGACCCGCGTACCGGCCTGGTCGTCGCCATCGGCGGCACCGAGAAGGCGGCGGACATCCTCCAGCGAACCGGCGGCTTCCTCTCCGTCCCCGGACCCCGCGGGGACTACCACCGACTTCCGCACGGCCTGCCCGTCGAGCAGCAGCGGCTGAAGGCGACCACTGCCTCGCATGCCCTGCTCGCCGCCGGTCACAGCGTCCACCTCGACCCCGCTCTGAACGCGCTGGCCACGCCGGACAGCGAACATGACGCGGCCCTGCGCTACCTCGCCCAGCTCGCCGAGCGGGCCTCGGCCGCCAGGACCAGCAGTGCGGTGGCCGAGGTGCTGACCGAGATCGCCGCCCCGGTCAACGGGCTGCTGCCCCTCACCAGGGAAGTGGTCGTCCGGGGCTGGATCGCCGCCAGTGACCTCCAGCGGGCTGCCCCCGGCGAGGAACCCGAACCCCTCGCACGGCTCGGGGACACCGCCAGCTCCCTGAGCCAGGCCGCGCACGTGATCCTCCGCGCCCGCAACCACGCCGCCCGCGCTCCGCAACCGGCGGCCCCCACACCGCCGCCGAGCAACGCCCAGCCCCGGCCTCCCGCCGCCGCTGAACCCGGAGAGACACATATGGCCAACCTGGCCGACGAATACGGCACGGACGTCGAGATCTATATCAAGGCCCTGACGACCACCATCCACGCCGACACCCCCACTGGCGCCCCCGCCAAACTCCACGGCCTGCTGGAGCAGCTCGGCCTGGAACGCCACGAATACCCCACGGGCGCGCCGCTGTACATCTGGCACATCGTGCCCGAATACCTCGATGCCGACGAGCAGAAGCGTCTGGCGACCCGCGCCATCCCTGCCCTGCTCCTGGCCGGGTACGAGGTCAACTGCACGCCCGAAGTCTTCGACGAAGCCGCCTACCGGCAGGCCGTGCACGACGTCCGCACCCGTGGTGCCCGCCCCGCCGCGCATCATCCGGCACCGGCCGGCTCCCCCTCGCGCCCCGCTCCAGCCCGCCGCACCCCGTAAGACCGCCCGGGCGGCCCCGGCACTACGCCGGGGCCGCCCCCCCCCCCCCCCCATACCCCGAGAAAACAGGAGAAGCCCGCCCAACCCCCCCCAACACCCCCCCGCGCAAACCCCCCCGCCCCGCAGCGCTCTTACGCCC